>NZ_AUBQ01000004.1:300000-522511 GCF_000429325.1 Fundidesulfovibrio putealis DSM 16056
GGCCAGGCCCTCGGCCACGGCCAGTTGGATGGGCGTGGAATGCAGGCTCCACTTGAGCTTGCCCTTTTTCACGTCCTCCACGAAGCGGTAGTAGCGCCCAGCTCGGCCATTGTAGGTGGAGAGTATGCGCAGCGGGAAACCCCAGGTGATGCAGGGGCGGGCCGCCTTCCACATGGCGTCGGGGTCGTCGTGGAAGGCGAATTCGTCCAGCACGGCCTTGCCGCCCTTGGAGCGGAATCCCTTGGGATTCGAAGACAGGGCGTTGATGCGCGCGCCATTCTTGAACGTGATGGAGTAGACCCGGACGTCCTTGTCGTCGAGCAAGGGCATCTCCAGGTAGTCGGCAGCCACCTTGAACAACCCGGCCCATTTCTGACCGTATTGGATGTACTCGCGCGCGGCAGAGTCGTCGGCGGAGGTGAACCACACTGCGGGCACGGCTCCGGTGACGCAGTCCTCCACGTCTTCGTAAGCCTGGACGTAGGTCGCGCCGATGCGGCGGGACTTCTCCCAGATCTTCACGCGGGCGCGGTCGGCCAGCCAGCGGCGCTGGTAGGGCAGGAAGTAGGGATCAGGAGGGGCCAAGGAGCTGACTCCGTATAAGATCCACGACATCCTCGGGCCTGGCCCCTCCTGCGGGATGATCCTGCCTTGCCTTGGCCACGGCCTCGTAGTCCTTCACGTGGACCAGCTGCGGCAGCAGCCGGGCCAGGAAGTTCATGCGGCTCGGGGACACCTCGCGTTTTTCCTTGATGTCCTCCCGGATGGACGCGGCGATGTCGCGAGCCAGGTCGTAAAGCTCTTCGTGAAAGGACTGCTTGCTGGCCAGCAGGTTCTGGCGCTTGAGTTCCCAGTCGCCGCCCTCCGCCTTGGCTTTTTCCTTCCAGTTGCGAAGCGTCCTCTCGGCCACGTCCAGGCGCTTGGCGATCTCGGCCAGCGTGCATTGCTCGTTGACGTAAAGGTGCTCCACCAGGGGGAGCAGATCAGTCCTGGCCAAGGAAGCGCTCCAGGTCCTTGATTTCGCGATTGGCCGTGAGAAGCTCCTCGCGGATAGCCTCCAGATCCTTCAGGTGCAGCCCTGCGGCCTCGATGTCATATTCGCCGATGTCCTGGGTGAACTGGGACAGGGCTTGACGGATCAGCGCGGCATTGGCCTTGCCCCGGATCTGAAGCTCCTTGACCCGCCGTTTGGCGTCCGCCAGCCGGAATCTCGCTTCCTGGACTTCGCTAGCCACGGGCCTGCCCCCTGTCCTTCTGGTTCGGGCTCAAAAGGCAGAACATCTGCCGGTGCTGTTCCTCCAGTTGCGTGGTCTTCACCACCAGGGCCTGAGTGGCCTCCAGGAGCCCCAGGTAAAGCTGGTGCTGCTGCCCTTCACGGGTCATGTCGTCCGCGCGCCGCTGTTCCCAGGCTTTCATCTGGTCCCGATGGTAGATGAAGAAGATGAGGAAGATGAGCCCCGTGACGCCGTTGTTCACGACTACCTGCGTGATGATTTCCTGCATTCCGGCTACGCCTCCGACTTTACTGCGTTTGATTCCATGAGCATGACCTAGCCGCACAAACAAGAAAGCCTCCACTGAACCGTTCAGTGGAGGCTTTTCGCGTTGTTCCCCTAGGGTGCGCAACATGAACGCAAACGTCAATACCGGAGCGCAGTACAAACTGCCCCTGCTCGGCAAGGTCATCACGCTCGCTGGCGGCGACGCCTTCGAGCGCATCATTCCCTTCACCCAGGCCTACGAGGGCGGCGAGTCGGACGACGCTGACGATCCCGGCGGCTGGACCCGCTACGGCTGGACCCTGGCCACGTTCCTGACGCTGGCCCCGTCCCTGGCCGACTTCGACGGCGACCACGATGTGGACCTGGAGGACTTCCACCAGCTCAGCGTGACCAGGTCGGTGCCTCTCTACAGGGCCGTGTTCTTCGACAAGTACGCCCTGGGCAAAATCGGCGGGCGCACGGCTGCCGTCACTTTCGACGCCTCCGTGAACACCGGGCCGGGCCGTGGGGCGCGCTTCCTCCAGCAGGCGTTCAACGACCTGCCGCTCTCCGTTCGGGAGTTCGCGCCTGTTCTCAGCCTCACGGCGGACGGCGCGCTCGGCCCCAAGACCCTGACTGCGGTGGCGAACGTCTGCGCCCGCCCTGGCGTGGACGCCGAGCTGGCCCGCAAGGCGCTGAAACACCGGCTCGCCTACTACGACTCCATCAAGGACGCGCCCGTCACCAAGAACGGCGTCGTCACCTATCCGTTCCGCAAGTTCCACGGAGGACTCACCAACCGGGTGATGGACCTGGCTTCCTTCCTGGAGCGGGTCTTCCAATGATGTCCAGGATCGTGACCGTTGCCGCCGCCCTGGCGCTGGCCGCCGTCCTGATCCTGCTTTCCAATGAACTCGTAACGGCCCTGAACTGGAATCGATAACCCGACCGACAACCCAAAGGAGACTTATGAAACGCCTTCCCGTCCTTCTCCTGCTGCTGGCGCTCCTGGCCCTGGGGGCCGCCTGCACCGTGCCCGCCGGTCCGTCCGGCGAGGCCGTACCGGACAGCTCCAAGCTGTCCATCGCCGGGCATGTCCTTGATCTTTCCGTGATGGCCCTGGAAAGCGGCGTCGGCCAGCTGAAGGCCAGCCACCCGGACAAGGCACAGGCCCTGGATGAAAAGACCGCCCCGGCCCTGGCGGGCGCGAAGATCGCGCTGGCCGCCTACCACGCCGCCGTGGCGGCTGGCGATTCCACGCAATCAACCGATGCGCGCTGGGCTGCGGTGAAGAGCGCCTTGGGCGAGGTCATCGACGCCGCCATGCCCATCGTGGGCGGGGCTGCCATGGCCGCGCTGGGGCTCTGACAGTCTGACGTGAATCAACAGGCGTGATCCCAGGGGGCCGCGTGAGTGCGGCCCCCATCCCAACACCATGCCCAACACCATGCCCAACACATGGAGGTCCCATGAATTTCAACGGCGCATTGGCCGGACTCGGATGGAAGACCATCCTGGGCGGCGTTCTCTACGCGGCGGGGCAGCTGGCCCCCATGATCCCGGTCCTGGCTCCCGCCGCCCCGGTGTTTCTGGCCGCTGGCGCGGTCCTTGGCGGGGTGGGCGTGTCCCACAAGGTGGCCAAGGTCATCACCATCTTGAAAGAGCCGAGGGCCTAGCCATGTCCAAGGCCATGTTCAAGGCCGTTGAGGTCTTTCGGGCCGGTTCCCACGTCGATTCCAAGGGGCAGCCGCACGTCTTCACCGAGGCGGATCTGGACAGGATCGCCGCCAGCTACGACCCGGCGACCCACGAAGCCCCCGCCGTCATCGGCCATCCCAAGGACAACGATCCGGCCTACGGCTGGGTGGAAAAGGTCTGGCGCGACGGGACGGTGCTCAAGGCGGACTTCACGGACGTGGCCCCGGAGTTCGCGGACCTGGTTTCAAACAAACGGTTCAAGAAGCGTTCGATCAGCCTCTACCCGGACGGGACGCTTCGCCATGTGGGCTTCCTGGGGGCCGTGCCCCCGGCGGTGAAGGGCCTCAAGGACGTGAGCTTCGCCGAGGGTGAGGCCCTCACGTTCGAGTTCAGCGAGGACTACCGCGTCAGCGCCCTGAGCCGGATCAT
The DNA here is from genome assembly GCF_000429325.1 of Fundidesulfovibrio putealis DSM 16056. Taxonomy (NCBI): domain Bacteria; kingdom Pseudomonadati; phylum Thermodesulfobacteriota; class Desulfovibrionia; order Desulfovibrionales; family Desulfovibrionaceae; genus Fundidesulfovibrio; species Fundidesulfovibrio putealis. Next base: position 303,609 of record NZ_AUBQ01000004.1, read on the forward strand.
GATCCGCCTGCGGGACTGGATCATTTCCAAGTTCGGCCAGGAGGCCGCCGACACCATCATGAACACCTGGGACGTGGAACAGGTGCTCGAAAAACCGGAGGACCCGACGTCCTTCGAGGAGGAAGTGATGCCTGGCAATCCCGACATCATGAAGCAGCTCAAGGCGCTGCAAGACCAGGTGGCCAGCTTCAGCGAGAAGCTGACCGCTGTGGAGAAGGAAAACGCGGACCTGAAGCAGGCCAACGCGGACCTGTCCGGCAAGGTGAACGCCCAGGCGGACAGCCAGGTCGCGGCGTCCTTCGCCAGCTTCGCCGAGGGGCTTGTGAACACGGGCAGGATGACGCCCGCCCAGCGCGACAAGGCCCTGGCGCTGCTCCCGTCCTTGTCAGGGGCCAAGCCCCTGGAGTTCGCGGAGGCCGACGGCAAGACCACGTCCGTGCCCGCCGTGGACGCCCTCAAGAGCTTCCTGGAAGGCCTGCCGGTGCAGGTCGATTTCAAGGATCGGGCCACCCGTGACCGCTGTGCCGAGCTGCCGCCTGGCGTGAGCGACGGCAAGGCTTTCTCGGAGAAAATCGAGAACGTCATGAGCGAGCACGCCAAGAACGGCAAGGCCATCAGCTTCTCCGAGGCCGCCGAGATCGCGGAACGCCAGCTGAAGCAGGAGGGCTCCAAATGAACCGTGGACTCGTGAAGGTCTACACCGCCGAGGGGACCATCGCCCCCTGCCGCATCGTCAAGCACGGAACGGCTGACGGCGCAGCTGCGCTGGCCGCTGCCGCCACCGACGCCATCATGGGCGTTTCCGACACCCAGATCACCCGCGACGCCGGGCAGCGCCTGGACGCCGTCAAGAGCGGCATCGCCGCCGTGGAGCTGGGCGGCACCGTGGCCAGGGGCGAACCCATCACCTCCGACGCCAACGGCAAGGGCGTGAAGGCAGCCCCCGCAGCCGGAGCGAACGCCCGCATCGTGGGCTTTGCCGAGGTGTCCGGCGTTTCCGGCGACATCATCGACGTGGCCATCAGCCTGGGCCAGATCCAGGGATAAGGAGTAGTTTTCATGCCTGGCAGTTATCCGTTTCCGGTCGACCCGGTCCTGACCGGTCTGGCCATCGCCTACCAGAACCGCAAGTGCATCGCCGACGAGGTGCTGCCGCGCGTTCCCGTGGGCAAGAGCGAATTCAAGTGGTGGAAGTACGACTTCGCCGAATCCATCACCATCCCCGACACCCGCGTGGGGCGGCGTTCCAAGCCCAACGAGGTGGAGTTCTCGGCCACCGAGCAGACCAGCTCCACCGATGACTACGGCCTGGACGATCCCATCCCGCAGAAGGACATCGACAACGCGCCCCCGAACTTCAGCCCGGTGAAGCGCGCGGTGGAGGGCATCACCGACCTGATCGTGCTGGATCGCGAAGCGCGCGTGGCCTCGCAGGTGTTCAACCTGAACGCCTTCCCCGCCGGGCAGCGGACTACCCTTTCCGGCGCGTCGCAGTTCTCGGACTACACCAACTCCGACCCCATCACGGTCATCATGCAGGCCCTGGACATCCCCATCATGCGTCCGAACATCCTGGTCTTCGGTCAAGGTGCCTGGACCGTGCTGCGCATGCATCCCAAGGTTGTCTCCTCCGTGAACAAGAACAACTCCAACGCGGGCGTCGTGTCCCGCGAGGAACTGGCCGACAAGCTGGAGGTGGACGAGATCCTGGTGGGCATGGCCCTGGTCAACAACGCGCGCAAGGGTCAGGCCCCCAGCATCGTCAAAGCCTGGGGCAAGGACATGGCCGCCCTCTACCGCAACAGGCTGGCCACCAACACCAGCGGCGTGACCTTCGGCTTCACCGCCCAGCACGGCGACCGCGTGGCAGGCCAGTGGGAGGACAAGGACATCGGCCTGAAGGGCGGCGTCCGGGTTCGCGCCGGTGAAGAGGTGAAGGAAGTGATCTGCGCGCCGGATTGCGGCTACCTGTTCAAAAACTCCGTGGCCTAGGAGGGAATCCCATGAGCTTCAAATATCAGGTGCTCGACACCCTGGACCACGACGGCAGGCGCTTTGAGCCCGGCGAATTCATCGAACTGGAGGACGGGCAGGCCACGAATCTGTCCAGGATCGGCGTCGTCTCGGACACCCCGGTCGAGATGGATGACTCCGGCCTGACCGTCAGCGGCGGTTCCTCGCCCCGCGCCGCCTCCGGCGCTGCCAGGAAGGCCAAGGACAAGCCCGCGACCGAAGCCGGGAAGGACCAGGCTCCCGAAAACGCCGACGCCAACGAAGCCGATGGCGGCGACACCGGGGCCAAGGAGTAGCGCGTGGCCTACTGCACCCAGGCGGACATCGAACGCACGCTGCCCAGGCAGCTCCTCGTGCAGCTCACCGACGATTCGGACATGCCCGAAACCGTCGACCAGGTCGTTCTGGACGGCCTGATCGAGGACGCAGGCGAGGTGATCGAGGGCTATCTGCGCGAGCGTTACGTCCTGCCCCTGGAGCCCGCGCCCAAGCTGCTCACGAAGCTCGCCGTGGATCTGGTGGTCTTCGCCCTCTACGGGCGCAGGCCGGAGACCCACGGCGAGCCTCCCAAGCAGGTGCTGGAAAGCTGGCGGCAGGCGTTCAAAACCCTCGAACACATCCAGAACGGCAAGGTGACGCTTGGGGCGACCGGCCAGCCGGACCCCGAAGTTAAATCCGCCGTGATCCGCGTGAACAAGACCCCCGAGGACCGCATCTTCGGCGGCGGCTTCCTGGAGAAGTACCGGTGATCAAGCAGATCGAGGACGCAATTCTCGCCCGGTTGAAGGCTGAAATTCCGGGCTACGAAGTCAGGAGCTTTCCCGAGAAGCCCGGCGAATTCCGCCTGACCCACCCCAAGGGCGCGGTACTGGTGGCCTACAGCCGGGGCACGTTCGGGCGTTCGGAGAGCACGGACGACACCTCGCGCCAGCAACGGCGCATGGAGTTCGACCTGTTCATGGTGGTCAGGAACCTGCGCGAACACGGCGGTGCCTACGATCTGTTGGACGCGGTGCGCCTGGCTCTGACCGGCTGGGGGCGCGATACGCTCGGCGGGGCGTTCTTCCCGGTGTCCGAGGGCTTTCAAGACGCGGCCAACGGCGTGTGGACCTACCGGCTTACCATGGCCGTGATCATCCCGGCCCAGGCGCTGGAAACCGACCTCACCCGAGCCGTTGCCGCCGCGCCCACGGCCTCGGAGATCCGGGCGGCCAACCTTGGCGAACTCATCATCGTCAACAACCCGTAAGCGAGCGCAACATGGACAAAATCTACATCTACAGCGGCCCGCCCTCGGGCGTCACCCTGCCGGACGGGCGCGAGACCATGCTCCACCCCGGCCAGGATGCGACACTGCCCGAGGACAACGCCTGGGTGCGCACCAATCTGGCCCTGGGCAACCTGACCGAGGCCCCGGAGCCGGAGAAGCCCGCCCGCAAGCGCAAGGAGGAACCCACCGATGCCAGCTAACTTCCTGCACGGCGTCGAGACCATCGAAATCGACTCCGGCCCGCGCCCGATCCGGCTGGTGAAGACCGCCGTCATCGGTCTGGTGGGCGTCGCGCCCATCTATCAGCTGGCCGACGCCGACCGCACCGTGGACAAACCCACGCTCATTTTAAATGACAAGGCCGCCGCGCAGTACGGCGGCGCGGTCACGCCCGGCTTCACCATCCCCCAGGCCATGGACGCCATTTTCGACCAGCAGTTAAGCGGCAGGGGCAGCGGCGCGGTGATCATGGTCAACGTGTTCGACCCGGCCCGGCACAAGACCTCCGTGGCCGCAGCAAACAAGACGTTCGACGCCGACGGCCTGGTCGAGCTGGGGCACGCGGGCGTGGCCGCCGTGGTGGTCAAGAGCCAGGACGGCGCGACCACCCACATTGCCGGAACCGATTACACGCTGGCCCCCGCCACGGGCGTGATCACCCGCGTCGGGACCGGGGCCATCGCGGCAGGGGCCACCGTCCAGGTGTCCTACGACTACGCAGACCCCTCCAAGGTGACGCCTGCGGACATCATCGGCGAGGTGGACCCGGTCACGGGCAAGCGCACCGGCATGCAGGCTCTGCGCGACTGCTTCGGCCTGTTCGGCTTCAAGCCCAAGATCCTCATCGCGCCGGGCTTCGGCGCGCTGGCCTCCGTGGTCGCGGAGCTGGACGTGATGGCCAACGCCTTGCGCGCCTTCGCCTACGTGGACGCCCCCATCGGAACCACCTTCCAACAGGCCATCGAAGGGCGCGGACCCTCCGGCGCCATAGCCTTCAACACCTCCAGCAAGCGTCTCATGCTCTGCTACCCGCACGTGAAGGTATACGACGAGAGCCAGCCGGACAGCACGCGGCTCCAGCCCTATTCGGCCATCCTGGCGGGCATGCGCGCCGCCGTGGACATGGAGAAAGGCTACTGGTGGAGCAGCTCCAACCAGGAGATCAAGGGCGTCATCGGCATGGAGCGCCTGCTCACCGCCGACATCGCCGACCCCAACTCCGAAGTGAACCTGCTGAACGAGTCGGGCATCACCACCATCTACAACGCCTGGGGCACGGGGCTGCGCACCTGGGGCAACCGCTCGGCGGCCTGGCCCACGCTGACGCACCCCCGCAACTTCGAATGCGTGCAGCGCACGGCGGACGTTATCGCCGAATCCATTGAGTATTTCGCGCTCCAGATGATCGACGCGCCCATCACCAACGCCTGGATCGACGCGGTCACGGAGTCAGTCAACGCCTTTATACGCACACGCATGGCCGAGGGCGCGGTCATCGACGGGCGCTGCTGGTACGACAAGGGCCACAACGAGGCCACGGAGCTGGCCGCCGGGCACGTCACCTTCGACTACGACTTCATGCCGCCCACCCCGGCGGAGCGCATCACGTTCCGGCAGATCGTCAACATCGAATACCTGAAGTCCCTGGGCAACAAGACCTGGGCGCGCGAGGAGGCGTAAGTCATGGCCATCACAACGAACCAGCTGACCAACGCCAACGTCTTCCTGGAGGGCAAGGGCCTTCTGGGGTGCGCGGAAGAGGTCAAGTGCCCCGGCCTCAAGCACCTCATGACCGAAAAGAAGGCCCTGGGCATGGTGGGCAAGACTAAGCTGCCCAGCGGCTTCGACGTCATGGAGGCCGAGTTCAAGTGGAACGGCTTCTACGCCGACGTGTTCGCGGCAGCGGCCAACCCCTACAAGGTGTGCGCCATCCAGGTGCGCTCCTCCAACGAGACCTGGAGTGGCCAGGGCCGGGAAAAGGAAGTGGCTCTTGTGGTCCACATGCGCGGGCGCTTCGAGGAGATCGCCCTGGGCTCGTTCAAGCCCCACGACAACGCCGAATACCCCAGCAAATTCATCTGCGACTACATAAAGGTCGTGGAGGACGGCACGGAGATCCTGGAGGTGGACGTGCTGGCCAACATCCACAAGGTGAACGGCGAGGACATGCTCGCCACCTACCGCCAGAACATCGGCCAGCAGTAAAAGGAGCTGATTCATGAGCGAGAAGAACATCACCGGCGCTGCCGGACAGAATGGGGCCGGTGCCGCCGGGCAGAACGGGGCTGGCGCTGCCGGATTGGCCGGGGCTGCCGGACAGGATTCGAACGAAGCCGCGAACGCGCCGCAGGACAAGGAAATCACGCTTTCCGACGGGCGCAAGGCCATCGTGCGCAGGGGCAAGGGACGCGATCTGCGCGAGGCCATGCGTCGCGGCAAAATGGACCCGACCCAGATTCAGTTCGAGCTGATCGCCGTGCTGTCCACCATCGACGGCAAGCCGGTCTTCTCGGACGAATTGATGGACATGTCCATCGAGGACGTCACGGCCCTGATGGGGGGCGGAGAAACGCCGGATTTTACCCTGAAGACCGTCACCTCCTCCACCTAGCCTCGGTATCCGGCTGGACCCTGGAGCAGCTCCTGAACATGGAGGCGCGGGAGCTGTGCCACTGGGTCAAGGAGGCGGTGAACTACCACAACTCGATGCACAAGGCGGAATGACGATATGAACACCTGGCAGCTCGGCATGGTCCTGATGGCCATAGACAAAATGTCCGGCCCCATCACCCAGGCGTGCAGCACAGCCTCTCGCGGCCTTGGCGGTCTTCAGGCCAAGGCCATGGAGACCGCCAGGAAGATGGCCGAGATCGGCACCGCCGCCAGTCTGGCCGGGCATCAGATCCTCCAGGCCATGCAGACCCCCATCACCGCCTTCGCCGACCAGGACGCCGCCTTCAACAACCTAGGCGTGGCCCTCATGGACAACCTGGGGCGCATCCCGCCCCAATTCGCGGAAATCAAGAGCCAGGCCCTGGAGCTGGGCAACCTCCTGCCCGGCACCACGGCGGACATGATCAACGCGGCTGCCGCCCTGTCCGAGAAGGGCGCGGGGCTGGAAGCCATCGTGGGCGGGGGCCTCAAGGCCTCCGCCTACCTGGCCGTCCTCCTCAAGCAGACGCCTGCATACGCCGCTGAAATGGTGGCCAAGTTCCGCGAAGCCTACGGCCTGAGTGAGAACGAGCTGGTCAAGATGGCGGACCTGACCCAGAAGGCCAAGTTCGCCTTCGGCATGGCTCCAGACGAGATCAAGGCCGCCGCGTCCTATTCCGGTGCCATGCTCAACACGCTCAAGCTCACCGGAGCGGAGAACGCCAAGATGATGCTGGCGTTCCAGGGCGCTGCCAGCCAGCGCATGCTGGAGGGCAGCCAGTTCGGCACCAACTTCTCCATGATGCTCTCCCAGATCGGCCAGCTGGACTCCAAGCTGGGGCGAAACTCCAAGGCGATGAAGCAGGTCAACGCGGAGCTTGATCACTACGGGATCAATCTCCAGTTCTTCAACAAGAAGGGAGAGTTCGGCGGCCTGGAAAACCTGTTCAAACAGATGGAAAAGCTCCGGGTGCTCTCCCAGGAAGAGCGGCTCCTGGTTCTGACCAAACTGTTCGGGCAGGAGGGCATGCGCCCGGCCAGCCTCGCCGTGGACATGGGAGTGACGGGGCTGCACGAGGCGGTGGCCACCCTGGACCGGCAGGCCGACATCATGCAGCGCATCGACCACGCCACCAAGTCGGCCAAGAATACCTGGGAGGCTTTCACCGGCACCCTCACGAACCTGGCGGCTGCCCTGGGCGGCCCCATGGTCACGGCCTTGTACCCCCTGCTGAACAAGCTCAACGAGCTGACTGGAGGCCCGCTCATGCTTTGGGTGGAGCAGAACCAGGATCTTGTGAAGTGGTTGGGCATCGGCGCGCTGGCCACGGGAGTGCTGCTCATCGGCCTTGGCGGCCTGGGCATCGCCGCATCGTTTGCGGCGCGCGGATTCGCGGTGGCCGCCGGGGGCCTCAAGCTGCTGGCTGGCGGCATCGGCTGGGCCGTCACGGCGGTCAGGGGGCTTTCCCTGGCCATGCTTTCCAACCCTGTCGGGCTGATTGTGGGCGCGCTGGTCGTGGGAGCGCTGCTCGTCTACAAGTACTGGGTTCCCATCAAGAACTTCTTCATCGGCTTCTGGGAAGGGCTCAAGCAGGGGCTCGCGCCGGTCCTGCCGCTTTTCGCGCGTCTGGGGGCGGTGTTGTCCTGGGCGGCCACGCCTCTCAAGATGCTGTGGCGGTGGTTCATGAACCTGCTCACGCCCGTTGACGATGCCGGAAACAAGGCGCTGGCGTTCGGCCAGAGAGTGGGTTTGGCCCTGGGAAAAATCGGCCACTACGCGATCGCCGCCGTGACCGGTCTGGCGGAGCTGCCGAAAGTGTTTTTCGAGGCTGGTTCGAACATCATCACCTCGATCTATCAGGGTGTGCAGTCCAAGGCGCAGATGCTGCTGGACAAGGTCAAGGAGATCGCGGGCAAGGTCCGCGCGTACTTCCCGTTCAGCCCGGCCAAGGAAGGCCCGCTGCGCGACATCCACAAGATCAAGTTCGTGGAGACCATCGCCGCAGCCATGCAGCCCGGCCCGCTGGTCAAGGCCGCGTCCGGCGTGGCGGCTGCGGGCATGCTGGCCCTGGCCCCTCTTTCGACCCCGAACGCCCTGGCCATGCCGCGCCCGGCCCCGACGCTGGCCTCTGGCTCTGCGGCCCATGCCCCTGGAGCAGGCGGAGCTGGCGGACAGATCACCGTCAACTTCTCGCCCCAGATCACCGTGAACGGCCAGGGCGGGCAGGAAAGCGCCGACCAGGTGCTTGCCGCCCTGCGCTCCAAGATGCCCGAGCTTCTGCGCATGATCTCCCAGGCCCAGGCCGTCCGGGACAGGAGGGCCTTCTAAATGTGGGCGCAACTGGGCGAAGTCGTCTTCGACATCCTCACCGCGCCTGATTCGTTCGAAGGCTCGAACAGCTGGGACTACGCTGAGCACAAGGTCGTCGGGGGCAAGCCCAAACTTCAGAGCACCGGCCAGGGGTTGGAAGAGCTAAACCTCGGCTACAGCCTGCACGTCAGCTACGCGGACCCCAAGGCCAGCCTGGACCGCTTCAAGGAAGCCGCCGGGAAGAAAGAACCCCTGGCGCTGATGATGGGCAGCGGCGAATACCGGGGCCGGTACGTCATCACCGCGTTGTCCGAGACGTATGGCCACACGGCCCCGGACGGGCGCATCCTGTCCATTTCCGGCAGGCTCACCCTCAAGGAGCATGTGGGGCAGACCGCCGCGCCCCTGGGCGAGGCGCAGATCCTGGCCGGGGAGTCCCCCGCCGTGGCGGTCAAGGCGCTGGCGGACGCCGTCCCCGAAACCGGGCAGGAGGATGGCGTCAAGCCCTGGGTCAACCCCAACCTTCTGCCGGAAGACGTGGAAGCCTCCCTGCATGATCTGGACATCACTCCGGTCGAATGGCCGGACGCCCGCAACGTCCTGGAGAAGGGCTCGGAGCTGTCCGGCTGGAAGTCCTCCACGTTCGTAAAGGGCGTGACCGAGGTGGCCAAGGCGGCGGCAGGCATCGGCGCGACCGGCGTAAACGGGCTGGCCACCTCCGCAGCCGGGCTGCTCACCGCCGGGATGACCACGCGCGACCCGTCCCAGGCCGTGGGCATGACCAAGGGTTTTCTCAGCTCGGTCCCCACCACGGCCATCTGGCAGACCGTTCAGCCCGCCATGCAGGGCGACTTCTTCGGCACCGCAGCCACCGCTGCGAAGAAGCTGGCCGGAAACCGCCTGGACACCCTGGCCCAGCACTTCCCCACCCGCGAAGCCGAGCAGATGGCCAGGACGCTCGTCACCCGCCTGCCGGTCTATACCAAAATGCGCGGGACGCTGCTTGAGGCCGCCAACCGGGAGTCGCCGGTGCCGCGCGACCTGTTCGGGCAGGGCCGCTCCTTCTCCTGGATGCGCGACCAGGTGAGGTTCCCCACGACATGACCACCTTCCTGGAACACCTGACCGTGGAGGGCGAACGCTGGGACCTGCTGGCCTGGCGCTACTACCGCGACGCCCTGGCCTACGAGCGCATCATGGCCGCCAACCCGGACGTGCCCGTGTATCCCATCCTGCCCGGCGGCATCATGCTGCTCATTCCCGTGGTCGAGGTCCAGACCGCCGCGCCCAAGGAGAAGCTGCCGCCATGGAAACGATAAGGGAAACGGTAAGGGAACCCGCCTGGTTCATCACCTGGTCGGGCCGCGAGGCGTCCACCGCGCTTGGGCCGTACCTCGAGAGCCTCACCTACACGGACGCGGCCCACGGCGAGTCCGACGAGCTGACGCTCACCCTGGAGGACGCCGAGGGCGGCTTCATGAACGAATGGTACGTCACCAAAGGCGACGTGATCAGCGCCCGCATCGGCTACGTGGGCGAGGCCACGGTGGACTGCGGCCTGTTCGAGGTCGAAGAGGTGGGCTTCGACGGCCCGCCATCCATCGTGAACATCCGCGCCCTGGCCGCCGGGGTGTCCAAGACGCTTCGAACCGAGCGTTCAAAAGCCTACGAGGGCAAGACCCTGCGCCAGATCGCCCAGGAGATCGCGGGGCGGCACGGCTTCACGGTGGTGGGCGACGTGGCGGACGTGGAGCTCAAGCGCGCCACGCAGAACCAGGAGAAGGATCTGTCCTTCCTCAAGCGTCTGGCCGAGCAGCATGGCCACCTGTTTTCGGTGAAGGGCGACCAGCTGGTGTTCGCGCGCTCCGGAAGCCTCACCTCGCGCGCGCCGTCCTGCGTGTTCAATGAAAAGACCCAAGTCACCTGGAGCTTCAGGGACAAAGGCGTCCAGACCTACAAGTCCGCCCACGTGGCCTACCACGACCCGGCCACCAAGCGCGTCAACGAGCACACGCAGCGGGAAGACGCCCCGGACGGCGTAGCCGACACCCTCAAGCTCACGAAGCGGGCCGAGAGCAAGGCCCACGCCGCACTCATGTCCAAGTCCGCCCTGGACGCCGCCAACGACTCCCGGTTCGAGGGAACGCTCACCATGGAAGGCGATCCCCTGGCCATGTCCGGCAACACCGTGGCCGTGGCCGGGTTCGGAAAGCTGGACGGGACCTGGTTCATCGACAAGTCCACCCACACCATCACGCGCGGCGGGGGCTACTCCACCAGTCTGGAGGTGAAGCGTGGGGCTTAAGTTCGGCGTGGTCTGCGCCGTGGACGCGGCCCGCGCCGTTGTCCGCGTGAAGTTCGCGGACAACGAGGATCTGGAATCCTGGTGGCTGCCGGTGGCCGCGCCGTTCACCCTGGCCAACAAGGCGTACCTGCTGCCCCAGGAGGGCGAGCACGTGGCCTGCCTGATGGACGAGAACTGCGAGGCGGGCGTGGTGGTCGGCGCGATCTACTCGGAGGCGGACAAGCCGCCGGTGGACGAGGCCAGCAAGTTCCACATCCTGTTCGAGGACGGAACGGCGCTGGAATACGACACCAAGGCCCACCACCTGAAGGCGCTGGTGAAGGGTTCAGTGGAGCTGACAGCGGAGAAGTCTGTACGCGTGGAGTCGGAAACGGAGCTTGAGCTGGTGGGACGACGGCGCATCGTGATGCGCTCCCCGCGCATCGAATGGCTGCCGCTCGAAGGCGAGGAAGACTGCGAGGCCGAGGTGGCCGCCAACTTCCGCCTCCGGGGAACGCTCCGGCACGAAGGGCTTTACGACCACGTGGGCGATCAAGTCAACGACGGCGACGTGAAGGTCACCGGAGAAATCAGGGACGAAAAGGGCAACACGAACCATCATGAGCATTGACGCGCGCAGCATCAGATCGGCGGACTGGTCGCCGGAGGTTGGGAGCATCGGCCAGGTGGTCGAGGCCCTGAACGACATCCGCCAGGCCATCTCCATCCTGCTCAAGACGCCCAAGGGTTCCGACCCGCACCGCCCCGAATTCGGCTGCGACGCCTGGCGCTACCTGGACAAGCCCGTGACCGTGGCCGTGCCCAACGTGATCCGCGAATGCACCGACGCCGTGGAGCGCTGGGAGCCCCGCGCCAAGCTCAAACGCATCACCTGGAGCGTGGACGGCTCCACCCTGGAACTCACCCTGGAATGGACCGCCGCCCTGGCCGGACAGACGCAAACCCAGCAGGTTTCCTATGGCTTCGTCGACGCTGCCTGAACCCTCCTTCGTGGACCGCGACGGCGCGTCCATCACGGCGGACGCGGTGGCCATGTACGAGGCCATGACCGGCAAGACGCTCTATCCCGCCCAGCCGGAGCGCCTGCTGGTGGACGTGGTGGCCTACCGCGAGCTGATCTGGCGCATCGCCCAGAACGAGGCGGCGAAGCTGAACCTCGTGCGCTACTCGCGCGGCCCCATCCTGGACTACCTGGGCGAGCTGGTGCGCGTCTACCGCTTGGAAGCCCAGCCCGCGCGCTGCACGGTTCGCGTGCGCCTAAAAGAGGCCCAGGCCGAAGCCGTGGTCATCCCGATGGGAACGGCCCTCACGGCCAAGGGCGGCGAGCTGACCTTCTCCACCATGGCGGCGCTCTTGATCGAGCCGGGACTGATTACCGGGCAGGCGGAGGCCCGCGCCGATGCGGCGGGTACTTCGGGCAACGGCTTCATGGCCGGTGAAGTGGAGGCCGACGGCGTGCTGCCGGACGCGGTGGAATCCATCAGTTCGATCACCATGACCTACGGCGGCGCGGACGTGGAGGACGACGAGCGCCTGCGCCTGCGCATCCTGCTCGGGCCTGAAGGGTTCGCGGTGGCCGGTCCTTACGACGCCTACCGCGCAAACGCCCTGGCCGTGCATCAGGACATCGTGGACGTGGGAGTGTCCCAGCCCTGGCCGGGGCTTGTCGCGCTCTATCCGCTCATGAGGGCCGGGCAGCCCTCGCGGGAAATCCTGGATCTGGTGTTCGCGGCCTTGAACGACCGCTCGGTGCGGCCCCTGTCGGACACGGTGTCCGTGCGTCAGCCGCGCCGGGTGGTCTTCGAGATCCGCGCCGGAATCACCCTGGCATCCTGGGCCGATTCTGTTTCCGTGACCGCACAGGCCAAGGCTCTGCTGGAAGACCACGCCGCCGGGCTGCGTCTGAAGCTCGGCGGCGCGGTGGTGGCCAGCCGCATTCTCACGCTGATCGGACAGGTGCCGGGCGTGCAGGACGTGGTCATGGAGGCCCCCGCTGCCAATATGACCCTGGCCGCCAACGAATACGCGGACTGCACGGCCATCGCCGTGAACGTGACGGGGTTCGTCAATGCTGACTGAAGATCTGCTGCCGCCCGGCATCGCCGACGAATCGGGCAAGGCCCTGGCCGCCATCGTGGACGGGATCGAGCTGCTGGACCTGTCTGTGCCCCTGGTGAATCTGGTGGACCGGGCAGCCCCGGACATCCTGCCGCACCTGCTCGATCAGTTCCACGTGGACTTCATCCGCCCCGACGCCTCCGAGGAGGACAGACGGGAGAAGGTCAAGAATTCGGTGGACTGGCACCGCCGCAAGGGAACGCCCGCCCACCTGGAAGCCCTGGTCCGGGAGATGACCGGGCTCACGTCGCGCATCCGCGAGAAGAAGTATTTCCTGCTCGGACGCACCGGCCTGGGGCAGCCCCTGGCCCAGCCGCCCAGGTCGGGCTTTAGGCTGGGAAGCTCCAAGCTCGGCAGGGACGGCCTGGGCATGCCCGACCGCTGGTTCGAATTCGACATCAACCTGGACAGCCGCCAGGCCCGCGAGTCCGCCGTCGCCGCCCGCGACGTGGACGCCCTGGCCACGGCGGTCAAGCCCGCCCGCTGCCGCCACGTCACGCGCTTCGGCCCCATCCTGCTGGGACATCCGCAGTACGCCCGGCTGGGCGTGGACACCTTTTAGGAGACACTATGCCGATACCCGCATTCGCCACCGGCCCCGGCTACATCAAAGGCCGTTCGCACACGTTCGAACACGAGGAACCGTTGCCCGAGCAGATGGTCAACCTGCTCCAGGACGATCTTTCGCTGCTTTCGGGCGCGCTGACCACAACCATCGCCCAGCTGTTCATGCCCGCCGTGTTCACTACGGACCACAAGATGCCCTGCATCGCCGGGGCGGACCAGGTCACGGTGGAGGACAACGTGCTGTTCATGGTGGGCGGGGTGCTCTTCAACACCCGCGACCTGACCAGCCGGGTCTTCCAGGTGCCGGACTACGCCACACGCTTCCTGCGTGCCTCCGTTGCCCCAGAGTGCGGCGAGCTGGCGGCCTACGAGACCCTGCCCGGAGTCATCGCCGACCCGTTGGACCGGCAGCTCAAAGTCACCCTGGCCATGGTGAACGGCGACGAGACCGACCCGCCCGGCACCGGCGGCGGAGCCACCACGCGCACCAACATGCGCCTGCTCAAGGCCGTGAAGGGCGGGCCGGGCAGCATCCCGGCCATCACCCTCTACGCCAACGCACCCAGCGAGGTGGCCCAGAGCGGAGGAGCGTCCGGGGCGCTGCCCGCCGGTCTCATCGTGCCCAGCACGAATCCCGTTGAACCGTGCGCCCTGCGCTGCAACGGCGGAGTCTACAGCCGGACCACGTATTCGGCGTTGTTCGAACGCCTGGGCACCATTGAGGGCGACATCCTGCCCGCCGATGGCGTGAGCGCCATCTCCGTGGACTCCAGCTCAGACCGCGTCACCATCGACCGCGCCCTTCCGGTGGGTTCGGTCATCCGCCTGTCCAGCACCGGCAGCCTGCCGGGCGGGCTTCAGCCCGGCACGGACTACCATGTGCGCGAACAGTCCGGCGCGTCCTTCAAGGTGAGCGAGACGCCCAACGGCCTGATCGTGGACCTGACCAACAACGGTTCCGGCACGCTCACGGTGCTTTCATGGAGTTTCCGCACGCCGGTGCTGGGCGGCTACTTCCTGCGCGGCGTGGACGACGGCGCTGGCGTGGATCTCGGTGCCGAGACGCGCCAGGCGCGCGGCGACGGCCAGACCGGAGACAAGCCGCTCACCGTCCAGATGGACAGCCTGAAAAGCCACATCCACCCGCTCGACATGGGCCTGCAAGGCATTGGCGAGGGCAGCGCCTGGGCGTTCGGCGACCGCGAGGCGGGCCAGTGGGGCAACCCGAATCCCTGCCCCATGAACACCACGACCTGTCAGCCCACCGGGGGCGTGGAGAACCTGGTCCGCAACAAGAGCGTCTACTACCACATCACCCACGGACTGCCGTTCTAAGGAGGCGTTCGAATGCTGTTCTATCGCTATCACCCGGTCACGAAGGAATACCTTGGCCCGGTCCAGGAATACCCGGACCCGCGCACCGGCGGCCACACCGCCCCGGCCAACGCGACCCATGTGGATCCTCCCGCCGTGGCGCGACGGCAGGTGGCCATCTTCGACGAGGTGCAGGGCAAGTGGTCCGTGGCCGCTGACTTCCGTGGCGTGCTCTTCTGGGACATAACCTCCGGCGAGCAACTGGCCATCACGCAGATCGGCGTGACCCCGGACGCGGACATGACCGAGACGGCCCCGGCAGCGCCGGTCAAGACCGAAGCCGAGCTGGCCAGGGAGGCCCTGGCTCGTTCCGACTCCATGGACATGGCCCGCGTCTCCGAAGACCTTATCGACACGCTGGTGGCCAAGGGGGTGATCGCCATGGCCGACCTTCCCCAGGCCGCCCAGGACAAGCTGATCGCCCGCAAGGCCGAGCGCGCCAAGCTCGCGCCCCAGCTCACGGGAGATGCGTCGTGAAGGAACTGATCAACCGCTCAGATTACGTCCGCACGCTGCTCGGGGTCATCCCGACGCCCGACCACGTGGACAACCTGGTGCTGGCTGCGGACGTGTCGCAGACCGTTCCCGTACCCAGCGGCGCGGTCCACGTGCTGATGACCGGCGAGATGAACTACTTCGTCAAATACGGCCCCGGCCCCGCGCAGATCCCGGCGGAGTCGGTCACGAACGGAACCGGCCTGGAGTTGAACCCGCAGGGCAGGCGGCTGGAAGGCGTCACCCACATCACGGTGGCGGCCAGGGAGCCGGGCATCGTGCAGCTGGCGTTCTGGGGGTAAACCATGGCGTACAACCACTTCCCACGCACCGGCAAGGCCGGGCCGCAAGGCGTCAAAGGGGACAGGGGCGACCCCGGCCAGCAGGGTGCCCAGGGGCCGCAGGGTCTTCAGGGTGCGCAGGGCGCTCCAGGCCCGGAAGGTCCGCAGGGGCCTCCCGGCCAGAACGCCTCGGGCGGCAGTGACCTCTTCTTCGCAACCATCCGAAAGCACTTCGGGGACTGGGGGTAATCATGGCGACCGAAATCTCCTGGCCGGGCACTCCCCCGGTGTCCGTGGGCCTCGCCGTCACCAGCGCGGACAACGGAGCCTGGAAGAAGTTCTATGACAGCCCGGTGGACGGCAACGGCACGTTGCTCGGGCGCGTGCGCGCCGTCAGCGACGACACGGCGGGCGTGAGCCTGCTCGCCGCCCGCAACATCGGCGGAACCTACTATCCCATCGGCTGCGTCACCGTGCCAGCGGGCGCGGGCAACAGCGCGGGCGTGGCCTGGAAGGACCTGCTGGCTGACCTGAACCTGGGCGAGTCCATGGCCCTGGCCCCGTCCGAAGGGCTGTACGTCAAGCCCGTGACCAACGTCACCGCCGCGAAGACCATCTGGCTGCACCTCGAAGGCGCGCCGCTCTAGGGGGATGGCATGAGTCTCTATTCACTGAAAAAGGCGGGCGGGGCAGCCCAGACTTGGGCCTGGACCTGGACGCCAGGCGCGAATCTGGCGAACTTCTTCGCCCTCTATGATAGCCGAGGCGACGTGACTATCAGCGTGCCCACTTCCATCGCCACCAATCTGGATGGCCCGATTCAGGTGGTCCGCTACGGGGCGCTCGTCGTAAACGCTGCTTTAACCGTCACGCAGCGCTGCCGGGGCCTGATGCCCATCGCAGACAGCCTCTCCATGGGGGCGTCCGGGTCCATATCCATGACCGGAATGGGCGCTCACGGGTCACGGCATTGGGCCGTCTCTCGGGATATATTCGTCCCGCAATCTATCACGTTCACCGGGCGCAACACATCGCTCAAGCAGTTCCTGGATTGGATTCGGGCCACCAGCTACTGCATTTTCGACCCATCCATGTATGCCGCGCCCCTGCCGGGAATGGGTGATGTGCAGTGCGACTGGGCAACGTGGACGCCGTTCGGCGGAACAATCATTTCGGTGTCCGGCTGCGGTGCACAAGTGAAGGTAAACACTGGCGGAGCCGCAGTATCTGCCGGCAATGCCGGTGTAAACGCGCCTGGATCAGGAGCCACAGGATACACGCAGAATGGTGGCAGCGCAGGAGGCCCTGGACGTACATGGGGAGGTGGGTCTAGCGGCGGGTCATCATCGTATAGCGCCAGCGTAGCCGACCAATACGGAGGCCCAGGCGGAGAGTCCGTATATGCTGCGGGTGTGTCGCAGGGCGGCGGATTCCTATGTTGTATCGTTCGAGGAAATGTATCTCTCACTGCGGGGCACGTTTTTACCGCAAACGGGACAGCAGGCATCCCTGGAAACTCTTATGCAAGTGGTGGATCAGGTGGTGGTAAGTGCGGTGTTTACTACCTTGGCACATTGACTGGCACATTTAACCAAATGGCTTCCGGTGGGCCTGGAGGTGTGAACGCCGGATTCAATGGTGCTGCTGGCGGTGCTGGGCATACTGAAAGCAAAACTTTCGCTGTTATGGGGTATTAATCCATGATCTACATCCTTCTCCACGACCCCAACAATGCGGCCTCCCGAATCCTTATGGCAGAACTCGGCGGCGAACCTGCCGGAACCGACGTGAATATTATTTATGACGGGCGCGAGGTTCGCGTCATCTCCAAGCACACCTTGGCCGTGGCTGCCTGCCCGAACTTCAGCGCCTACCCGGCCATCGTGGTCCAGGACGGCGAGATCGTGCGGGTCAAATCCCCCGTGGTGTCCTGGGCGGACTGCCTGGACTTCATCGACAATCCGCCCGCGCCGTCGATCCCGACCCCGAAGATCGAGCACACCAAGCTCGAATTCTTAGCTCTGTTCACCGACGAAGAGAAAATACGCCTCAAGGCCCTGGAAGCCACGGACCCCACCGTGGGCCTGTTCTGGGAGGAGTACCGCACGGCGGACTCCATCCGCCTGGACGATCCGCGCACCGTCCGGGCCGTAGAGTACCTGGCCGCCCAGGGCTACATCACGGCGGCGCGCAAGGCCGCGATCCTCGGCCTGTAGCAGTTCGGCTCTTTGACATTGGCCGCGCATGTGCGGCCACCATGAAGGGATTGTCCAGAAGTGGAGGAGGCGGGGCGCTACGAACGCCCCACCGGCCCGGTGCGCTAACACCGGACCACGGCCAAGGCCGCTCCTCCCTGCCCTTAACGTGTGGACGCGAAGGGTAGGGAGTTCTAGGCCAAGGCAAACCAATAAAGCAAGGAAGATGCAGGAGATCAGATGCGCCAAGTGCAATAGGTTGTTGGCCAAAGGCAGCGCGGCGGAGCTTGAGATCAAATGTCCGCGCTGCGGCGTTTACAATCACTTGAGGGCCATGCCGAGCCCCGACCAAGAGCCCCAAGAGGCCATTCAGCCTGGAGGGGTTCGTGTATGTGGGAAGTCTGTTCAGCGGGGCGGGGCTTGGTGACCTTGGGTTGCACCGGGCGGGCCTCAAGCATCGGTGGTTCTGTGAGTGTGATCCGTATGCCCGGAAAATCCTGGCCGCACGGTGGCCGGGCGTGCCGATCCTGGAGGATGTAAGGGATGTCAGCGCAGAAACAGCCCATCCAGTCGACGTCCTCGCCGGAGGATTCCCGTGCCAGGACGTCAGTTCCGCAGGAAAGCGCAGAGGCGTCAAAGAGGGAACCAGGTCCGGCCTCTGGTTCGAGTACCTGCGTATCATTCGCGAGATTCGACCCCGCTACGTCATCGTGGAGAACGTCAAAGCCCTCCTCAGCAACGGAATGTCCACCGTACTCCAAGGCTTGGCCGAGAGCGGGTATGATGCGGAATGGGACGTGTTTCCGGCGGCCGCCTTCGGCGCCCCTCACCTGCGTGAGAGGGTTGTCATTGTTGCCTACCCCCACGGCCTTCGACAACCAGGGGCTGGCCCAATACTTGAGGCGGACGCACACTTGGCAAAATGTGGGCGTCCTGACGGCCCGTCTGATTGGAATGGTCTACGGCTTGAAGGACCGCGAGCCCAGGCCGCCCTATCGGCTCATCCCGGACCCGTCCTTCGTCGAGTGGATGATGGGGGTCCCTACTGGGTGGACCGACTGCGCTGTCTCGGAAACGGCATCGTGCCGGACCTGATGGAGCATGTGGGGCGGCTGGTTCTGGCGGCTGAAACATGCAGAGCAGCCAACCCATAGCAGCACAAAACATAAGGGCCATCGGCGTCTCAGTCGATGGCCCTTTACTGAAAGGGGTAAAGGTGGTTGGAACAAAGGACTACATTGCCATAACAGTAGGATATTTGTATAATATCCTGGAATAATGAAAAAAATGCCCTTTAAAGTGAGGCCGTCATGGCGAACCAAGAGCATCTGGACATACTGGCCAAAGGCGTTGAGGCCTGGAACGCATGGCGGGGAGAGAATCCCATCGTGGTTCCTGATCTTAGTTATGCGGAACTTGCTAACAGAGCCCTGGCGGTTAATGAACCTAACCTGGATAAAGTGGGGATTAATCTTTCTGGGGCCATCCTCAGGGGGGCCATTCTCGAGGGGGCCGTACTCGTTTTTGCCACTCTCAAGGGGGCCGATCTCACATGGGCCAACTGCAGTGTTACCAATCTCTATGAAGCCAATCTCGAAGGGGCCTTTCTCTTTGAAGCCAATCTCGAGAGGGCCTATCTCTTGAATGCCAATCTCAACGCGGCCTGTCTCGTTGGGGCCGATCTCAATTGTACCGATCTAAATTGTGCCAACCTCAGTTGTGCCGATCTCAGGTGGGCCAATCTCAGGGGAGCCAATCTCTCGAGGGCCGATCTCAAAGAGGCCAATCTTAAGGGAGCTAATCTTTCAGAGGGCGATCTCGAGGGGGCTGACCTCAAAAACGCCGATTTAACATCAACTAACCTCGAAAACGCGAACGTCGCAGGCGTTAAATTCAACGGTAAAGCACTGTATGAAGGCATCCGTGTTGATTCATGCTACGGAAGCCAGATGTTCAAAACCTTTGCAATGGATCAGAACTACATCGAAGAATTCCGCAATAAATCGAAATGGAACCGGTTTCTCTATCGTCTGTGGTTGGTTACTTCCAATTGCGGCAGATCGATGCTGCTGTGGGCAGCATGGTCCGCTGTGTTGTTGGCTATCTTCGCCTGGGTGTATCATCTGCTTGGCCACAACGCGTTTGTTCATCCCACCTCCGTCGGTTCCCCCCCACCCACACCTGGGACTGGCTCGCGCCGATCTACTTCAGCTTCGTCACCTTCTCCACTCTAGGGTTTGGTGATATTCATCCGGTAACCCCGGAAGCACGAATATGGGTCATGGCCGAAGTGATGCTCGGCTACATCATGCTCGGCGGGTTGATCTCCATCTTAGCCAATAAACTGGCCCGAAGGGCTTGAGCCTCGTTCCGAATCCTCGGGATTAACTTCCCGGCCCCCTTTTCCAACCATGTCCCCAAAGGGCCAACAAGCCAGTCCGAGGCGCTGATCTCGGGACGCCGATACGCCTAGTGAAGCGTTCACCAGAATTCTCAAACTATCTTGCAGGAATTCTCAAACTGTTTTGCGCGTTCTACCTGCCCCAAAATCCGCTTCACGGTACCGGACTCGTTGTCGCTTGCCTGGAGCTGCGTCCTGGTTGGGCCTTCCGAGCCTCGTACTTCTGCGCCCAGTGGCGAAAGGTCGCAAGCTTGATGCCGATGGTCCGGGGAAACCGGCCTGCTGCCCGTCGGGCTAACCATTCTGCCGGATTTCTCCGGACTGATTCCATCCGGAAGGCCATGACGTCCTGCTGGGTTGACGTCCGGCTCGACCCTTCCCGCACGCCCGAGGGACTGCGACAGCAGACTTCTTGCGCATCGGCTGATCGTTACGATTGCACTCTTTTGCCGTTGTAGCTACTGCTGATCATTCGAACTTGATAGTCCTGTTTATTACGCCGTTGGGCTTCGCTCCACCCGGAAGGATCAGCAATGAAAATCAACAACGTCAGTATTGGAACCCGCCTGGCTGTCGGATTCGGCCTGATGACCGCCATTACGGCGCTGACCGGCCTTCTGGCGATCTTCCAGGCCTACCAGTTGTCCGGGTTGACGGACGCCCTGTACGACCATCCTTACACCGTTACGAATTCCATGCGCGACATTCGGGGCAATATCCGCATGGTCGAGACAGCCCTTGCGGACATGCTTGTGGACCCGAGCCCCGCCAAAATCGATCACATGAGATATGAAATCCTGGATGCGCAGAAGAACATCCGTCAGCTCTTTGCCATCGTCAACGAACGCTTCCTGGGCAACAAGGCCGACGTCGCTGCCGCCGAGGACGTCTTCAACGAATGGGTCGTCCTGCTGGACAAGGCGCTGGCGGCGCAACGCGACAACCTCAGCGACGCTGCCAAGAAAGCCGCCATCCAGGAAGCCAGGGCACTTACCACCCGACTGGTCCGCAAATCCCAGGTGATGATCGACTTCGCCACAAATAAAGCGGTCGAATTCAATGATGAAGCTGCGAAGCAAGGCCAGCGCGCCACTATTGTCCTCATCGTGATTGTGGCTGCGGCCTGCCTGGCGGGACTGGTCGTCTCCAGGTTCATCTCCAACAGCATCACCGTCCCGCTCTCGGCCATGATCGCCCGGGTGAAAGGCGTCGCCCGGGGGGGCATCGGGCAGGATCTCGACTATTACAGCGAGGATGAAGTCGGCGATCTGGCCGATTCCTTCCGGCTCATGCGCAAGAATCTGCTCAGCAAAGTCCGTATTGCCGAAGCCGTGGCCGCAGGCGACTACAGCGTCTCCGTGGATACTGTCGGCGATGAGGATGTCTTGGGCAAATCGCTGGCCATAATGACGAAATCCCTCAAGGATGCCGCCGATGCCAACACCAGGACGGACTGGATCAAATCCGGACGGAACAAGCTCAATGCCGTGATCGCTGGAGAGAACGACCTGCGCTCCCTGTGCTCGAACGTCATCAGCTTCCTGGCTGGCTACATGAACGCGCAGATCGGTGCCGTGTATGCCTTGTCGTCCGATGGCAGGCTCGTCCTTGCTGGCAGCTACGCCTTCACCAAACGAAAGGACCTGGCGGACTCCTACGCGTTGGGAGAGGGCATTGTCGGCCAGGCAGCCCTTGAAAAGAGCATGATATCCTTAAGCAATATTCCCGATGATTACATCAGGATCAAATCGTCGCTCGGGGACGCCCATCCGCGCAACATCGTGGTCCTGCCGCTGCTGCACGTGGGCGAGCTCAAGGGTGTTATCGAGCTGGGTTCGCTCGAGGAATTTTCAGACACCAAGCTTGAGCTCCTCCAGGCCGTGTCGGAGACCATGGGCGTCGCCCTGCAATCAGTGGACAGCCAGGACAAGCTGCGCGCCCTGCTGGAACAAACCCGCCTCCAGGCCGACAAGCTCCAGGCCCAGCAGGAGGAACTGCGGGTCAGCAACGAAGAGCTGGAGCAGCAATCTTCGGCACTGCGCAGCTCCGAGGAGGAACTCCGCCAGCAGCAGGAAGAGCTCCAAAGCATCAATGAGGAACTTGAGGAAAAGAACCATTTCCTCGAGCTGCAACGCGCGGAGATGGGCATCAAGAACACCGAGCTGAACAACATCCGAAAAGGGCTTGAGATAAAAGCCAGGGAGCTGGAGCTCACCACCAGGTACAAGTCCGAATTCCTGGCCAACATGTCCCACGAACTGCGCACTCCGCTCAACAGCCTGCTGCTGCTTTCGCGCAGCCTCATGGAGAATTCTTCCGGCAACCTGAACGAGGCCCAGGTCGAGTATTCCCGCATCATCCACAGAAGCGGCAACGACCTGCTCTCGCTCATCAACGAGATTCTCGACCTCTCCAAGATAGAAGCTGGCAAGATGACCATCACGCCGGAAGATGTTCCGGTGCTCTCACTCGTGGAGGCCATGGCCGCCAGTTTCAAACCCCTGGCCGAAGAGAAGCAGCTGGCGCTCACCTTCCACGTCGACGAGCGGATTCCAGCGGTGATCCAGACCGACAGGCAACGCATCGAGCAGGTTCTGCGCAACCTGCTCTCCAATGCCATCAAGTTCAGCGATCAGGGCTCGGTAAGTCTTTCGCTGCGCCCCCCTACCCCTGAGGAATGCGTGAATCTCGATGGGCTTTCTGAAGCAAACGCGTTGGCCGTGGCCGTGACCGATACGGGTGTGGGCATCGCAGCCGAGAAACAGCAGGAAATCTTCGAGGCCTTCCGGCAGGTGGATGGCGGCACCGACCGAAAATACGGCGGAACGGGGCTCGGTCTGACCATCTCCCGGGAACTGGCGAAGCTGCTGCACGGCGCTTTGAGGCTCCAAAGCTCGCCCGGCCAGGGTTCCACCTTCACGCTGGTCATCCCGCAACGGCTCGACCAGGGCAGCGCGGACCAGCCGTTGGACGCCACAACAGGCCCTGCGCAGGGCGGCGGGGAGCCCCCCATCCCGGTTCAGGCCAAATTCATGGCATGCACTGCGGCTGCGCAACCGAAGCATCTGGCCGATGACCGCAACGGAGCTTCCGCCGGACCCGGCTATATCCTCATCATCGAGGACGACCCTGCCTTCGCCAGAATCCTCATGGACCAGTGCCGCTCAAAGGGCTTCGGCGTGCTCCACGCAGCCAGCGGCGAGGAAGGCATCGAGCTCGCCCGCAAGTACGCAGTCGGCGGCATCGTGCTGGATATCCGCCTGCCCGGCATGAACGGCTGGCAGGTGCTGGAAGAGTTCAAGCAGGACCCTGAGCTGCGCCATATACCGGTTCACATCATGTCCGCCGAGGAGGCAACCCTGGACGCCCAGAAAAAGGGCGCGGTGGGTTTCCTGGCCAAGCCGGCTTCCCGCGAAAACCTGGACGAAGCCCTGGAACGGCTCGAAGGGTTCATGTCCAAGAAGGTCAAGGACCTGCTGGTCGTCGAGGACAACCAGGACATGCGCAAGGGCGTGCTCAGCCTTTTAGGCGACGCGAACATCCGCATCCAGGAAGCGGACACGGGCGTAAGAGCACTGGAAGCCATGCGCCAATGCCGGTTCGACTGCGTGATTCTCGACCTGGGGCTCCCGGACATGACCGGCTTCGAACTGCTGAACCTGATCGAGCAGGATAAAAATCTGCACATTCCGCCCATCATCGTCTACACCGGTCGTGAACTCACCCGGGAGGAGGAGCAGGCGCTGCACGGCCACGCCGAGTCGATCATCATCAAGGGCGTGAAGTCCGAAGAGCGCCTGATCGATGAAACGGCGTTGTTCCTTCATCAGGTGGTCAAGGCCATGCCGGTGAAAAAGCGTGAGCTCATCGCCACCCTCTACGACAAGGACAAGGCCCTGCGCGACAAAGTCATCCTGCTGGTGGACGATGACATGCGCAACCTCTACGCCCTGTCCCATGTGCTTCAGGAGAAGGGCCTCAACGTGCTGAAAGCCGAAGACGGAGAGAAAGCACTGGAGATGCTCGAGGCCCGCCAGGATGTGAGCCTTGTCCTTCTGGATATCATGATGCCGGTGATGGACGGCTATGAGACGCTGGCGCGCATACGCGCCAACCCGCGCCTGTCGCGGCTGCCCGTCATCGCGCTGACCGCCAAGGCCATGCTCGAGGACAAGGAGCGGTGCATCGCGGCTGGAGCCAGCGATTACCTCTCCAAGCCCGTTGACCTGGACCGCCTGCTCTCCAAGCTGAGGGTCTGGCTGTACAACCAGGAGTCCGGAAGTCGGCGGACCTGATGGAAGACCATGAGATAGAGCACATAGAGATCGATCTCTTTCTGGAGGGCGTCTTCAGGCGATACGGGTACGATTTCCGCAACTATGCGCGGGCTTCGGTGCAACGGCGCATCAGGAGGCTCATGGAAATGACCGGGCACAAAAGCGTGGTGGCGATGCTTCCGCCCATGCTGCACGACCGCGCGTTCCTGTCCCAGGTGGTGGACGCGCTGTCCATCAACGTGACCGAGATGTTCCGTGACCCCCAGTTCTTCCTGGCCCTGCGCCAGACAGTGATCCCCTACCTGAAGACCTATCCCTTCATCAAAGTATGGCACGCCGGTTGCGCCAGCGGAGAGGAGGTCTACTCCCTGGCCATCCTCTTCAAGGAGGAAGGGCTCTACGACCGCACGACTTTTTTCGCCACCGACTTCAACGCCACCACCCTGGAAAAAGCCAAAGCCGGGATATATCAATTGTGCTCCATGCGGGCGTTCACCGACAACTACCAGGCTGGAGGCGGCAGGGAGGCATTTTCCGACTATTTCCTCGCGGACTATGACAGCGTCATCATCCAAAACTCCCTGAAAAAGAACATCACCTTCGCGCTGCACAACCTGGCCACGGACGGCGTGTTCGGAGAAATGCATCTGATCCTGTGCCGCAATGTCCTCATCTATTTCGACAGGCGCCTCCAGGCCCGCGTGTTCAAGCTCTTTGACGACAGCCTCATCCATGGCGGCGTGCTGGCGCTCGGCAGCAAGGAGAGCCTTCAGTTCGATGAAGTTGCCGAACGCTACGACATGATCGACGCCAAATGGCGGCTTTACAAGAAGCTCGGCCATACCGCAGTCAACATGCTGTGGGGGTCGCCGTCATGAGCATGCCCGGACGTAGGATCGAAGCCGTGGTCATGGGCGGTTCTGCCGGTGGTTGGGAGGCGATTTCCCTGATTCTGTCCAGGCTGCCAGAAGATTATCCGCTGCCCGTCGCAGTGGTTCTGCATGTCCACCCCGACCAGGGAGAGGACTTCGCGGAACGGCTGGGCCGGACATGCAAGGTCAGGGTCAGGCTGGCCGTCGAAAAGGACTCCATCCTTCCCGGCGTTGTCACGCTCGCGCCGCCGGACTACCATCTTCTGATCGAATGGGATAAGAGCTATGCGCTCTCTGCCGACCCAAAGGTGTGCTTTTCACGTCCCTCCATCGATGTGCTGTTTGAGAGCGCGGCATCGGTGTATGGTCCAGCGTTGGTGGGAGTCCTTCTTACGGGGGCCAGCCGCGACGGCAGCGCCGGAATCCTCAGGATCAAGGAACTCGGCGGCATAACCGTGGTCCAGGCCCCGGAAACCGCTGAACACCCCACCATGCCCCGCGCCGCTGTGGAAAAAGCGTCCCCCCTGCACGTGCTTTCGCTCGAAGAAATCGCCCTGTTCCTGCAGCGCTTGGGAGAAGAGGCCAGAAACGCAGCTGGCCTCACGCATCTGAACATTCTGTCCGAGGGGAACCCGCAGTGATATCCGTACCCAAAATCCTCATCGTCGACGACAAGTCTGAGAACCTGATCGCCCTCGAAAGCGTGCTCAGCCGCCTGTCGGTAGAGATTCTCAAGGCCACCACAGGGGATGAGGCCCTGCGACTGGCCCTGCGCCACTCCTTTGCCCTGGCGATCCTCGACGTGCAGATGCCCGGCATGGACGGGTTTGAGATCGCACGGCTCATGCGTTTCGATGAATCGTCCAGGAATACGCCGATCATCTTCCTCTCGGCTGTCTACTCGGACGACTATCACCAGTTCCTGGGCTATAAATCGGGTGCCGTCGACTTCATAACCAAGCCGTTCAACCCGGAATTCCTCCTTCAGAAAGTCAATGTGTTTCTTGAAATATTCAAGAGCAGCCAGGCGTTGATATCCAGCAAGTTGCAGCTTGAGGAGGTTCTTCAGGCGCAGCGCCAGATGAACGAGGAACTGCAAAAGGAAATCGCCCAGCGCAAGGTCGTTGAATTCCAGCTCCAGGCCGCAAAGGAGCAGGCCGAAATATCGAGCAGCACCAAAAGCGAATTTCTGGCCACCATGAGCCACGAGATACGCACCCCGCTCAACGGCATCATGGGCATGCTCCAGCTGGCGCAGATGATGCCCATGGACGAAGAATTGAAAGACTGCGTGGACAACGCCCTGTCCTCCAGCAGGAGCCTCCTGCGCATCCTGAGCGACATCCTGGACATCTCCAAGGTGGAGGCAGGCGCGCTGCGGCTGGTGATCGAGGATTTCGACATTGACGAGGTCCTACGCCCGATTATGGCGTCCTTCAGCGAAGTCGCCAGCCGTGCGGGGATAGAGTGCAAAGTGCTGGTGGACCCGGCGGTTCCCAGACGACTTACGGGCGATCCCAGCCGTCTGCGCCAGATTCTCTTCAATCTGGTGGGCAACGCCGTCAAATTCACGTCCTCCGGGTCGGTGGTGGTCGAAGTGTACATGCTGCCCTACTGCGCCAAGCCAGGGCACCGGAACATGCACTTCTCGGTGACGGACACGGGCCTTGGCATCCCTCACGACAAGGTTGACGACATTTTCGGACTCTTCACCCAGGTAGAGGGGAGCTACAGCAGACGATACGGCGGAACCGGCCTTGGACTGGCGATCGTCAAAAGGCTCGTCGACCTCATGGGGGGGAGCATCACCGTCTACAGCGAGCTGAAACAAGGCACCCAGATGCACGTCACCCTTCCCTTGATGACACCATTCCAGAAAGAGACGTACCTGGAAATGCCTGGTGCGGGAAACATCTGCCAGCCTCCGAAAATGACCGGCAGGGTATTGGTGGTGGAAGACGAAAACACCAACCGCCTGACAGCGATCCGCTTTCTCCAGCGCCTGGGATTCGAGGCCGAAGGAGCCGCCGACGGCCTGCAAGCCCTGGAGATGCTCGGCGAGTCGCACTTCGACGCCGTCCTCATGGATATCCAGATGCCGGAGATGGATGGCCTGGAGGCAACGCAACGTATCCGGCAAAGCATCGGCGCTGCGTTCGATCCGCGCATCCCGATAGTCGCGCTCACGGCCCACGCCATGGCTGGCGACCGGGAACGTTTTCTTACCGCCGGCATGGACGACTACCTGACAAAACCCCTGGAAATGGCGGCGCTGCGTTCGGTGCTTGCCAAGGTGCTGCCCGCCAGCGTCCCCTGCTGATTATGGAATGTTGACAGCCAAGGCGCGCACTCCACAGGATATCCCTGTGTGCAACGCCACTTCCTGGGCAGCCTTCTGGTTTCTTCCTCATGCTCCATATTGGAGTGAAACTTTTTACCTCGCCGCTCCCTCTATCCTCAAGGACCTCTTTGAATGTGCATGGTACTGCCCTGCCACCGCAGGCACGCTTCCTGCTTTTAATCCCGTGGGGAAATATTTTCCCAGTTTCTCACGAAACGGACGCGCAGAAGCCCTGAATAATTATTGCACATACTTTCAAGGTGTTGACAATGTCTCAGAGTACGTTCCCGGTCGAGGATACCAATATTGACCTGGTGGTTTCGGGGGAAAAGGCCGCCTGGGATCATTTTGTGGAAAAATTTTCCGGGTTGCTCTTCGGCGTGACCATCAGGACTTTGCGGGCGCGTACCGCAAGCCTGGACCAGGAAGACGCCAAAGACGTGGTGCAGGACATCTTCCTGCGCCTCGTCAAGGACGACTTCAAGCTGCTGCGCACATACGATCCCGAACGCGCTTCCCTCTCCACCTGGCTCACGGTCGTGGCCAGATCCATGGCCATCGATTATCTGCGCAGGCCCGAACGCAGCCGTGAAACAGTGGAGCTGGACGACACCATGGCCGCCGATGGCGACGCGCCATTCGGAGGACGGCTCGAACTTCCCCAGGGTCTCCTCTCCGAACGCCAGGCCCAGATACTGCGCCTGCTCTTCGACGAAGACATGGAAGTCGCCGAAGTCGCGACGTTCCTGCGCGTCCAGGCCCAGACCGTGCGGAGCCTTAAGCACCAGGCCCTCACGAAACTTCGCGAGCACTACGGAGCGCTCCGCCCCGCCTAACTTCCGCCCGCCCTCTAAAGTTACCGATCTGTCAGGTCGATAGTGTCTTGCGCCCTAGTTCTTGACCCTTAGGTGCACGCACGGTATTGAAATCCACCCAATAGTTGAAAATCGTACGATGTTTGGCACGGGAGCACGCATGTCCATGGACTGCGGCACGAACGGACCAGACCCCAAGGAAGGGGTGAATCCCGAAGCTATGGAAAATTGCCCTGACGAAATGACCCTGGCGGCCTACCTGGACGCACGGCTGGACGCACAGGAGCTGTCGCGGATGGAGCTCCATCTCGCCCGTTGCGAGAAGTGCGCGAAAAGCGTTCAGGAATTGCGTGACATCCTGGGCCAGGTGGAACTTGCCGAGGAAGACCCTGCCCTGTTGCGCGAGGTTGCCGAGCGCGCCAAGAAGATAATCGACCGCTGACGCGCAAGGGCTCTGTCCTTGACCCGGCGGGCTCCGCCCTGCACCCGCCAGGGGGATGATCCCCCTGGACCCTGCAATTAGCTTCGCGTAACGCCCTGCTACAAATTAGAATATTGGCAAACAAAAGCCCTGAAGCGCGCAAAGCCGCGCTTCAGGGCTTCTTTCTTGAAATCGCCGTATTGGACGAGCGCTGGCGCTGGGTGCTGTCACGGTCGGGTTCTGGCGGGCGGGCGACGAATCGTCTTCAAATCGGTTCTAGCCCGCCCGCCAGGACACGAACGGGACAGCACCCAGCGCCTGGCCCCAGCACTCAGCAGTGCTACGAATCAAGCTGGGCGATCTGCGACTCCAGGCTGGTCTGGAGCGCGTCGTATTGACCGAGCAACGTATCCAGGCGGGAGTATCTGTCTCGCAATCTGGTCTCCATGGTAGCTATTCTCTTGGTTTCATAATCAATCTTTTCCTGGATGTTGTCGGAGATCGTTGTGTAGTTATCCTCAAGAATTGCCAGAGGCCCGGTGTCGGCGTTGGTCAGGTCGGCCAGCCGGTCCACCAGCTCCCCCGCCTTGCCCTGGCGCAGGTTGACCTTGTGGGTGTAGGTCCCATCGGTCAGGTTGCCCACGGTGAGCACCATGCCTGCTTCCGCGAACCCGGACTGACCGGTGATGGTGGATGAATTGGAATAGAAGATCGCTGCGTGTCCGCCGATGCTGGCGGAAGTGATCTTGCCGTTCTGCACCGTGTAGCTCACGTCGTATACTCCGGCCTTGGTGATGCCGTCGATGTAGGAGGTGTAACTCACGTCGGCGCTGTCGGTGTCGCCGATGTACTGCGCTCCGAAAATTCTGCCCACCGCGTTGGCGTTGGAGGCCAGGGCCGCCTCAAGTATGTCCTCGTCCAGCAGGAGCTGGCCGAAGGTGCTGGAGCCTTCCGTGGCGTCTGTGCTTATTCCCAGGGACGACAGCGAGATGTATGTATCGCGCTCGGAACTGAACCCAACGCCTGGCGCCGACGTAATGCTCTTGATCATCGAGTCGATCATCTGCAGGCCGTAGTTTCCGGTCAGCAGGGAGCCGGTTTCGGTCGTGGAGTCGTACTCGGTCAACTCCTTCAGCATCGCCTTCACCTCGTTCACCTGGTCGATGAAGTTCTGCACGTTTTCGACCACGGCGTCAGTGTCGGTCTCTACGGTTATGTTCCCCGAGCCTGTAGATTTCAAACTGAGGCTCAGCCCGTCGATCACGTCAGTCACGGTGTTGGTGGACCTGCTGATCCAGGCGCCTGAAAGCGGCCAGCCGTTAATTTTCAGCTTGGCGTCCTGACATTCCTGCGTGACCATGAAGTCCGACCCTGTGAACCCGGACAGGGTGCTGGCCCCCGAGATGACCAGATCATTGGCTTCACCGGTATCCAGGCCCCGCAGTTGCAGGTAGTAGTTGGAGCCGTCGTAGATGGTGGAGGCGCGCACCCCTGTGTTGGCCGAGTTGGTGTTCACGATGTTCACGATGTCCGTGAGGGTGGATCCCGCCGGGATGGCGTCGGACACGGTGACTCCCGCGTAGGTGTACACCAGCGACCGGGACGCGCCGGTGGAATTCACGACGGTTGTCAGCGATGAATACCCCGAGGTCGTGACCATCATCTTGTTCTTGGCCAACTGTCCCACGGTGAAGGAGTAGGAGCCCGTTTCGGCGTCTCCGTCCGCCGTGGCGGAAAGGACGTCCGTGTCTGAGGAACTGGCGCCCTTTTGCAGGAATTCGCTGATGGTATCCATGCTTTGCAGCGCGGTACGCATGGACAGCATGGCGGTGTTCAGTTCCTGGAAGGCCGTTTTTTTGTCCTCCCAGGTCTGCTGCCAGGTCTTGTAGGTGGTCACACGGGACGACTCCACCTCCACGAGCTTGGTGATAAGGGTATCGAAGTCGGTACCGCTGCCGATGCCTGTGAAGTAGATGCCGCCCGAAGTGCTCATTCCCGATGTGACGTCGCCGATAGCCATGACTGATCCTCCCGTGAGGCCGGTTATCTTTTTAGATGTAGTCGAGAAGGCTCATGCTCATGATCTTGGACGATGAGGACAGGACGCTCTGGTAGGCGTACTGGTACTTCGCGAGGTCCAGCAGCAGTTGCGAGAGGTCCGCGTCCTCCACGGCGGAGAGCCGGGTGTCCGCGTTGTCGCGCAGCACCTCGATGGTGTTCTCCGCGAAGTCCAGGCGGTTTTCGCGCGCTCCCACGTCTGCCGCGCAGGATTCCAGATGTTCCTGGGCGGTGGTCAGCTTCTCCAGGCAGTCGCCAACGCCGTCCATGTTGTTGGTTTCCAGGAAGCCGACCAGCTCGCCCACTGTCTCGAAGATGTTGATGTTTGCCCCGGCCCCGAACACGGGCGAGGCGTTGCTGGCTCCGGATTCTCTGTAGAGGCCGCCGAAAACGTCCTTGCCCACGTTGTTTATGACGATGCCCCCGCTGGGCGAGATGTTCACCGAGATGTCCGCCGTATTGGGGACGATGGTGAACTGGTCGCCGGCGGCCAGGGTGTTCCCCGCGCCGGAACTCAGTTCCAGGAAGCCGCCCGGCACGGGGAGCTTGGCGCCGCTGGCCACGTTGCCCCCGACCCAGGAGAGGCCGCCGTCGGTGCTGTAAGAGTAGGAATAGGGTCCGGGAAGACTGGCGTTGGAATCCAGGCGGACGCTCACGTTGACCGAGAACACGCCGTCGGCTGCGGCGCTCACCTGGCCGCTCCCGTAGCTGCGCACCGTGGCTCCGTCCTGGTCGTCCCCCAGATAGACGGCCGAAGGGCGTACAACCAGGGAGGTGCCCTCCCCGCTTCCCGTTTCGGTGAGGTGCGACCCGCTCTTGAGCGTTACGGAGCACCCGCCCAGGTCCAGGGTGTTCTCCCCGGCCGCGAGGGTCTTCACGGTCCAGGTGGTCCCGCCGTCAGAGGAATAGCGGTAGCCGATGTCGTCCGTTCCGCCCACGTCGCCGCTTTCGGTGAACTGCACCAGCACGCTGGTGTCGCTGCCGCCCTGCACCTTGACCACGGCGTCCTGGGTGAGGGTCTTGTCGGACACGGTGGCGAAAATCGTCTGGGTGAAAGCAGCCCCGCCGGTTTTCTGGCCCGCAAACAGGCTCTTTCCGGTCACAGAGGTGTTGGCCAGGGAGACCATCTCCTCAAAATAACCCCGCACCTGCGCGGCGATCTGCTTGCGGTTTTCGTCGGAGAGCGTTCCCGTGGAGGCCTGTTCGGCCAGCTCCTTGATGCTGGTCATGAGCGTACTGGCCTCAAGCAGCGTGGAGTCGGCCTGACTCAGCCAGGACCTGGCCACGCCGATGTTGTCCGAATACTGGTCCAGCCCCTTGATGATGGAATCGATCCCACGGGCCTCGGCGTACCCGGAAGGGTCGTCCGAAGGGCGGTTGATCCTCTTCTGGCTGGCGTTCTGCTCGTTGGCCTCGGCAAGCTTGGACAGGGAGCCGTTCATGTAGCCGATGGACGACGAATAGAGCATATTTTGCGAGATACGCATGGGTTCCCCCCTACTTGAGGCTCATGACCACATCGAACATTTCGCCTGCGGTCTGTATGAGTTTGGCCGCCGCCTGGTAGCACTGCTGGTACTGCATGACGCGGGTGAGCTCCTCGTCCAGGCTGACGCCGGAAACGGATTCGCGTTGCGTGGTGAGGTCCTCGCTGAGTGTGGCGGCGTAGGTCTGCTGCGTCGCGGCCGCCGAGGTGTCGGAGCCCACTTTGGAGCAGAGCGAGTTCATGTAGTCCTGGAGCGTGCCGCTGGTAGTTCCGCCCGCCTCCTTGAAGGAAACGGAGGTGCCTGCCAGGGCTGCCAGAGCCAGGGCCGTGGTGTTGTCTCCGGTGTTGACCTCGCCCGCGCCGTTGACGTGCCCTGCGCACAGCCTGGACGGATCGTTGGACACGGCGCTGGCCAGGTCCACGTTGGAGGCGTCCGTGCCCGAGAACAGCGTGTTGATGCCAAGCCCGGCCAGCAGTCCAGACGTGTCCTCCGCGAACTGGAATTCCACACCGCTGGCGGCTTGAAGCGAAAGCTGGCCGTTCTGGATGGAGGCCGTGAGCTGGCCGGGGTAGCTTGCGTTTATGGCGTCGCGCACGTCCTCCAGCGAGTGCACTGAGGGATCGAAGTTGGAGGTTCCGGGGGTGACCGAGCTGAAATCCAGGGCGGTCACGGAGAGGTTGTCCCCGGTGGTCGCGTCGTAGAGCGCGATGGAAATGTTGCCGGACTCCAGCCTGTCCGCCCAGTGCAGCCCGCTTTGCGCAAGCGGCAGGCTCTGGTTGTCCACCGCGTATTCACCCTGCGCCGAACTCATGTTGGTCAGGCCAGCGCCTTGGCTGTGCACGCGGTTCATGTTCCAGATGAAGCTCTCGGCGAAGGCGTCCAGCTTGTCCTGGTATTCGCCCACGTACTCGTCGCGAAGCGTCAGCAGCGCGGCCAGCGATCCGCCGGAAAGCCTGCCCGCCGAATCGTTCCCGGTGAGTGGGGTCACGTTCACGTCGCCGCCCGCGCTGGTCACCCAGTAGACGCCGTTTTTCGGCATGATCGTGAACTTGTCACCGGCACTGATGGAGGTGCTTGGCGCGGTTTCCGCGTCCGTGGCCGTGCCGAACCAGATGGAGACGCCGTCCACGGTCTCTTTGTGGCTGGTGTCCCCGGCAGTGAAGACGCGTGTATTGCCGTCCTCGTCCTCCACCCAGGTCTTGCCGCCGTCGAGAGACACCTGGTAGGTGGCGGCTCCGGCCCCGCCGGACGTGTCGCCGCCGGTCACAAACCGCACGGTCATCTCGTTGGAGGACGCCCCCTCGAAGTAGATCTTCCCGTCGAAGCCGGAATCCGCGCTCAGGGCAGCCACGGACTTGGGGCCTTCCACCTTGAGCGTATAGGACGACGCGCCGTCCACCAGGGACTGGCCTTCGCCGGTCGTCACACGCACCTGGCCGTCGTCCTGGGTGACCACGTTTATGTCCACGTATTCGGCCAGGTCGCGCAGCAGCTGGTCGCGCTGGTCCAGCAGGCCGCTCGATTCGGAGCTCCCGGATATGGACTTGTTCAGCGCGGCGATCTGCTTGGTCAGGCTGTTGACCGATGAAACCTGGCTGGCGATGGAGGCGTCCAGGGATTGGGTGATGGAGTTCAGGCTGTCATCCATGGACGCGAGCATTTCTGTCAGCGACCGCGCCGTTTCAATGGCCTCGGTGCGCACCGCGGCGTTGGATGACGTGGCCGAGAGGTTCTCCAGG
Organism: Fundidesulfovibrio putealis DSM 16056; assembly: GCF_000429325.1. Classification (NCBI taxonomy): domain Bacteria; kingdom Pseudomonadati; phylum Thermodesulfobacteriota; class Desulfovibrionia; order Desulfovibrionales; family Desulfovibrionaceae; genus Fundidesulfovibrio; species Fundidesulfovibrio putealis. Next base: position 337,601 of record NZ_AUBQ01000004.1, read on the forward strand.
CTGGCCATGAAGTCGTCCAGGACCGCTGATATGCCGGAATCGCTGGAGCTGTTGAACAGCGACTCCACCTGGGCCAGGTTGGTGGCGATGGTGTCGTAATAGGACGTCTTCGAGGACTGCGTCAGGCAGCGCCGCTCCAGAAATGCGTCCAGCTCGCGCACGATGCCCTGGATGCTGGCCCCCACCCCGATCTTGCCTGTGGTGACGCCATCCGTGGCGAAATCCACGGTGCGGCGCACGTAGCCCGTGGTGGAGGCGTTGGCGATGTTGCCGCCGTGAACGTTCAAGGCAACCTGGAAATTGGAGAGGGCCGATTGGCCTATGGTCAGCAGATTGTTCAGCATGGCTTGCCGCTCCCTGCCGCGCAATGCGCGGCGGGTTTTGTGGTCTCGCCGCAACCGGACCGGCTGTCCCTGCCAGTGCGGTTGCGATGCTTCGCGTGTGCCGAAGCGTTCATGATCAATGCGTCCATGCTTTTCACCTGTTCGTATTCAAGGCACTGTTGCGTTCTCAAATGATTGTGTTTGTGTTTTTCACAAACGCGACACTAGCGTTTGAGCTGAATGACTTCCTGGAGCATGGTGTCCACGGTGCTGATCACTTTGCTGTTGGCCTGGAAGCCGCGCTGGTAGCTGATCATGTTGACCATCTCCGTGGCGGTATCCACGTTGGACTGCTCCAGCTTTCCCGAGGCGATGCTGCCCATGCCCGCGCTTCCGGCAGTGCCAATGCGCGGCTCGCCCGAGTCGATGGTCTTGCTGTAGAGGTTGCCGCCCTCGCGGCGCAGGCCCTGGAGGTTGGTGAAGTCGGCCATGCCCACCACGAAGAGGTTCTTGCTCTGGTTGTTGGAATAGGTTCCCACCACCACGCCTTCGGAAGTGACGGAGACTCCCTGGAGGAAACCGCTGGCGTAGCCGTCCTGGGCTTCATCGTTGATGCTGAAGGCGTCGGAGTAGCTGGTTGTGGTGGTGCTGCTGGTGGTGGACGCGTTCATTGTCGGCAGGTTCGTGATGTCCGTGCCAACCTGGGACGCGTTGGTGATGCTGCTGGTCCAGCCGCCGTAACTGTTCGTACTGTGGATGCCGAGGTCCAGCTTGATATTGGCAGCGTTCGTCGACAACGATGAACTGGCGTTGGACGAGGCCGTGAAGTTGGCCGTCAGCTGCGGATAGCCGTCCTGGGAGAAGGTGGCGGGCACCCAGTTGGAAAGGTCCTTGTAGTTGCCGGAGGCGTTTGAACTCAGAACGAAGGAGGTCATGTTGGTGATGCGCCCGGCCGAATCGAAGCTCAGGGTGCCGGTCATGAGCAGGCCAGCCGAGGACGTGGTGGAAAGCTGGGTGCCGTTGATGGTCCGGCCGTCTTCGTCAGGGGCGCAGGCCACGACGTATTCCCAGACGTTCTTGCCTGCGGCGTTGCTCACCTTGTCGTAGTAGATGCTGACGTCGTGGGCGGTGCCGGACTCGTCGTACACCTTGATGGTGCTCTGATAGGAGTAGCTGGAATCCGACAGGGCAGTATCGGCCTGCCCGGACCAGCTCCCGAACAGGGCGAAGAAGGGGTTGGTGGCGTCGGTGGTCTTTTCGGTGGCGTTGGAGTTCAGGTTGGTGACCATGCGCAGCGTGGTGGTGGCCGAAGGCGCCAACTGGAAGCTGTCCAGCTTGATGTCGCCAAGCGAGCCGATGTTGGAGACCTCGCCGGTCTTGGTGTCGGTGGTGGCGCGCCAGCCCTGCACCGTGTAGCCGTTGGTGTCACGGAGGTAGCCGGTCTTGTCGAAGGTGAAGTTGCCGGCCCGGGTGTAGTAGATGTTCCCGGTGTTGTCGTTTTGCACCATGAACATGCCGTTGCCGGAAATGGCCATGTCGGTTGCGGAGTTGGTGTCAAGGAAGGCTCCCTGGGAGAAGTCGCCGTAGATGCTGGCGATGTTCGCCCCTAGGCCCACCTGGCCGAAGCTGTTGCCGGTGGCGATGTTCGAATAGAAGAAGTCCTCGAACTGGGTGCTGGAGCGCTTGAAGCCCATGGTGCTGGTGTTGGCCAGGTTGTTGCCGACCACGGACATGGCCTGGCTATGGATGCCCAGGCCGGAAATGCCGGTGTACATCGCGGACATGAGTGACATGGCGAATCTCCTTTTGGCTTGGGTTAGGCGTCGACGTCTTTGACGCTGGAGACGTTGGCGAGGCTGACTTCCCTGCCGTCCTTGAGGGTCAGCATCACCACGCCGCTCTTCACCGCCACTCCGTTCACCACGCCGGATATGGTGGTGCTGGCCGTGAGTTCCGCTCCGTCCGTGCCGGTCCCGGCAATGGCGATGGAGTAGGTTCCGTCTTCCATCACGTCGCCGTCGTCGTCCTTGCCGTCCCACTGGTAGTCGTACTCGCCCGCCTTCTTGGCCCCGATGTTCTCGGTGCGCACCAGCGACCCGTCCTCGTCGTAGATGTAGGCCTTGAGGGTGGCCGCGTCGGATTCCAGCGTGTACGTGCTGGAAGATGCTTTTCCGTCCTCCACCGAGAGCGTGTAGCCCGAAGCCATGACTGTTTTGCCGATGTAGGAGACGGAGCTTGTGGCGGTCTGGAGGTTGAGCGCCGAGAGCCCTGTGGTGAGGGTCTCGTTCATGTTGGTCATCTGCTCCAGCATGGAGAACTGGGTCAGCTGGCCAATCATTTCCGCCGGATCTGTGGAGTTGAACGGGTCCTGGTTTTCGAGCTGGGCGACCAGGATGGCCAGGAAATCGTCCTTACCCATGGAGGAGGACGCCGTGTCAGACGAGCTGCTGGTCTTTATGCTGTTAAGATATGACGTGGTGTCGACGTACATGATGATTGCCTCCTGCTCGCGAAAAGTGTTTCACCGTTCCAGACGCAACAATGTGCGGGAAAATCAATGCGACCTGGGATGCGAAGAAGACAATCGGCGTAAAATCATCTTTGCGTGTCGTCGCGATATGCGATGTTTTCTATGCTGTGCTTAGTTATGCGGCAGTGTTCTCCGTTTTCATCAGTTGCGTGTTCCAGGAACCCCGTAGCGAAACCCGTTTGCGTTGGTCTGGCGCGGATGGGAGCCGTCCACCAGAGACATGCTCCTGGTAAGGCACTCCTCGCCGGGATCGAGCGGTTCCAGGAGCAAAAGCATTTTCAGTTCTTCCAGATCCTTGCGGCATTTGAGGCACTGCCGGAAGTGGTCATCCCAGCGGATGCGCTCCGCGTGGGTTACGGCTCCGTCCAGATAGGCCGCCATTTCATTGGTTTCAGGACATCTCACGGCAACACTCCCTGTTGACTCGTCCGGCGATGCGAACAAGCGTGATTCCACCATCCCGGATCGCGAACCGACGGATTGACCGGTGCGCGCCCTCCCCCACCGCTTCAGCAACGTCCGCCCTTGCGGAGCGTCAGCCATTCGTGCTGCAAAAGTTCCATGGCCTGCCATTGGAGCGTCTGAACCTCCTGCGGAGAAACGCCCAGCATTCCGGCAGCCTGGATGACCGTGCAGCCTTCACCGTAGATCAGGCGCAGCACGCAGCGCTGCGAGGGGGAAAACATCTGATCCAGACCGTCCAGGTACGGCCCCGCACCCTCCACATCCACGTTCATGGCCCTGAAGATGTCCGCCAGAGAGGACTGCGCGTAATGGGCGCTGCGCACGTAGTTGAGCGTCACCTCGCGCGTCATGACCACGATGCAGGTCTGAACGGAGCAGCGCTCCACGTCCTCGTAGTAGGAAGGGTTGTCCACTTCCTGAATCAGGCGATTCAGGATGACTCTTTTGACGCGGTCAACGTCTTTGTGACTGTAACTGCCCATATGCTTTGTCAGACAGATGCGTGTCACACGGTCAATCATGGTCCATGCGTCCCGAGCTGTGTTCATGTTCACCATGAACACCTTCGTCAACAGGTCATGTGCGCAACTTTCGATAATGCTCTGCATACGATTAACCCCACTGAAAAGATGTATCCTCAGCCGGACAGATCACGCTAAAGACGCCGATTGTCTTTTTCGCATCCCATGCATGAGATACGAGGGGAGATCGGCAAACATCCACGGAGGGCGAAAAAAAAGACGCCAAAGGGCGTCCAAAAGTGTGGAATCTGGTGAAAATCAAGGCGATTTATGGCAATTATTTCATTTTATTTCATGTGATTACATGTACTTTAGGGGTGTTTTGAAAATATCTTTCCCAAGGCGGCCAAATTCCTCGTCTGAGGCTCTTCCAAAGAGCCTTTGGCCACCGACTCAGGACCTGTGAATCGAGCCTCCTGGACTTCGATGAGTTGGCATGCCCTTCTGCGCTTCGCGGCGCGTCCGTGAAGAACTGGACATATTTTTAACCAACAATAACAAATTGTTATCTTCTCTTTGTTCAAAAATCATACGAACGAACCATGAGGACACTAAACGAGGGGCACGCCAGGCGTGCTTCACTGGACTGCGAAGAGAAAACCAACCGGAAGAACCTGGGGCAAGTCGTGTCCGGTAGTAGACCAATTCGGACTGAATACTTCCCGTGGTTGACTTCCCGCCTGTTTGCTTTCATGAAATTGTACAACTCTCGAACCATAGAGTTCCTGTTGGCCATCGCCGCATGCGCCAGCCTCACATACACCACGGGACACCCATGATACGACGCCGCGTTTCCATCATTCTGCCGGTCTGCGCACTGCTCTGCCTCGCCCTTCTTCCCGGATGCGGCAAAGAGAGTCCGCCTGCTCCCAAAGCACGTACGATCACGGCAAAGACCCAGCAGATGCGCTCCGAGGAGGTGGTGGAATGTCGCTCGTTCCCGGCCCAGGTGGAGTCTCGAAACAGCGTGACCCTGGCCAGCAAGCTCTCGGGCAGCGTTGTGGAGGTCTTCGCCCAGGAAGGCGCGGCCCTTCGCGCAGGCGCGCCCATCCTGCGCATCGACGACAAGGACCTGCAAAGCCGCGAACAGGGCCTCACGGCCACCGTGGCCCAGGCCGCGTCCGAGCGCCAAGCCGTGGCCGCCAAGGCCGCCCACGCCAAGGCCAACCTGGACCGGCTCCAGAAGCTCCTGACACAGAAGGTCATAAGCCAGGACGACTTCGAGCGGGCACGCACGGAATACCTGGCCCTCTCGCGCGAGGAAGAGGCCATCGCCGCGCGGGAGCGCTCCGTGGCCGCCCAAAAGGGCGAACTCAAGGCGCTCGGCGGTTACACCCGCATAAACGCACCCTTCGACGGCGTGCTGGCGCGGCGCTACGTGGATCTGGGCGCGTTCGTGAACGCAGGCCAGCCCCTTGCGCTCCTGGACGACGTTGCCAGCGGTTTCGACCTGACCGCCCAGGTGGACGAGAGCCTGCTGTCCAGCCTGAATGCTGGGCAGACCTTGATAGGCGTCGTCCCCTCGCTCTCGCGCGATCCGTTCGCCGCCAAGGTCAGCGCCGTAATCGGACGGGTGGACCCGGCCACGCGGACCTTTCGCGTGAAGGCCGAGCTGCCCAGGCAGGCTTGGGAGCGCGGAGCCGGTGACGCCGCCGGGCTTCAGGCCACCCCGCTCCCTAAGGCAGGCATGTTCGGACGCCTGTTCACCCCGGCCCGCATTTCCAAGAAGCTCCTGCTGCCTTCCGACTGCCTGCGCATGCGCGGCGACCTCCCCTCGGTGTTCACCGTTGACGGCGACGGGCTGGTCAGTTTCCGGGTGGTCAAGCCGGGCGGGCGCTTCATCAAGGTCGTGCTGGACGGCAAGCCGTTCCTCACCGACTCGGAAGCCTTCGAGGAGCCTGGGCGAGAGAGTTACCTGGAAATTCTCTCAGGTCTCTCCGACGGTGACCGCGTGGTCTGCTCTGCCACGGAAACCCTGCGCGAGGGCGACCGCATCGCCAAGGATAACCCGTGAGCGCTCCCGCCCCTGCCGATCCTTCAGGCGGACACGATCTGCTGACACGCATCACCGCCGCCTTTGTGGACTCCAAGCTCGCGCCGCTGATCATCCTGGCGGCCATGCTGCTGGGCGTGTTCTCCGTGATGTCCACGCCAAGCGAAGAAGAGCCGCAGATCATCGTCCCCATGATCGACATCCACGTGCAGATGCCCGGCGCGTCTCCCAAAGAAGTGGAAAACCGGGTGGTCGCTCCCATGGAGAAGATCCTCTGGGAGATTCCTGGCGTGGAATACGTGTACTCCACGGCCCAGGACGGGCGCGCCTTGACCATCGTGCGCTTCAAGGTGGGCGAGGACACCGAGAAGAGCACGGTGAAGACCTACGCCAAGCTCTACCAGCACCTGGACTGGATACCGCCCGGCTGCTCCCAGCCCATCCTGAAGCCCCGCTCCATCGACGACGTGCCCGTGGTGGCCCTGACCTTCCACGGCGGGGGCCTGGATTCGCGCCAGCTGCGCACCGTGGCCCTCCAGGTGAACGAGGAACTCCGCCAGATTCCGGGCGTGGCCGAGACGGCGCTCATCGGCGGGCGCAAGCGCGCGGTGATGGTGGAGCTGGACCAGGAGCGCCTGCGCGTCAATGGGCTGGACGCCGTGGACGTGCTGGAGACGCTACGCGGTCAGAACCAGGGCGAGACCATCGGCGAGACCGTGCAGGAAGGCCGTGCGGTCAGCATCCGGCTGGACAGCTTCTTCCGCAGCGCCAAGGAGCTCTCGCGCGCAGTGCTTACCGTGCGCGACGCGCGCCCCGTGTACCTGGGCGACGTGGCCGCCATTGCCGACGGCTATGACGAACCGGCCGACTATGTCTTTTACCTGTCCGGCCTCGCGGGGGCGACGGGAAGAGAACCCGGCGCAATGGAGCCCGCCGTGACCCTCACCGTGGCCAAGCGTGCCGGTGTGAACGCCACCCAGCTGGCCGAGGCGGTCTTCGCCAAGGTGACGGACCTGAAGGGCTTCATGATCCCGTCGGGCGTCCTGGTGGACACCACCCGCAACTATGGCTCCACAGCCAAGGCCAAGGTCCACGAACTGCTTGAGCATCTGATGCTGGCGGCGGTGTCCGTGGGGATCATCGTGGCCCTGTTCCTGGGCGGGCGGGCCAGCCTGGTGGTGATGGTGGCCGTGCCCGTCACCCTTGCGGTCACGTTGGCCACCTATTGGCTGCTTGGCTACACCCTGAACCGGGTGACGCTCTTCGCGCTCATCTTCTGCATCGGCATCCTGGTGGACGACCCCATCGTGGACGTGGAAAATATCGTGCGGCACCTGGAACTGCCCGGACGCAAGCGCCAGCCCATGTCCCAGGTGATCATCGAGGCTGTGAACGAGGTGCGCGCGCCCCTGGTGCTGGCAACGTTCACGGTCATCGCGGCCATCATGCCCATGGCCTTCGTGGGCGGGCTCATGGGGCCGTACATGCGGCCCATGCCCATCGGGGCCTCTATCGCCATGCTTCTTTCCATGTGCGTGGCCTTCGTCATCACCCCCTGGACGGCAAAACGCGTGCTGAAGCCCTCGAACAAGGCGCACGCCCACGGCGACGACGCCGGAACCCGCTTGTACAAGCGCTTCATGAACGACCTGATCCGCAAGCCATCAAAGCGTTGGGCGTTCCTGGGGCTGGTGGGCCTGCTGCTCGTCCTGGCCTGCTCCCTGTTCCCGCTGCACGGGGTGCTGGTGAAGATGCTGCCCTTCGACAACAAGAGCGAGTTCCAGGTGATCGTGGACATGCCCCTGGGGACCACCCTGGAGCAGACCACGCAGGCTGCGGGCGACATGGCCGCCGGGATACTCAAGCGACCGGACGTGTCCGACGTGCAGATCTACGCCGGGACCGCCGGGCCGGTGTCCTTCAGCGGGCTTATCCGACACTACTACCTGCGCCGGGGGCAGAACGCGGCGGACATCGCCGTGAATCTTGCGCCCAAAAGCGACCGTAGCGTGCAAAGCCACGATATCGCCAAGGCCGTGCGCCGGGATATTCTGCCCATCGCCAAGCGCCACGGCGCAAAGATCAAGGTGGCCGAAGTGCCGCCCGGACCTCCCGTGCTTCAGACCCTGGTGGCCGAAATCTACGGGCCGGACGCCGAGGGTCGGCTTCGCGTGGCCCGGCAGGTGAAGGACGTGTTCACGCGCACGCCAGATGTGGTGGATGTGGACTGGTACGTGGATGATCCCCAGCCGGAGCGCGTCATCCGCATCGAGCGCGACAAGGCCCTGGCCAACGGCATCGACCCCAAGCGCGCCCTGGAAGCCGTCACAGCCGCCCTGCGGGGCTCGGTCGTGGGCCTGTTGCACGACGACTCCGCCCGCGAGGACGCCCCCATCCTGGTGCGCCTGCCGCTCAAAGACAGGGGCCACGCCGTGGACATCCCGGCCATCTCCGTGCGCGGGGAAGGCGGGCAGATGGTGTCCTTGTCGCAGATCGCCACCATCGAGGAGCGCACGGTCGAGTCCGCAATCTACCACAAGAACCTGCAACCGGTGGTCTACGTCACGGGCGACATGGCCGGAGGCGAGGAGAGCCCGGTGTACGGCATGGGGCGCATAACCGACGAACTGGAGAGGCTGGGCAAGGCTGGCGAGGGAGCCTGGCAGGTGGAAGAGCGCGAGCCGCTGCCCATCCTCTATTCGGACCAGCCCGCCTCGCTCAAAGGCTACTCCATGAAGTGGGACGGCGAGTGGCAGATCACCCTGGAGGTTTTCCGGGACATGGGCGTCGCCTTCGCGGTGGTGATGGTGCTCATCTACATCCTGGTGGTGGGCTGGTTCGGCTCCTACACCACCCCCATCGCCATCATGAGCCCCATCCCGCTGTCGCTCATAGGCATCATCCCGGCGCACGCCCTGGCCGGGGCCTTCTTCACGGCCACGTCCATGATCGGCTTCATCGCCGGGGCAGGAATCGTGGTGCGAAACTCCATCATCCTGGTGGATTTCATCGAGATGCGCCGTCGCGAAGGCGCAAGCCTGGAGGACGCCGTGGTGGAGGCAGGAGCCGTGCGCTTCCGGCCCATGCTGCTCACGGCAATAGCCGTGGTTGCCGGGGCCTTCGTGATCCTCTTCGACCCCATCTTCCAGGGGCTGGCCATCTCGCTCATGGCGGGCGAGATCGCGGCCACGGTGTTCTCGCGCATGGTGGTGCCGGTGATGTACTACCTGGACCAGCGGCGCAAACCTCACGCGCAAAGCCAGGCCATGCCAGAGGAGCAGGAATCGCCGGAGGCTTCAGAACGCTGACGTGCGCCCTACTCCAGCCCGTATTCCAGAATCTTGCGGTAGAGAGTCTTGCGGCTGATGCCAAGCGACAGTGCAGCCAGTGAGCGGTTGCCGCCGTGGTACTGGAGCACGCGCTTGATGTGCGTGCGCTCCACGGAATCCAGCGACAGGACTCCCTGCTGCTCGTCTCCCTTGTCCAAAAGTTCGCGCGGCAGGGCCTGTTCGGTGATGAGCCTGTTCTCGGCCAGGATGATGCCACGCTCGATCACGTTTCGCAGCTCGCGCACGTTTCCCGGCCAGGAGTAGTTGAACAGGCAGCGCATGGCCCCCTCCACCACTGTGCAAGGGGTCTGACCGGCGCTCAGGCGGTTCAGGAAGTACTGCACCAGCAGGGGGATGTCTTCGCGCCGCTCGGCCAGGGTGGGGATGTGTATCTTGAAGACGTTGATGCGGTGGTAGAGCGCCTCGTGGAAGCGCCCGGCCTCCACTTCGGTCTGCAAATTGCGGTTGGTTGCGAACACCAGCCGGATGTCGGTCTGGCGCTCGTCCTTTTCACCCACGCGGCGGTAGGTCTTGCTCTCCAGCACCCGCAGGAGCGACGCCTGCACCTCCAGGGGGAGTTCCCCTATCTCGTCCAGGAAGAGCGTGCCCTGGTGGGCGAAGGTCATGAGTCCTTCCTGGCTCTCGGTGGCTCCGGTGAAGGCCCCCCGGCAGTGGCCGAACAGCTCGCTGCGCGAAAGTTCTTTCTGCAAGGTGGCGCAGTTCTTGATGATGAGCGGCTTGTCGGCGCGCTTGCTGGAGGTATGGATGCCGTGGGCCACCACGTCCTTGCCCGCGCCGGACTCTCCGGTGATGAGCACAGGCACGTCCGTGGGGGCCACCTTGTCGATAAGGTAGCGAATTTCCCTGACCGCCTGGGATTCTCCGATCAGCATGGGGGGCTTCACGCTCATCTGGGAATGCTTGAGGCTGCGGTTCTCGCGTTGGAGACACACCCGCTGCCAGGCCCGGTCCACGACGATCTCCACCTCGTCCAGCTTGAAGGGCTTGGTGATGTAGTCGTAAGCGCCAAGGCGCATGGCCTCCACGGCGCTGTCGATGTTGCCGTGCCCGGTGATCATGATCACTTCCAGGTCCGGGGTGCGGTGGCGGAAATCCACCAGCAGCTCAAGGCCGCCGCCGTCCGGCAGGCGAAGGTCCAGCACCACGACGTCGTAACGGGTCTTGCGGAACATCTCGCGAGCCTGTCGGGCGCTTCCGGCAGTGTGGATGGTGCGCTCAGGTGTGGTCAGTTCTTTCTTGAAGAGTTTCGTCAGGGACTGTTCGTCGTCCACCACCAGGACTGTATAAGGGCTATTCACTATCTTCATCCGGTGTTGAGGGGAGCCTGACTATGAAGCGCGACCCTTTCTGGGGTTCGCTGAAGGCGAGAATTTCGCCGCAATGTTCTTGCACTATTCCATAACAGGTCGAAAGTCCGATGCCTATGCCCTTGCCGACAGGCTTCGTGGTGAAGAACGGCTCGAAGAGCTTGTCCAGGTGTTCCTTGGGGATGCCGCACCCCGTGTCGGACACCACCAGCCCCACCCCTTCGTCGTTCTCGGGATAGGTTCGGATGCAGATGGTTCCTTCGCCGCGCCCGGTCTGGTCCACTGCGTCCACTGCGTTGACCAGCAGGTTCAGCATCACCTGCTTGAGCTGGGGTTCGTCGCCGTAGATGATGGGCAGGTCCTCGGACAGGTCCGTCTTCAGGGTGAGGCGCAGGTCCTTTTGCTTCAGGTGGCTGCGCAGGAGCTTCAGGGTGTCTTCCACCACGGCGTTCATGTTGACCGGCGAGAACCCCGAGGAAACCGGGCGGCTGAAGGTGAGCAGCGTACGCACGATGTCGCGGCAGCGCGTGCACTCCTTGAGGATGGTGTCCACGTAGTCCTTGATGTCGTCCAGGTCGGCTCCGGCGGGCAGGTCCATGCGGCCCAGGCGGCGCTGGATGCCCTCGGCGAAGCCGGAAATGGAGGCCAGGGGATTGTTCACCTCGTGGGCTACTCCTGCCGCCAGCATGCCCACGGTGGCCATCTTTTCGGCCTGGTAGAACTTGGCCTGGTACTCCTTCTCCATGGTCACGTCGCGCTTGAAGATGAGGATTCGGCGCTCGTCCTTGTCGGGGTCGCGGATGGGCGAGGCCACCATCTCGAACTGAAGGTTGCGGTCGCCGAGCTTGAAGATGGCCGTCTCCCGGCAGACGTCGCCGGTCAGGAAAGACCGGTGCGCCGGACACTCCGGGCAGGGCCTGGATTCGTTGCGGAAGATCTCGTAGCAGTAGCGGCCCTCGGGCTCCTCGATGCCGATAACCTCCTTGAACACGTGGTTCACGGAGATGATGCACAGGTCCTCGGACAAGACCATCATGATGTCCGTGATCCCATCCAGCACTGCAGCGATCTCCCTGCGGTTCTGCTCGGACTCCCGGTTGCTCTCCTGGAGTTCCTCGAGCTTCAGGCGCAGTTCCTGGTAAAAACCCAGTTTGCAGTGCTCGATGCCGATCAGGTCTTCGACCGAGGGGTGATGCTTCATCACCAGGCCTCCTCGCAGATGCCCAGCAGGCTGTCTTCATCCGCCGTGCGCGGATTGGTCAGGTTGCAGGCGTCTCCCACGGCGGCCTTGGCCAGGGTGGCCAGGGTGGAACGCTCGGGCAGGATGTCGCGCAGGCGCACCGGAACCCCGAACTCCCCGAAATACTGCTTGAGCTTGTCGATGCCGTCCAGGGCGGCTTCCTCGTCCGAGCGCGCGCCGGGGCCGAGAATCATCCTGCCGATGTTGCCGATCTTCGCGGTGCAGGCCGGAATGTTGAAGCTCATCACCGCAGGCAGCAGGATGGGGTGCACCAGCCCGTGGAGCACGTCGAACATGCCGCCCAGGGAGTGCGCCAGGGCGTGGCCCGCGCCGAGACCGGCGTTGCTGAAGGACATGCCCGCCGCAGTGCTGGCGATGGAGAGCTGCTCCAGGGCGTGGATGGATTTCTTCTCCAGGGCGGGTTTCAGGTGGCGCAGGATGAGCTCCATGGCCCGCAGCGCCTGGATTTCCGTGAACGGCGACGCGATGCGTGACACGTAGGACTCCACGGCGTGGGCAAACGCATCCACGGCCGAGGCGATGATGAGCTCCTGGCTTTTTGTGAGCAGGATGAGCGGGTCGATGATGGAGATGTTGGGCACCAGCGAGCGGCTGATGATGGACATCTTGAGCTGGCGCGCCACGTCGGTGATAATGCAGAACTGCGACACGTCCGAGCCGCTGCCCGCCGTGGTGGGTAGGAAGATCATGGGCGGCAGGGGGCGCTCGATGCGGTTCGCGCCCTCATAGTCCGAGATGACCCCGCCGTTTCCGGCCAGGATGGCGATTCCCTTGGCCGCGTCGATGGGGCTTCCGCCGCCGATGGCGATGATGACGTCGGCCTTGGCTTCCAGGTACAGCTGCGCCCCGGTGTGCACCTGATGGTCGCGGGGGTTCGAGTTCACGTCCCCGTAATAGACCCACTCCAGGTTGTCCGCCTCAAGCAGCTCGGTGACCCGTTCCACCCAGCCGGACTGTTCCAACCCCTGGTCGCTGACCAGGAGGACCCGCTTCGCACCCAGCCTTCTGGCGCATTGACCAACGTGAACCATGGACCCGCGCCCGAAGATGATCTCCGGGATCGCGAACTTCGTTACATTCATCCGGTCTCCTCACCAAACAAGCTGGCATTCGTTGGAGCGCGAGCGGCCAGGGCGGCTTTCGACCATCACCCTGCCCTGCTCAAATTGCCCCACGCAATGAATGTACCCCATGTCCACAAGGGTGCTCAAGGCCGGAAGAGCCTGTCCGGCGAAAACCCTGGGAGGTATTTTCTCCCTCCCGCACAGGATTCGCAGACGTTCCAGGTCCAGACGGCAGCTCTGACCGCCCAGGACGAACACCAGGCCAGCCAGCCATTTGGTGAGAGGTCTCGCTCCCAGGCTGAAGCGCACCCTGGCCAGCGCCTCGATGTCCCCCACGCCCTGGAACGCGGCCTTCACCTCGGGCGACACCTGGACGCGGCAAGCGCCGTACACCCTGTCCACCAGCACTGATTCCACCAGCTGGATGGAGCATCCGAAGCGCGAGTCGCCAAGCTCGATGCGGGCCGAGCCGAGCCTGAAGAGGCTGGCTTCCAGCCGCGCCATCTGCTCTGGGGTGTGCCTTCGCCCCATGGTGCGCAGAAGCTCTCGCATGGAGCGCCTCGCGGGCCTCTGCCCCCGGATCTCGCCCAACAGGCAGGCGATGAACACATCCTGATCGAACTGATCCAGGCTCTCGCCGCTGTAAAGCGCCGTCTGCCCCTGGGTCTGGACCGTGAGCGCGGCGCGTTCCAGATGACGCCTGCGCCGAAGCGAGCAGGCCGGAAACAGGTCGGAGGCCAGGAACAGCGGCGCCCCGCCGTCAATCATGCTCCGGGCGTAGGGAAGCGTCGGCCCCTCCGGGACCCGGAAAGTCTCCTGGGCAAACACGTTGGCCGCATTCAGGGAAAACTCTTCGAGGAACATGTGCACTCCTCATGCCCGATGTGATGGCCGGGACGAGCCCGCGAGCCGGGCTTGCCGGTCCTGGTCAGAGGCTCAGGTCTGGAGCATGGCCGCCAGCTGCCTCAGGTGCCTCCGCTCCTCCTCGATGCACTCCTGGATGAGGGGATGTTCCGAACCGGGCACCAGGTAGAGCATCTCCTGGAAAAAGAGCATGGAGTCCTTTTCCAGGCGCATGGCCTGGCGCACGGCGTCGTCCAGGTTTACCGAAGCCGCAGCCAGCGACTCCGTGAATCCGGGCGAAAACAGGGCGTGGGAATCGAGCAGCGCGCCAAGATAGGCGCTATACTCCTCCATGGAACTCCAGGCGGGCAGCTCCGCCGGACCGATCCGTTCGGCCATTGCCTTGAACATCTCCTCGTGCCTGGCCTCTTCCACCGCCAGATTCTCAAACAGACGCTTCACCTTGGGGTCCGTGGTCGCCTTGGCCGTCTGCCGGTAGGCCGCCTGGCCGCGCCGTTCCATCTCCACGGCAGCTCCGACCACGTCGGACGCATTGAAGAATTCCGCCATATACTATCCCCGCTTGGCTTTTACAGTTCGTTGGGCAGCTCTTTCAGCTGCGCGTAAGTGAACACCGGCCCGTCCACGCAGACGTACTTGCCGCCGATGTTGCAGCGCCCGCACAGCCCCACGCCGCACTTCATGCGCTTCTCCAGGGTGGTGACGATCTGGTCGTCCGCAAAGCCTAGCTCCTTGAGCGCCTGGAGCGTGAATTTTATCATGATGGGCGGCCCGCAGGTGATGGCCACGCAGTTTTCCGCCTTGGGGGCCATCTCGCGCAGCACGTTGGGGATGAGCCCCACCCGGTGCTCCCAGCCTGGAGCCTCGCGGTCGATGGTCAGCACGGTGTTCAGGTCCTTCCGGGAGAGCCACTCGGGCAGTTCGTCGCGAAAGGCCATGTCCTCCGGACTGCGCGCGCCGTAGAGAAGCGAGATGCTCCCGTAATCCTTGCGGTTGTCCAGCATGAACAGCAGGAGCGTGCGCAGCGGGGCCATGCCGATGCCGCCGCCGATGAACACCACGTCCTTTCCTTTCATGGACTCGTAGGGGAAATGGTTCCCCAGGGGGGCGCGCACGCCGACTTTGTCGCCGGCTTTCAGGCCATGCAGGCTGGAGGTCACCTCGCCCGCGCGCATCACGCTGAACTGGAGGTAGTCCATGCGGGTAGGGGGCGAGTTTATTACGAAGGTGGACTCGCCAGCGCCGAATGAGGTCAGCTGCCCCACCTGCCCCGGCTGGAACCTGAAGGCCGCCATACGGTCGGGATTGTCCAGACGGACCCGGAAAGTCTTGATGTTGGGCGTCTCCTGGACCGTTTCAAGAATCGTTGCCATGTCCGGCAGATAGGGGTTCACTGAGCAGCTCATGCGCGTTCTCCTGTCGTGTTGCCCTGGCTTGTTGCCTTGGCGCGGTCCATGGCGGCGAGGACGATCTGGCGGATATCCACCCCGGCAGGACAGCTCTTGATGCAGCGTCCGCAGCCGCAACAGGCAATGGCCCCGCCATGCAGGCCCGGATAGTACGAGAACTTGTGCCCCACCCGGTTCTTCAGGCGGTGTGCCTTGGTGGGCCTGGGGTTGTGTCCGCTGGCTTCCAACGTGAACTGAAACGACATGCAGTTGTCCCAGGTGCGAAGACGCGAGCCTTCCATGCCTTTGTTCTCGTCGGTGATGTTGAAGCAGTAGCAGGTGGGGCACAGGTAGGTGCAGGCCCCGCAGCTGATGCACTTGGCTGACATGCGGTTCCAGAACTCCATGTCGTCGAAGACCGCCAGCAGCGATTCGGGAGCGGGCTTCAGGTCCGCTGCGGACTCCAGGGATTCCATGGCCTTGGCCTTGGCCGCCTTGGCCTCTCCGGCGTACTTGTCGCCAGGGGCCAAAAGCGGCGAGTCGAGAAGCTCGCGCCCCTTGTCGCTGACTCCCTCCGCCAGCCAGCCGCCCTTCACCGGGACCAGCAGCACGTCCGATCCTGAGGCGTCCGCCGGGCCTGACCCCACCCAGTGGCAGAAGCAGGCGCTGCCCGCCTCGGAGCAGGCCAGGGTCACGAACAGGGTATTCTGCCTGCGGGCCACGTAGTAGGGGTCATGCATGGCCGGTGCGTCGAACACCCGGTCGTACACCGTGAAGCCGCGCGTCCCGCAGGGGCGCGCGCCAAAGACAACCCTGGACCCGGAAGGCATGACCTCCTCCATCCGGACCAGCGTCCTGGACGGGTCGTCGGCGTCCTTCACGGACGAATAGCGCATAAGCTCCTCGCAAGCCGGGAACACGGTCGACTTGGGAGGAGCCGTGGCGTCCCTGGATATATCCGGGGACACAGCCGGGTCGTAAGGCCCGAACACGATGGCGTCGCCCTCGCGCCTTGGAACGATGAGCTCGTGCGAGGACGCAAGCTCCCCGAGCCAGGCGTCCAGCGACGCTTCAGGAAGATACCTGGAGGATTCCATCACCACCCCCGCTCGTTGATTTTGGCCTCTTCCACCTGGAAGGTGAACAGGGGCGGCACGGCATTGGGATCAACCCCGGCCTGGTAGTCGAACAGGTTCTTCACCACGCTGCTCAGTTTTCGTCTGAGCGCCAGAATGGGGATGTCCACCGGGCAGGCGCGCTGGCACTCGCCGCACTCGGTGCAGCGCCCGGCCAGATGCAGGGAATGTATCATCTGGAACATGAGCTTTTCCTTGACCGTGTCGTCCTGGGATATCCAGTGCGGGTCGCGGGTCTGGGCGATGCAGTGATCCCGGCAGACGCACATGGGACAGGCGTTGCGGCAGGCGTAGCAGCGGATGCAGCGGTCCATGGCGTCCTTCCAGTGGGCGAAGAGTTCGGCGGGAGCCAGGGCCTCAAGAGCGGCCAACTGCTCGGCGGCGGGGTCCCGCCCAAGTGTGGGCGGCAGGGGATCGCCCTTGAAGTGGTCCGAGATGATCGCGTTGGGATACTGGCAGGACAGGCACTTGTCGGCGGCGGCCTCCTCCCAGGGGATGTCCAGGCTGCCTTCGTGCGTTGTGACGCTTAACGTGCCGTTGGTGCGCTTTGCCCCGCTAATCATGCCCAGGTCGCCCACCTTGCGGGCGATTTTGGTCGCGTCCACCACGCCCGTGCAGGGCATGCCGAACACGGTGAGGTCTTCGCGCCTGATGAGCTTTTCCTGGAGCAGCTGGACCACGGAGCGGCTGTCGCACCCCTTGACCACCACGCCGACCTTCTTGCCCTTGAGGGCCGACAGGTAGGTGGCGGGGTTGTTCACGTTGAACGGCCCCCAGGTGAGCTTGTCCACATCCTCTGGAGCGTACATGAAAAGCGGCGTGGCCAGCAGCGGATTCCAGCCGCTCTCCCAGCCGATCACGAAATCAAGGCCAGGCAGGGCTTCTTTGATAGCGGCCTTCAGGTCCTCAAGCGGCTGCATGTTTGCCTCCTTCCGGCATGGCCGACATGGCCGTGGTCATGCCCAGGCCGAAAGCCGTCTTGATCGGGGATGGCCCCAGCGTGTGAATCTGCTCCGTGAAGCTGGTGACCACATGCTGCCAGCGCTGGCCTTCCGAGGCCGAGACCCAGGTGTATTCGAAGCGTCCGGGTTCCAGGCCCAGTATGGGCAGCATGCCCTTGAGCACCTCCAGCCTGCGCCGTGCGTAGAAGTTGCCGCTGGCGTAGTGGCAGTCGCGCGGGTGGCAGCCCGACACCAGCACGCCGTCCGCTCCGCCCAGAAGCGCCTTGACCACGAACAGCGGGTCGATGCGCCCCGAACACGGGACCCGGATGATGCGCAGGTCCGTGGGCTGGGTGAACCGACCCACGCCTGCGGTGTCGGCCCCGCCGTACGAGCACCAGTTGCACAGAAATCCGACGATGCGCAGCTCCCTGCCTGCTAAAACTGGCATAAGGCCTCCACCTCCGCGAGAATCTGATTGTCCGTGAAGTGTTCGAGCTGGATGGCTCCCTGCGGGCAGGTGACGGCGCAGATGCCGCAGCCCTGGCAGACCGTCTCGATGACCTCGGCCTTTTCCTGGCCCCTGAAGTCGATCATGTGGATGGCCCCGAATGGGCAGGTTGTCTCGCACTTGCCGCAACCCACGCACCGTTGCAGGTTCACCTGGGATATCTGCGGGTCGCTCTCCAGCTTCTGCTTGGAGAAGAGCCCCAACACCTTGGCCGCCGACGCGCTGCCCTGGGCCACCGAGGACGGGATGTCTTTTGGCCCCTGGGCGCATCCGGCCAGATAGACGCCCGCCGTGTTGGTCTCCACCGGGCGCAGCTTGGGGTGGCTCTCCATGAAGTAGCCGTATTTGTCGTAGGAGATGCGCAGCTTCTCGGCCAGCTGGGGCGAGCCCACGGCGGCCTCGGCGCCCACGGCCAGCACCACCAGGTCGGCCTCGACCTCAAGCTGGCTGCCCATCAGGGTGTCTGCGCCGCGCACCAGGTACTTGCCATTCTGAG
The DNA here is from genome assembly GCF_000429325.1 of Fundidesulfovibrio putealis DSM 16056. NCBI lineage: Bacteria > Pseudomonadati > Thermodesulfobacteriota > Desulfovibrionia > Desulfovibrionales > Desulfovibrionaceae > Fundidesulfovibrio > Fundidesulfovibrio putealis. Next base: position 355,751 of record NZ_AUBQ01000004.1, read on the forward strand.
GCACTATCATGGACACGCGCCCGCGCACGTAGCGCGCGCCGTACTCTTCCATGGCCCGGCGGGTGAACTCATCGTACATTTTGCCCGGCGCGCGGATGTCCATGTAGAACACGTAGGACTGCGAATCCGGGATGTGGTCCTTGGTGAGGATGGCCTGCTTGGCCGTGTACATGCAGCAGAAGCCCGAGCAATACGGGCGGTCCACCGACTTGTCGCGCGAGCCCACGCACTGGATGAACACCACGGTTTTGGGCTCCTTGCCGTCCGAAGGTCGCTTCACGTGCCCGCCCGTGGGGCCGGAGGCCGAGAGCAGCCGCTCGTACTGGAGCGCGGTGATCACGTCGGGGTAGCGCCCGCCGCCGTATTCGCCGTACTTGGAGTGGTCGAACAGGTCGAAACCGGTGGCGGCCACGATGGCCCCGACCTTTTCCTCCACGACCTCGTCCTGCATCTTGTAGTCGATTGCCCCGGTGGGGCAGATTTTGGCGCACACGCCGCACTTGCCCTTGATGAACTGGCGGCAGTACCCGGCGTCGATGACTGCTTTCTTGGGGATGGCCTGGGGGAAGGGAATGTTGATGGCCGGAGCGCCGCCGAGGGATTCGTTGAAGCGGTCCAGCGATTTCTTGCTGGGGCACTTCTCCATGCAGGCTCCGCAGCCGGTGCACTTGACCCAGTCCACATAGCTGGCTTTTTTGCGAATCTTCACGTTGAAATTGCCCACGTAACCGGCCACTTCCTCAACCTCGGCGTAGGCGTAGAGCGTGATGTTCGGGTGCTGGGCCACGTCCACCATCTTGGGTCCAAGAATGCAGCTGGAGCAGTCCACGGTGGGGAAGGTCTTGTCCAGCTTGGCCATCTTGCCGCCGATGGAGGAGGTCCTCTCCACGAGGACCACCTCCATGCCCCCATCTGCGCAGTCCAGGGCTGCCTGGATTCCCGCGACACCCCCGCCTATGACCAAAACCCGGCGCGTGATGTCGAAACTTTTAGGCGTGAGCGGCCTGTTGCGGCGAAGCTTCTCCACCGCGATGCGCACCAAGTCGGCGGCCTTGTTGGTGTTGGCCGTGCGGTCCTTGCCGATCCAGGAGACGTGCTCGCGAATGTTGGCCATCTCCAGCATGTAGCGGTTCAGGCCCGCGCGCTCCACGGCGCGCCGGAAGGTCGGCTCGTGCATGCGCGGCGTGCAGGAGGCCACCACCACGCCGTCCAGGCCATGGGTGCGCACCGCGTCGATTATTGCCTCCTGCCCAGGCTCGGAGCAGGAATACATCACGTCCTCGGCGTGGCTTACCTCGGGAAAGAGCATGGACGCCCGCGCCACGGCGGCGGTGTCCACGGTGCCTTCGATGTTGCTGCCGCAGTGGCAGACGAAAACTCCGATCTTCATACCCGGCTCCCGCGTTCGGTCTGCTTGTTGGCGACGGTCGATGCGGCCATGGCCTCGAAGGCCCGGGCCGGGCTCACGCAGAGCTTGTCGAATCCGAGCTCGGCCTCGGCCACGCCAAGCGCCATCCCCATAAGCTGGGTGAAATAGAGCACCGGCATGGAATAGGCCCTGCCGCTGTGCTGGGAGGCCTGCTCCTGGCGAAGGTCCAGGTTCATCTGGCACAGGGGGCAGGCCGTAGCCATCACGTCGGCCCCCAGGCTCACCGCCGTGTCCAGAAGCCTGCTGGAGAGCCTTGCCACCACATCCTTGCGGGCCACGCCGTAGGACGCGCCGCAGCACTCCACCTTCAGCGGGAAAGGGACCACTTCCGCGCCCAGGGCCGCCAGGATGCGGTCCATGGCCATGGGGTTTTCGTGGTCGTCGAACTGCATGATTTCGGGCGGACGGTTCATGATGCAGCCGTAGTACGGCGCGACCTTGAGGCCCTTGAGCGGCTTCTGGACTGACGCCGCGATCATCTCCAGGCCCACGTCCTCAAACAGGATCTGAAGCACGGACTTGGCCTGGACGTCGCCCTTGCAGGGCGTGTCCAGGAGCGAGTTCACCCTGGCGCGAAATTCCGGCTTCTCCATGCGGTGCCCGGCGGTGCGCAGGTTGGTCAGGCAGCTTGGGCACGGGGTGATCACCGTCTCCCGGCCTGTGGATTCCACCTTGGCCAGGTTCCGGGCGGACAGCGCGGCGGAGAGCACGTGGTCCACGGTGTGCGCGGGCGAGGAGCCGCAACAGCTCCAGTCCGGAACGTCGTGAAGCTCCACGAACAGGGCCTTGCACACGGCCCGCGTGGAGCTGTCGTATTCCATGGATGTGCCAAGCCCCGAGCAGCCGGGGTAATAGGCGAAGGAATGGCCCCTCATAGACAGCCCCCCTGCTCCTCGAAGCGCTTGAAGATTTTCTCCATCTCCTGAAGGCCCTTCACAGGGTGCGGCTTGAGCGCCAGCTTGCCCTTGGGGATGATACGCGGGGCCAGATCGAAATCGGTCCAGACCCGGCCCGTGCGGGCCACGTACTTGGCCAGGAGCCCTGCCTCGAACACGCGCCCGTGCTTGCGAACCGACTCCAGGAAGCTGTCCCAGAACACCTTCACGGCCCGTTCCGGCGCGTGGCCCTCACATCTGGCCATGTGGCGCAGCACATCCATGATCCTGGCCACGTCGATGTCGTTGGGACAGCGGGTGGTGCAGGATTCGCAGGTGGCGCACAGCCAGAGCGACTTGCAGGTGAGGGTCTTGTGCTTCTGTCCAGCCTGCACCAGACGCATGATCTGGTTGACCGGAATGTCGTAGGCGAAGGTGTAGGGGCATCCTGCCGTGCAGTTGCCGCACTGGTAGCAGAGCGCGAGGTTCTGCTCGCTGGCGGCCTGGACCTGGGCCACGAAGTCCGCGTCGAAAGACGCGCTCATGTTCACTCCATCCATGGGTATGATTCCAGTGCCATAGGCGTTTGCCGGACCGCTCCGGGAGGGCGCGAGCCCCCCCGGACGGCCGGATTTCGGGATGGATGATGCTACAGGGCGGCGGTGTAGATGGCCGCTACGTCCTTGTCGGTGGGGCAGCGCGGGTTGGTGAAGCCACAGGCGTCCTTCTGGGCGTTCTTGGTCATGGTCTCGATGTCCTTGGCCTGAACGTCCTTGCCGTAGCGCTTGCCGAGCTCCACCAGGCCGGAGGGGATGCCCACGTCGGTGGACAGCTGGCGGATGGCGCAAAGGGCCTTCTCGGCGGCGGCGCGCAGCGGCATGCCTTCGATGTTCTCGCCCATGATCTCGGCCATCTTGGCGAAGCGCTCGACCTTGGCGATCAGGTTGAACTGCTCCACGTGAGGCAGCAGGATGGCGTTGCACTCGCCGTGGGGCAGGTCATAGAAGCCGCCCAACTGGTGCGCCATGGCGTGCACGTGGCCCAGGCTCGCGTTGTTGAAGGCCATGCCGGCCAGGTACTGGGCGAAACACATGCCTTCGCGGGCTTCCAGGTCGGAACCGTTGGCCACGGCCTTGCGCAGGTACTTGAAGATCAGCTCGAAGGCCTTTTCGGCGCAGGCGTCGGTCATGGGGTTGGCGATGGTGGACACGTAGGCTTCCACGGCGTGGGTCAGGGCGTCCATGCCGGTGGCGGCAGTCAGCGCGGGGGGCATGCCCACCATGAGCAGGGGATCGTCGATGGCGATGTTGGGGGTGACGCGCCAGTCCACGATGGCCATCTTCACCTTGCGGCTGGTGTCGGTGATGATGCAGAAGCGGGTCATTTCGGACGCGGTGCCTGCGGTGGTGTTCACGGCCAGGTACGGGGGCATGGGTTTGGTGGACTTGTCCACGCCTTCGAAGTCATGGATCTTGCCGCCATTGGCGACCACGAGGCCGACGCCCTTGCCGCAGTCGTGCGAGGAGCCGCCGCCCAGGGTGATCAGGCTGTCGCACTTGTTCTTCTTGTAGACTTCGACGCCTGCGTGGACGTTGTCGTCGGTGGGGTTGGGGATGGTGTCGTCGTAGACCACGTAGGACATCTTGGCCGCGTCGAGAAGGTCGGTGATCTGCTTGCAGATGCCAGCCTTCACGATACCCTTGTCGGTGACGATCAAGGGCTTGGAACCACCCAGGGCCTTGATTTTCTCGGGAATGGACTTGGCGGCGCCGATGCCGATCAGGGTGACGCTGGGGATGAAGAATCCGTAGACTTGTTCGATCACGGCCATGACTTCCATCTCCTTGGGTTGGGGGTTGTGGTCATGAGCATGCGCTCATCTGTTGCTCCTCCCCAAGGCAAGTTTCAGGCCAAAATTATTGTCTTTAAATTTCAAAGTATTAACACAGGGGACGTTGGTCGGAGGGAGAGAAAGGATGCACACGGGTTTTGCAGGATGCAGTACCCATGCTCCGAAAGCCTGCGACATCGCAGAAAAGTCTGAATTTTAACGCAACAATTCAGAGTGTTAGAGTGGTGTGTGGCAAAATGACATCATTTTTAGCCGACGTGTGGCAAAATGCCCCCTGCTCGTGAAGCGCGCGGGCAACACGTTTTATTCTACATTCAATATCACCGAAAAGGCCTTGAACAGGGCGCATATGTCGTCGCCAACCTTCAGGTCCAGCGCCCTGACGGACTCGTCGGTCACCAGGGAACATATCTTGGTGCCGTCGGCCAACTCCAGGATCACCTCGGCTGAAATCTGCCCCTCGTTCACCTTTATGATCTTCCCGCAGTACTTGTTGCGGGCGCTGGTTTTGAGCTTCATGTCCTCCTTGACCAGGATGACCCATGGAGCCTTTACCGTTGCGACGACCAGGGACCCGACCGATATGCCTAGAGCCCCGAGGCTGTCGTGGGTTATGACCGACGATACCTTGAGGCCACTCGGCGTGGTTACTTCAACCTCCGCCAGGATGTTGCCCGACCGGATGGACGTCACCTTGCCGGTGAACGAATTGCGGGCGCTGGTCTTCCTCTCCGTTTCCTTGAGGATGTAGAAGTTTACGATGCGCTGGATGTCGTCTTCGGAAAAATTGATGTACTGGGCCGTGAGGTTCACGCTCTGGTGCCCCATGATGGCCTGAACAACCTTGAGCGGCACGCCCTCTCTCAGCAGTTCCACGGCCCGCGAATGCCTGATGACCCTGGGGTTGGCCAGATCCCTGGGCAGGCCGCATTCGTCGGCGCGCTCATAGAATTTTCTGCGCACGAAGCCCTGGTCCAGCTTGAACACCTCTCCCCGAAGCGACGCCGCCATGGGTTCCTGAAGCAGGCATTCGATTTCCTGGGCTATTTCCTTGGGAAGTTGCACCCGGCGCTGGTGTTCGCCGCGCACCTCCAGTTCGGAGCGCTGGAAATCGAAGTCGCGATGGTCGTCCACGGCGATGGCCTCGCCGAGTTTCAACGCGCCGTAGCGGATCAGCAGGAACAGCAGCCAGATGCGCGCGCGCGAGCGTCTGCGGGCCGGGCTTTCCACGGCTTCGTACCAGGAGCGGAACGCCTGGGTCAGTTCCATCAGCTGGACATGGTCCAGGTGCTTGACGTCGGAGGGCACATCGAAGGTCTTCGCCGGACAGGGAGCTTTAACGTTGCGGCGTTGTCCTGCTGCGCTCTCCGCCGTGGGCGTATTCCCGTCCGTAACGGGGCTGCCGCCGATTTTTTCCAGGACAAATCGGAGATCGTCGGAGCCGAGCGAGTTCAGAAATGTGACCAGATTGTCTCGAATCATGCTGAAGCACCTCAGGATTTCTTATTACCACCGAATTTCGCATTTGTCCCATTGTCACGAATCACTCAGAATACGTGTGTGGATTGGCGATGATGGCTCCAGGACGTATACGTGAAACTCCGGCTGGTATCTTTGGCCGGAAGGAGAACTCCATGGAACTTGTCGTCATCCTGGCAGCCTGCTTCACGCTGCTCTTTATCGTAGAGGTTTTTCTGGGAGGCGCATTGCCCGCGCCGGAGATCGGCTGCAAGAGCGTTGGCGGCCGCATGAAGATGGGGGCATTCTTCGGACAGGCCCTGCCTCTCTCCTTAGCGGGAATCGGCCTGCCCATGTCCATCCAGCACGGCTGGGCTATCTGGCTGGTGGCGGGCGGGCTCATCCTGCACATGCTGGTCTGCCGTATCATGAAGGCCTGCTGAGATGCGCCCCATAGCTGTGCCCATCGCCTTGCGGAAAACAACAGACGCCTAGCGGCTCCTGGCCTGTCTCGCGTCGCCGCAAGGACAGGCACTGCCTGCCTGATACGGGCACGGGAAACAGTAGCGCAACGCAGCCACCCGCCCCTTCCGTACAATTGCCGCAAAATAGGGCAGCCTCGCTTTCGCGGGGCTGCCCTTCTGATTTCATGGAGAAAGCGAGACTACTTGGTCCAGACCAGCTTGGGGTCCAGGGAGTAGGTCCAGGGCAGGCCGTAGTTTTTCCAGCCGTTCTTCATGCGTTTGTTGTTGTAGACGCTCTCCGGGTCGGTCACCATGTCTCCCTCGAAGCTGTCCACGATGTTGTATGCATTGGTGTATCCGGCCTGGGCGAGCAGGTTGACCGCTGCGGCGGCGCGCTGGCCGCTGCGGCACATCACCAGCACGGTGGCGTTCTTATCGACGGACTTGGCGACCTGGGCGACGAAATCCGGGTTGGCGGCCATGCCGTAGGTCTTCTTCTCTGCGTCGAAAATCCCCGAAAACAGTTGTACAGGAATGTTCACAGCCATCTCAGGGTGGCCCACAAAGCTGTATTCCTCGGGGGTGCGCACATCCAGGATGACGACCTCCTTGGGTTTGCCGCGCCACATCAGGTAGGCTTCCATGGAGTTGCAGTACTTGCCCAGAGACGTCTGCTTGCGGGTGTCCGTGGGAACCGGAGTGCTGGGCGCGGGCTGCGCCAGGACCAGGGCGGCCCAAAGCATGGTGCTCGCGGCGACCGCAGTCAGGATGATCGTGAGTTTCCTCATAGTTATCCCTCTTCAGTAGTGGTTTCCGAATGAAATGAGCAGCTTTTCATTCCATACAGAAGCTTGTTGCAAAGGACAATGGGCAAATAATTCGACCATTTTACGACGAATTCCACTGATACCGGACAAAAATACGATGCATACTGGCAGACAACCCGCTTGTTCAGCAAAAGCTGATGATCATTGATCCCTGTCAAGCGGCGTGTAGGACCGGAAAAGCCCCTTGGGCGCCCAGAATCCTTTCTGCGGATCGAAGAAGACCCGCATTCCCACGCCGCCGAAGGCTTCGCGATAGTCGGCGGCGTTGCTGATCCCGCCAAAGACCCCTGCGGCAAAATAGGGAGACAGGAGCTTCAGGGCCTCGCCTTTGGCGGAATAGGCGAATTTTGTCTCGCTCTTCCCGGAATAGTGTCCGGCGTACTCTTCAAGCTGCGCTGAGGAGAGCCCGAAGACCGACGCGCCCGCCAGGGGATACTTGGCCGCGCTGGCGGTCCGCTCGTACATGTAGCCCACCGAGCCTTCCAGATCGAACCAGTAATCCCGGCATTCGGGCGAACGCAGCCGCACGAATGGCCCGGTGATGAACAGCAGGTCCGGACTGTAGTAGCCGCCGTTGCCGAAGGTGTAGAAGTTCAGGTTGCGGCTGTAGTGCTTGATGGTGGCGAAAACGCCCAGCGCCAGTTCGTTTTCCGCCAGCTTGAAGGTGCGCCCGGCGGACGCGTTGCCTTTCAGGCCCACGTTGTCGGCCACGTGCTCACCCCAGAGGTACTCCGCTCCGCCGCCAAGGCTCATGAACCAGTCGTCTGCCGGAGCGAACACGTACGAGCCCTGAGCGCCGCTTCGCATCACCCGGCCCCAGGTCTTCGAACTGTACGGATCGCGCTGGCCGATCCAGGACAGCATGGATTCCGTCACCGGCTTCTGGTGCAGTTGCAATTCCCAGGTGGGCGAAGAGACGTTGGCGCTGAAGGTCGGCATGACGGACACGGGGCCGCCGATGGGGCTCGTGCCGGCAGTAAGCCGCCAGCGGTAAGGCCCTTCGATGTCCAGGGACAAGGTCGGCGTGTAGACAGTGGCCTCCGTGATGAGCGAGTTGCGCGGAGCCACGCCCGATACGCGGGCGTAATAGGAACCGGCGTACGGATCGGCCGGGGCGCTCCCGCTGTTCAGGAAGCTGGGTGCGACGGTCGCTCCCACTCTCCAGCCATTCTGGCTGGCCCAGGAATACCCCACGGGCGCGGTCCATTCGGTCAGTCTGGAGAAGCCACTGTCCCCGGTTTTGGAGCGCACGAAGGCTCGCACATCCACCATCTGGGTATCGGCATTGGCGCAGCAGTCGTCCGCGACGCCACCGGATTTCGCGGCTTGGGCTGCCAGGATGGGGGCGTTCTGCTCGCGATAGAACCGCGCGGCGGCCTTGTGCGATTCCGGGTTCTGGTCCGCAGCCATCCGGGCTGCGGTTTCAAAAGCCTTCACGCGCTGCCCGCTGTTGGAAAGCGACAGGACCATGGGGGAGAGAAAGCGCGAGTCGCCGGTCGCCTTGTAGCGTTCCTGGAACGCAGCGTAGGCGGTGGCGTAATCGCCTTTGCCGTAGGCCGTCCAGGCTTCGGCCTCCCGCACCTGGACGCCGTCCGGCCAGATGGCCCGCGCCTTGGCCGTAAATGCTCCGGCTGCGGCGTAGTCCTTGGCTTCCACGGCGGCAAACGCCTGCTGCACATAAGCCTGATAGGCAAGATCCTTCATCAAGGGATCATCGGTCTTGCCCGAAGCGGCCACAACGGAAAGCGCCTCGTCCGCCCGGCCCAGCTTGAGCAGGCTGTAGCCCAGCCCCAACTGCACGTCCTCGCGTTTGGGATATTGCCCGGCCAAGGTGCGGAAACTGTCGAGGGCCTTGGTGAAATCACCCTGGTTGAGGGCGTCCCAGGCCAGCATGGCGCGCGCGTCCGGGTCGGCAGGGTCGGCGTTCAGGATGGAGCGCGCCAGTTCCACTCGCGTGGCCTGGGAAACGCCCGGCCTGCCCATCTGCTTCTTGTCCAGCACCAGGGCCAGGTCACGCAGGGCCATCTGCTGGCGCGGGGTCAGGCCTCGGGCCGTCTCCTGGTAGCGGTGCAGGCTGTCGCGCACGATCTCCGGGTCCGTGATGGCTGCAAGATCGTAGAAAGCCCCCATGCGGACGCCGAAATCAAGCTTCGGACAGGACAGGAGCCGCGCGAATACCGGCTTGGCCTGGGCCTCAAGCCCCTGGCCGACCAGCCCCTGGGCAATCTTGAGATACACGTCCGCGTCGGCGCAGGCGGATAACCCGGTCGCGTGCTGCGAAAGGATGGCCTGAAGCCGCGAGGCCGACGGATTGTTCCCGGCCTGGGCAATCGCGGCACGAACGCCGCTCTCCGGGGCATCGGCAACCTGCCTGGGTGGCTCGACTGGCGCAAGCTGCGCCCACTGGGAGCGTTGGTTTTCGGGCAGCTTCTGAATGTAGCGCGCCAGGGTTTCCCTGTCGCCCTGAGCCTTCAGCACGGTCAGGAGCGCCGGGAGGGTTTCCTGCACGTTGTAGCCGGCGTCAAAAGCCTTCTGGAAGTTCTCGCGGGCCTTGGGAAGATCGCCCAGGCGAAGCGAGGCGTACCCCAGCCCGAGGCGCGCGCGCATCTGGGCGTCTGCGTTCCCGGAGGCAAGCGCCAGGGAGAAGGCCTCCTCGGCCTGCTTCCAGTCGCCTGCGCTGAAACGCTCCCAGCCCATGGAAAGGAGCTGCTCGGCGGACAGGGATACCCGCGAGGCCTGCCCGGATTGTCCGGCCCCGCTGCGGCGGCCTTCCTGGACTGAACGCTCCACCGCCACGGGCTCCTGGGACTCCGTTCGCACCCCTGCGGATGGTTCACGGACCACGGAAGGTCCCTGCGCGCTCCGTTCCACGCTGCCCTGGGCCAGTGCGGAGGTTGCGCAGCCGAACAACATGGCTGCCAACATCAGGACGTACACGAGCTTCATTACAGACCTCGCGTTTTGGCCATCAGGAACAGAACGTAGGAATAGTAGTTCTGCTTTTCGTTGGGGAGAACGGACTCTGCCTTGCGCCACAGGTCCGAGGCGGTCTGGCCGTCGCCCAGCGTCTGCGCCGCGCGGGCCAGGATCGCGTAGAAACCGGCTGAGGCGTCACCTCCGTTCCCAACTCCCGGAGCGACCCCGATACTGGCGGGCAACGCGCCCTTTTCCCTGAACATGTCCAGGAGCGCAGTGAACCCGGCCAGACTTTTGCGGTCCAGGTCCCAGGCCAGATACAGGGGCACGCGGATGGCATCGTAGGAGAAGGCGCGCCCCTTCTCTCCCCAGGGAGAGAAGACGCCCTTGGCCAGAAGCACCCAGTCCGGCGGCAGCTTGAGCGGTCCGGCCAGGGATTTCGACAAGAGCTCCCGGCAGGAGGCGTGCAGCGCCCGCCAGAAGTCGGCGTCGCCGGTGCGGGCCAGGTCGTAAAAGGCCGGGAAGATGAAGTACGAGGGGTTGAAGGCCACTTCGCCCTGGTCGACGAACCCTTCACGACCAGGCAGCAGGATGGTGTAGCCGCCGGACGCGACGGTCAGGCGCGCCCGGATGGCCTGGGCGATGGCCTTCGAAGCGTCGACATACTCATGCCGCTTCCAACGCTCCCCGGCGCGAAGGAGCGTCCAGGCCAGGAAGATGTCCGCGTCGGTGGCGTTGTTCGCGTCCAGCACGCCCCAGGAACCGTCTTCGCGCCTGCCCCAGGACCATGCAAACAGCCCATCCGATTGCGACGTGGACAGATTGTTGCGGGTCCACGTCCAGACTGTGTCGAAAAGTTCAGGCTCGTCGAAGGACAGGGCCAGATACATGGTAAAGCTCTGGCCTTCGGAATGGCTCATCTGTTTATTGAAGAAATCGATGACCCGGCCATCCTTCTGGACGAAGGTCGCCTTGTAGTATGTCCATTCCGGAGGCGCATCGGCAGCCTGGATGGAATCGGGTGAGGCCAGCAAGAGCGCTGCCAGGGCGCATAATCCGGCCAGACGGGTTGCGCGGAAAAGACTCATGACACCTCATTGGCGAATGTCGCGTTGCTGCCGCAGGGAAGGCAGCCGGATGCAATCCATTCGAACGGCCCAGGCACATTGAGAACCGCTTTATACATGCTCTGTCAAGTGTCAATGACGCGATTTGTTTTAATTTGTCATTGAACATCTTGGCCAGCCATAATGGCTGTTCCAAAATCAGCACAAAATTCCTGACGCGAGGCGACCCGTTGCCTCGGATAATCCCCATCGCAAAGCCGTACGGCTCATGTCGACGCGCGCCGATAGCCTGAAGAAATGCGACGGTCCGGCCCGACACGGCAGGTAATCTTCGTAATTTTGTCATGCAGAAGGAGGAAAAGTGCGCTAGAGTTCTCCAACGTTTGAATACTGGAGGCTGAACATGGGAGAGAAAACCGTTCTCATGGATGTTGAGGAGACCGTCCTGCGCTACGACGCGGCCGTCATGCTGAGGAAAATCGCGGACGACCTGGCTCAGGGCAAGCTGGTGACGCCCGACGGCGAAGTGGAAGTGGGCGGGCAGATCGAAGTGGAGTGCAAAGGCAAGATCAAAGCCAAGGAAAACGGCCAGAAGGGTTCCATCAAAATAGAATTGTCCTGGTGCGTCCCGACCGCCTAGCCTTGCGGACTGGATGACCAGTTCCCGTTTGTCCACCGGTCCGTGCCGCAAGGCACGGGCCGCTGTTGTTTTGGAAGAAGGCGCCTTGCCGCCCTGCTACGCGTCCGTGCGGTTGGCCGCCAGCCAGTCGAAGAATTCCCGGTCCTGCACCTTGACGTGCTTCACCAGCCAGACCAGCAGGAAGCGCAGCAGATCAAGCGATGTCCACTCGCTGTCGATGAGGGCCTCGCCGCCGAACATGCTGGTCTTTTGCAGAAATTCGCCGTGCAGACATTGATGCTGGGCAAGCTTCGGCCATCCGGCCCTGGCCATGAAATGCTCCTCGGCGGCGAAGTGTGAAGCCGCGTAGCTCTTCATGCCCTGCAACGCGTCCAGCACCCCCTGGCCGAACTCACCCTTGGAAACGCGCCTGTCCAGTTCGAGGATCATGTCGAAAAGTGCCCTGTGCTGCTTGTCGGTGAGGTCATGCCCCAAATTCAGGCTCGGATCCCATTCGGCAGGCGCATTGATCATTTATGAGCTCTCCTGAGTTCCTTGATGAACGTGTTCACGTTCTTGTCGCCTTTGATCTGGCGGGCAACCACCCAGGTCCCCCAGAAAATCGGGATGTTTCGATTGGCGGCGTCTTCATAGAACGTATCCAGGCCGGTCGCGAGCTGTGCGGTGGTCACGTTGTCCATGTATTTCGCGGTCTGCGCCATGATGCTTTCGATCACGTCGGAACAAACCGAATAGTTCTCACGGATTACAATGTGGATGAGGCTTTCGGAAAGGGCCATGCCGTCGAACAGCCCCAGCAGGATGTCCAGCTTTTCGGTTTCGGGGATGGCACGCCAATAGTGCCCGTCGCGCTTGTCTTGCGCACTGAGCGGCTGGATCAGCGCCGACAGCAGGACCAGCACGAACGTCGAGCATAGGACCATGCGCCGAATTACAAGCGCGATACCGCTTCGAGGACAGGCGCTATGCGCCACCGCCACATTCGTCACCGTCACCCCTCCAACATCGAACTCTATATAGAAAAAGGCCGTGCCCCCGTCCAGGGGCACGGCCTTTTTTTAAGGCATTTCGGCGAATTATTTTTTCAGCCAGCTCATCATGGAGCGCAGCTTGCCGCCGACTTCCTCGATCTGGTGCGCGGCGTTGACGCGGCGCATGGCCAGGAAGTGGGCGCGGCCACCGGCTTTGTTCTCCAGGATGAAGTCCTTGGCGAACTGGCCGGTCTGGATCTCGGTCAGGATCTTCTTCATCTCGGCCCGGGTCTCGTCGGTGATGATGCGAGGGCCACGGGTGTAGTCGCCGTACTCGGCGGTGTCGGAGATGGAGTAGCGCATCTTGGCCAGGCCGCCCTCGTAGATCAGGTCCACAATGAGCTTGAGCTCATGCAGGCACTCGAAGTAGGCGATCTCGGGCTGGTACCCGGCGTTGACCAGGGTCTCGAAGCCGGCCTTGACCAGCTCGGAGACGCCGCCGCACAGAACTGCCTGCTCGCCGAAGAGGTCGGTCTCGGTCTCTTCGGTGAAGGTGGTCTGGAGCACGCCGGAGCGGGTGCCGCCAACGCCCTTGGCGTAGGCCAGGGCGGTCTGGAAGGCCTTGCCGGTGGCGTCCTGGTGGACAGCCACGATGCAGGGCACGCCGGAGCCTTCGGTGTAGACGCGGCGCACCATGTGGCCGGGTCCCTTGGGGGCGATCATGATCACGTCAACGTCGGCCGGGGGCACGATCTGGTTGAAGTGAATGTTGAAGCCGTGTCCGAAAGCCAGGGTCTTTCCGGCCTTCAGGTTGGGCTTGATGCTGGATTCGTAGATCTCGGCCTGGAGCTGGTCCTGCACCAGGATCATGATGACGTCGGCGGCGGCGGAAGCCTGGGCGGCGTCCATGGGCTCGAAGCCGTGCTCTTTGGCGAGCTTCCAGTTGGGGCCGCCTTCGCGCTGGCCGATGACGACCTTGACGCCGGAATCGCGCAGGTTCTGGGCGTGGGCGTGGCCCTGGGAGCCGTAGCCGATGATGGCAACGGTTTTATCTTTCAGCAGGGACAGGTCGGCGTCGGAATCGTAGAAGACTTTCATCGAAAGGGCTCCTTTGCATCTTATAGAGAGGGATGGCTGATTGTCGCGGGACGTGCAGATTAGACGAAAACTGTCTGTTCCGCAAGCAGGAATGGGGCGCGCCCCAAGGCGCGCCCCACGATTGATCTGAATTGACCGCTACTGCATGGAGCGGCGCATGGCCACCGCGCCGGTGCGCGCGATCTCTTTTATGCCGAAGCGCTGCATCAGGTTGATGAGCGCGGTCAGCTTGTCCTGCGTGCCGGTGATCTCGATGGTCAGCTCGTCGAAGCCCACGTCCACCACCTTGCAACGGAACACGTCCACGATGCGCAGTATTTCCGCGCGCTTGCCCTCTTCTGCGGACACCTTGAGGAGCATCATCTCGCGTTCGACGTTCTTCACCTCGGTCAGGTCCACGACCTTGATCACGGTGACCAGCTTGCGAAGCTGCTTAATTATCTGTTCTATGATCTGCTCATCCCCAGTGGTGGAGATGGTCATGATGGACACCCCTTCCTCGAGGGTGGGGGCCACGTTCAGGGTCTCGATGTTGAAGCCTCTGCCGGAAAACAGGCCCGAAACGCGCGAGAGGACGCCCGGCTCGTTTTCCACGAGAATGGAGAGAATGTGGCGCACGGCGTCCTCCTTAAACCAGGATCATTTCAGTGAGGGATTTGCCGGCAGGGACCATGGGATAGACGTTCTCCTCAGGGTCCACGACCACATCCACAATGCAGGGCTTGGGCGTCGCGAAAGCCTCTTTGAGCGTGGCTTCCAGGTCCTTGGCCTGCGTGACGCGGAAACCCGCCGCGCCGTAGGCCTCGGCCAGCTTCACGAAGTCCGGGGCAACGTCCATGCAGGTGTTGCAGTAGTTCTTCTCGTAGAAGAGTTCCTGCCACTGGCGCACCATGCCCAGGTAGCCGTTGTTCAGGATGACGATCTTCACGGGCAGGTTGTAGCACACGGCAGTGGCCAGCTCCTGGATGCACATCTGGATGGAGCCGTCGCCCGCCACGTCTATGACCAGCTTCTCCGGGAAGGCCGCCTGCGCGCCTATGGCCGCAGGGAAGCCGTAGCCCATGGTGCCAAGTCCCCCCGACGTCAGCAGGGTCCGGGGCTTTTTGTAGTTGAAGAACTGGGCGGCCCACATCTGGTTCTGCCCCACCTCGGTGGCGATGATACAGTCGCCCTTGGTGATCTTGTACAGGGCTTCCACCACGGACTGGGGCTTTATCATGCCGCCCTTGGCAGCAGGCTTGTACTTGAGCGGATGCTTGGCCTTCCATTCGGCGGTCTGCTCAAGCCACTTGGTCTTTGGCGGACACCCCTCGCCCTCTTCCACGATGGCCGCCATCTCCTTGTTGAGGGCTTCCATGAACAGGCGGCAGTCGGCCACGATGGGCACATGCACGTGCACGTTCTTCTGGATGGAGGTGGGGTCGATGTCGATGTGGACCATGGTGGCCTTGGTGGCGAACTCCGAGAGCTTGCCGGTGACCCGGTCGTCGAAGCGCGCCCCCACCGCCAGGATGAGGTCCGCGTTGGATATCGAGTGGTTGGCCGCGTAGGTGCCGTGCATGCCGAGCATGCCGAGCCACATGGGGTCGTCGCCAGGGAAGCAGCCCAGGCCCATGAGCGTGGCCGTAACCGGGACGCCGTAGGTCTGGGCCAGCTTGGTGACTTCCTTGGACGCGCCGGAGCTTATGACGCCGCCTCCGGCATAGATGACGGGATGCTTGGACTTGCAGAGCAGCTCAGCAACCTTGCGCACCTGCTTGACGTTGGGATCGTAGTGCGGGTTGTAACCCCGCATGGAGACCTTTTTGGGATAGCTGTAGGTGCACTTTTGCTGCTGGAGATCCTTGGGCAGGTCGATGAGCACAGGCCCGGGGCGGCCTGACTGGGCAAGGAAGAAGGCTTCCTTGATGGTCTTGGCCAGCTTGGTGATGTCCTTCACCAGGTAGTTGTGCTTGGTGCAGGGCCGGGTGATGCCCACGATGTCCACTTCCTGGAAGGCGTCGTTGCCGATGAGCGGCGTGGGCACCTGCCCGGTGATGATCACCACGGGGATGGAATCCATGTAGGCCGTGGCGATGCCCGTGACGGTATTTGTGGCGCCGGGACCCGACGTTACCAGGCATACCCCTACCTTGCCCGTGGCGCGCGCATAGCCGTCGGCCATGTGGATAGCGCCTTGCTCATGGCGTACCAGCACGTGCTTCAAGTTGGGATAGTTGGGGATCTGGTGGTAAATGTCTATCACCGCGCCCCCGGGGAAGCCGAAAAGAACGTCCACTCCCTCGCGTCCCAAGGACTCGAGGAGTATCTGGGCCCCGGTCAGTTCCATAAATTAATTAGCCTCCGCCTGACGGTATTTATCCAGGATGGTTTGGATACGGGTTTTGCCTGCCAGCTTCTTTTTCTTGAGTTCCTTGATTTCCAGGTCCTCGGTGGCATTGAGGAAAGATTTGCCTTCCAGCTTGTCGATAAGCTTGTCGAAGGCCACGTGTTCGCTGTAAAGCGCCCTGAGCTCCACGTCCGACTCGCTGTGCTTGGCGATAAGCTCCAGATCGCGACTGTCCATGGCCGTTGCCTCCTGTTAAGGTTACTCCGAATCCTCCATTGCCTGTTCCATTGCGCCCCATCCGGGCGTGTAGCCCGATGATACGCGTATCGTCTTTTTCCTGCCGGTCTGGCCAGCGGAAATTTCCAGGGCGCTTCTGGGAAGCCCCCAATACTTCGAGAGAAAGAGCACCAGCGCCGCATTGGCCTTGTTGTCCACGGCGGGGGCGCGCAGCTTCAGTTTGAGCCTGCCGTCCACCACGCCAAGGGCGGCGTCCTGTTTGGCCCCCGGCTGCACCCACACCCGGACGCGGTATCCGCCGTCCTTGGCCGCCTCGGCATAGGACGGAGTGTCCATGGCCTAGTGCCGCGCCCTCAAAATTCGTTCATACTGCATATAAGCCTAACCAAAGAGAATTATAAACCCGTGAAAACATACTCATGTCTTTCAAAGACGTTACGCTATTCCCGCCCTTCGACGAAGGTGAACTCCCCGTCGGACTGGCCCGAAGCCGAAGAGGTCTCGGAGGACTCCAGCAGCCGGAAATGGTCTTCGAGGAGCTTTCGCAGCTCCTGCTCGAAGGCTTCGCGCTGGGCGCGCATCTCGGCGATTTCCTCGAAGATGCGGGCCTTCATGAGGTTGGCGTCGGCTTTTATACGCGCGGCCTCCAGGCGGGCGTCCTCGAGAATGCGCTGCGCGTCGCGCCGGGCGTTGCCGTGGATTTCCTCCACGATCTTGCGTCCGGCGGCCAGGGTGCCGCGCATGTCCGAAGCTGGCTGGGAGAGGGCAGGGTCCGGGCTGCGCGAAGCCTGCACGCGTTCGAGCTCCACCAGACGCTCCATGAGCCTGCGGTTCTCGTCGGCGGCCTCGCCCAGCGCCTCGGCGGCGTCGTGCATGACCAGGTCCACCTCTTCGGTGCAGTACCCGCGCATGCAGCGGTTGAATTTCTTTCCCAGGAGGTCGATCTTGGAGACCGTCACGCAGTTCTCCCGGTTAACGCACCATGAAGGCCAGTTGGAACAACGACTCGACGATGAACACCTGTCCGATGAACTGCAAGGCCAGAATGACCACTACAGGGGAGAGGTCCATCCCGCCGACCATGACGAAGGGCATCATTCGACGCACCCGGTAGAGCACGGGCTCCGTGGCGGAGTAGAGAAAGCGGACGATCGGATGATACGGATCGGGCCGGATCCAGGAAATCACGGCGGCGATGATGAACACCCACTTGTACGCACCGAAAGCGAAGTCCAGAATCATGGCCAAAGTCTTGATCAACGGTCCCACGAAAGGCATGTCGTTCCCCGTATTGCAGGCTAGGCCGGATTTTTCACGGCTAGGTTAGAGTCTCACACGTTGCCCTGCGAATCAAGGGCTTTTCCCCTACCGTTTTGCTCCGCAAAGCTCCGGAACGGCCTAGCAGGGCCCGTCCAGAAAGCATGCGTGCAGGCTTTCAAAGCTCGTCACGTGATGGTGTGCGGCAAGCCTGGAATTCTTGTAGGCCCAGAAGGCCACCCCGGCGGCGCGGGCGGTCTGCTCGTCCACGATGGAGTCTCCGATGTAGGCCACCTCGTGCCGGGTGAGGTTCCAGTGTTTCAGGATGCTGTGGACGCCCTCCGGGTTGGGCTTGGGATGGCTGACCTTGCCCGCAGTGATCACCGGGGAGAAGTATCCTTCCAGTTCGAAGTTCTCCAGCAGCATCTCCATGGAGTCCGTGCGGTTGGTGTTCACGGCCAGCAGGTACTTCTTCGCCCGCAGCATATCCAGGAACTCGACCAGACCGGACTCCAGATACGTGAACGGCATGATCTCGGAATAGTCGATCTCGCGCCGGATGGCCTCGGCCTCCGCCAGACGCTCCACCGGAACGATGTGCGCGATGGAGGCCATGACCGCGTGGGCGTGGACAAAGTCCTCTTCGTCGGGGGTCATGGGCAGCATGCCGAGCCTCTGGCGCACCAGATTGTAGTACATGCGGTTGGCGTCCTTGGAATCGACCAGAACGCCGTCGCAATCGAAGATGATGCCTTTGATGCCGTGCAGCAAAGACTCGCGGATGACAGTTATGCTCTCGGACATGAATCAGAC
Organism: Fundidesulfovibrio putealis DSM 16056; assembly: GCF_000429325.1. Lineage (NCBI taxonomy): Bacteria > Pseudomonadati > Thermodesulfobacteriota > Desulfovibrionia > Desulfovibrionales > Desulfovibrionaceae > Fundidesulfovibrio > Fundidesulfovibrio putealis. The sequence goes on from NZ_AUBQ01000004.1 coordinate 373,984, forward strand.
CTCGCTGGGGGCGACAACCAGACGCGGGGCGTCCAGCCAGGGCTTGGCCGGGTCGGGCCGCTTGGAGAAACAGAGCAGATGCCCGGGCAGGCTGGCCTGACGGAAGGCCCCCTTCAGCCCGAAGCGGGCCAGGGTCTCCGGGGTGGCCGGGACAAAGGCCGCGCCGTACTCCTCCCAGTCGCCCAGGAGGCGCTCGTCGGCGCAGTAGAGCCCGCACTGCGGGGGCACGAAAGTCAGCACGGCGTCCATCAGCACCGCAGAGGGCACGCCCGGACCGCCGGGCACGAGGTCCGGCCTGGCTCCCGCCAGGGAAGCGCCCTCGCCGCCGATGGCGTCGTCGTCTTCAAGGCCCAGTGACTGTTCGAACACGGCCCACTGGCTGTCGAGCTTGTCTTCCAGACCGGCCAGCTCCAGGGCGACCTCTTCCAGGGCCCAGGCCAGGCACAGCTCGGTCTGCGCCGTGGACAGGAGCTTCGCGTTCTCGAGCGCGGCTGCGTCCCCGGACTGAACGGCCCGGATGTCGTCGCGAATGGCGAAGCTGGTGCCGGAGTGGAAGTCCTGCCTATGGGCGGAGGCGAACGCGGAGAGGTCTCCGGCGCGCCTGGCGTCCCTGGCCATCTGGACGAACTGGGCAAGCATGGACTTGACCACTGGCTCGGCCATGGGGAGGTTCTCAGGCCTGAACCATGCGTTTGGAGCGTTTGCAGCTTCTGGAGCGCCCTGCTCCGCCGGGGCGGCAAGGCCCGGATTCAGGAACCGGACAGCCTCGGGGGCGTTTGGAAAGGTCCTGGGACTGAGGGCGGGGACATTGACGAGAAAATCTTTTGTTTCCAAGCTCATAGACCGTGGGTCATCCCCGTGGTTTGGGTGTGTAGTTCCGGCAGCGTCCGCCGCACTCCGGGAGCCTGATCACGCAGACGTCCCCCAGGCAGAGCGCACAGCCGGGATAAGAGTTCGTATCATCCGGCTCATATTCCTGACAACCCGTATCCTCGCTGCAGACTTCCCGGAAACGCTTCTCCCAGATGCCCGTGGCCTTGGATTCATCCAGGTCGAAGGCGTCGGCCTGGGCCAGGAAGGTGTCGTAGACCTGCTGCAGGCGCACCAGCACCCGGCAGCGGTATTCTGGGTCGTAGCCGGGATTGAGGATTTCCTCGTAATCGCAACGCCCGCGCACGTTGTGGCGGCAGGCGGGCGCGGGCAGGCGCAGTATCTGGCTCACGCCGCGCCCGCCCTGGCTTGACCGGGCGCATACGGCGGTGTAGCCTTGCCTTCAATCGACAACCGGAGGCTTGGCATGTTCGGACTCGGAGTATGGGAACTTTCACTCATTCTGATCGTCATCCTGCTTCTTTTCGGCGGCAGCAAGCTGCCGGAACTGGGTCGCGGCCTGGGCAAGGCCATCAAGGATTTTCGCCGCTCCGCATCGGAGCCTGATGAAATCGACATCACCAAGGACAAAGACAAGGACGACAAGCCAAAGCCCTAGTCCTTCCCCTGCCCGCCCGTGAACATGGCCAGCCCCCTGGCCACGTAATGCCCGCCTGAAACCACCGTCAGCACGGCCGTAGCCCACACCAGGGCCTCCACGGCCCAATCCGCCATGCCTTCCCAGCCTGCGGCGTCGTGCAGGAACACCGCCAGGATGAGCGCCATCTGAAGAAGCGTGGTCGCCTTGCTGACCAGGCTTGGCCGGATGCGCGAGCGCATGTCCTGGCCCCAGAAGTTCAAAAGGGCCACTCCGCCCAGGATGATAACGTCCCGGCTGACCACGGCCACGGCCAGCCAGGCCGGAATCCATCCCGCATATGCCAGGCAGACGTAGGCCGCCACCAGCAGGAACTTGTCCGCCAGCGGGTCCAGGATGGCCCCAAGAGGCGAGCGCTGGTTGAGCACGCGGGCCAGGAACCCATCCAGCGCGTCGGTGACGCCTGCCAGGAAGAACAGGGACAGGGCCGCCAGATGTTTTCCGTCCAGGAAGAAGACCACGAAAAGCGGCGTGAACAGGATACGCGCCACGGTGAGCGCATTGGGGATCGTCCAGTTTTCCGAGGCGGAGCCCATGCGCATTCAAAACCTCATCCGAGGCTTCGCGTCAAGGCCCCGGCCAGTGCCGAGGCCAGCTTGTCAAGCGTTTCCGAGGTCTTGAGCTGCGCCTCGTCCGCCGGACTGGAGAGAAATCCCGCCTGCACAACCAGGGCCGGGCAGCGCGCGCCGGACAGCACCTTCAAAGGCGCGCCGCGGACAGGAACGCCCTGCGCCTTCTCGGCCTTGAGTTCGGCAGCCAGACGCTCCGCCAGCAGGCGGCTCGAGCCTGCCAGACGCCGGGTCTGCCAGGAGGCCAGGAACTCCGGAGCGGCGGGCAGGGGCGCTCTGGGAGGAAGCGAGCGCTCGAATCGGGTGACGCCGTTCTCCATGTCGGCCACGGCCTGGGCCTGGGCGTCCGAGGCCTCTGGCGCGTACGTATAGAGCTCCAGCCCGGAATGTCCGGGCAGCGAGGCCGTGCAGTGCAGGGAGATGAAAAGATCTGCCCCGAAAAGCCCGGCAGTGGCGGCCCTGGCCCAAAGAGGCTGGTCGTGGTCCGTCTCGCGGGTGAAGAGCACGCGCAGGCCCGCCTTGCCTTCGGTTTTGGAGGCCAGCGCCTGGGCCAGCTTTTTGGCCAGTTCCAGGGTGACGGCCTTTTCGGCAAGGCCAGTCGCGCCCGAGACCCCCTTGTCCGTGCCGCCGTGGCCGGCATCCAGCACGATGAGCCGCGCGCCAGGAGGCTTGCCGCTGGCGGCGTAACTCTCGAATTCCCTGGCGGCGTCTTCCTCCATCTGGGATTTGCGCGCATGGCGGGTCGGCCTGCCCTCTCCCTTGGGGACGGGGACAGGATTCTGGGAGAGCATGTCCAGCATCATGCGGGAATAGCCGTCGGATGGGTCGATGCGAAGGGCAGCGCGGAAGCTCTCCGCAGCCTGATAGGGTTGTCCGGCCTGCGAATAGGCCCGGCCCAGCAGGTTGAACACCCAGGGGTTGGCTGGGTCCAGGCGGGCAGCCTCCTTCAGGGCGGTCACGGCCTCTCCGGGCTTTCCGGCAAGAAGCAGTTCGCGCCCCTTGGTGGCCAGATCGCCGCTGGCGTCTGAAGCAGCCCGCACGCCGGATGGCACGGCCAGGGCCAGGCAGGCGGACGCCAGGACGCTCAGGGCGTTTCGTCTGGTGAGGGTCCGGGCCGATGCGGACTCAACAGGAGGGTCCACTTCAGGAGCCATTGCCAGCCCGATGCCGACAGGTGATCCGCACGCACCAGGAGAACGCCCTGATGAAGAGGCGTCGCCGTCATGCGACGAAGAAGAATCGGGAGGAATCGTGCTGATAATGCGGCTCATGGATGTGACGACTCATAGCAGCCCGCAGGGCGCGTCACCACAATTTTCGTCAGACAAAGTCCGGCGGCTATAGAAAGTCCGGGTCGATGCCAGCCCTGCCGCTGGCGGTCATGAGCTTCATGAACCGCACGGTCTTCTCGTCGGCGGGAACCACCGGGAAGCGCTGATGGCAGGCGTCGCACTGGGCCATGGTGGGCTTGGTGGGCGCGATGAGGGGCACCTCGCGCACGCAAAACGGGCACGGATACAGGTAAACAAGCTCCAGCCCGCTGGGCTTGACCGGGGTGACGGGCTTCTTCTTCTCGGACACGGATCAGTCCTCCACCAGGCAGCGCCCGGTCATCTGCTGGGGCTGAGCGAGCCCGGCCAGTTTGAGAATGGTGGGGGCCAGATCGGCCAGCTTTCCGTCCGAAAGTTTCGCGTCGACGCGTGACGGGTCCACCAGGATGAGCGGGACCTCGTTCAGGGTGTGCGCGGTCATCTTGCCGCCGTCAGCGGTGATCATCTCTTCGGCGTTGCCGTGGTCGGCGGTAACCAGAACGCGACCATTCGAGGCCAGCACGGTGGACACGATCCGTCCCACGCACTCGTCCACGGCCCTGCATGCGGCCACGGCGGCCTCCACGATGCCGGTGTGCCCCACCATGTCCAGGTTAGCCAGGTTGCAGACCACCAGATCGTAGCCCTTGGCCCAGGCCTGCTCGAAGGCGGCGGTGACTTCGTACACGCTCATCTGGGGCTTGAGGTCGTAGGTGGCCACCTCGCGCGGCGAGGGGATCATCACCCGGTCCTCGCCGGGGAAGGCCTCTTCGCGCCCGCCGTTCAGAAAGTAGGTGACGTGGGCGTACTTCTCGGTCTCGGCGATGCGCAACTGCTTCAGGCCCGCCTCGGAATAGACCTGCCCCAGGGTGTTGGTCAGCTCTTCAGGCGCGAAGGCCACGGGCAGCCCGAAGGTGGACTCGTATTCGGTCATGGTGGCGTAGGCCGCCAGGGCTGGAGTCTTTGCACGCGTGAACGCGTCGAAGCCGGGATCGATGAAAGCCTTGGTGATCTCGCGGGCGCGGTCAGCGCGGAAATTGAAGAAGAACACGGCGTCGCCGTCTTCGATAAGCGCCAGCGGCTTGACGTCCGCGCCGCAAACCAGGCTCGGCTTGACGAACTCGTCGGTGACGCCCGATGCGTAGGAATCCCGGATTGCGGCCACAGGATCGGCCACCAGCGTGCCCTGCCCGTCTGTCAGCGCGGCGTAGGCTTCGGCCACGCGCTCCCAGCGCTTGTCGCGGTCCATGGCGTAGAAACGCCCGGTAACGGAGGCCACGCTCCCGCATCCGATGCGCTTTGCAGCCGCCATAAGCGACTCCACGTAGCCCGCGCCGCTCTCTGGTGGGGTGTCGCGCCCGTCCAGGAAACAGTGCAGGAACACGTGTTTCACGCCCAGGTCGCGGAAAACCTCAAGTAACGCTTCAACATGTCGCTGATGGCTGTGGACCCCGCCGTCCGAGACCAGGCCCATCAAATGGAGCTTCCCGCCGCTGGCTGCGACCTTGTCGGCCATGTCTTTCAGCACAGGGTTGGCCCACAGGCTGCGGTCCTCGATGGCCACGTCGATGCGGGTCATGTCCTGATAGACCACCCGGCCAGCGCCGATGTTCATGTGCCCCACTTCGGAGTTACCCATGAACCCGTCCGGGAGGCCTACGGCCCTTCCGGAACATTTGAGGCGCGCGTGCGGGTATTTTTCGGCCAGCCCGGTCAGGTTCGCGGCGCAGGCCAGCGTGACGGCGTTTCCCGGTCCGGCCGGGGCGATGCCCCAGCCGTCCAGGATAAGAAGCAGAGTTGGCGTCTTGTTCATGAATCGAAGTCGGAGTCTTTGTCAGTGGAGGGAGCGGGAGCCTTGGGCAGGGGGATTTCCGTGCCTTCGGACCACAGGCCCTCGATGTTGTAGAATTGGCGGAACTCGTCCATGAAGATGTGCACGAACACGTCGTTTAAGTCCACGAGGATCCACTGTCCGGTCTTGTAGCCGTCCATGCCCAGGAAGGAGAAACCCTCCAGGGCGCACATGGCCAGCACGTGATCGGCCATGGCCTGGGCCTGGCGGATGTTTGCGGCGGTGGCCACGATCATGGATTCGGTGACGGTGCACACTTTGGTCAGGTCCAGGGCCACGAGGTCCTTGGCTTTCTTTTCGTAAAGCCAGGTGGCCACGAGGCGGACTTTTTCACTGGTCGCGATGGTGTCTTTCTTGGTTTTTTCCATATTTTTTCTTCCGTGGCCCCTTCCTACAGGCTTTGACCTCAGTCCGCAAACGCAAAGTGCCCACTTTGGGCGCACGATGTCCGCGTTCTGGATGTTGACGGAAACATGCGCCGTCAGGCAGGAATCACCTCACGCGCAAACGACGGAGGTGACGCCCCTATGATCTATGATGTCGAGATGGAAACCCTGCCCAGGGAGGACCTGGAAGCCCTGCAACTCAGGCGGCTCAAGTCGCTTGTGGAACGTGTTCACGCCAACGTCGGCTTCTATCGCCAGAAGTTCGACGACATGGGCGTGAAACCCTCGGACATCCGCACCCTGGCCGACCTGAAGCTTCTGCCCTTCACCGAGAAGCAGGACCTGCGCAACCACTACCCCTTCGGCATGTTCGCGGTGCCCAAGGAGAACGTGGTGCGCATCCATGCTTCCTCCGGCACCACGGGCAAGTCCACTGTGGTGGGCTATACCAACCGCGACGTGCGCAACTGGGCCAGGCTCATGGCCCGCTGCTTCGTTGCCTCCGGGGCCTCGCCCAAGGACATCATCCACAACGCCTACGGCTACGGCCTGTTCACGGGCGGCCTTGGAGCGCATTACGGCGCCGAGGAACTGGGCGCGACCATCGTGCCGATTTCAGGCGGCGGCACCAAGCGCCAGGTGATGCTCATGAAGGACTTCGGGCCCACGGTGCTCTGCTCCACCCCCTCCTACGCCCTGGTTCTGTACGAGGCCGCGCAGGAAGCGGGCATCGACATCAAGGACCTGCCCCTGAAGACCGGCATCTTCGGCGCGGAACCCTGGACTGAAGAGATGCGCCGCGACATCGAGGACAAGATGGGCATCACGGCCCTGGACATCTACGGCCTCTCCGAGATCATGGGGCCGGGCGTGGGCATCGAGTGCAACATCGCCCAGAAGGGCCTGCACATCATGGAAGACCACTTCCTGGTGGAAATCATCGATCCCGAAACCTGCGAAGTACTCCCTCCCGGCGAGATCGGCGAGCTGGTCATCACCACCCTCACCAAGGAAGCCCAGCCGCTCATCCGCTATCGCACCCGCGACATAACCCGGCTGGACGTGGTCCCCTGCCGCTGCGGGCGCACCACCGCCCGCGTGCACCGCATGATGGGCCGCTCCGACGACATGCTCATCATCCGGGGCGTGAACGTGTTCCCCAGCCAGATCGAATCCATCCTGCTGGAGACCGAGGGCCTGGCTCCGCACTACCTGCTGGTGATCAAGCGCGAGGCCAACCTGGACACCCTGGAAGTGCAGGTGGAAGTGGACGAGAAGCTCTTCTCGGACGAAATCAAGATTTTACAACGCATCGAAGGCAAGATAGTCAAGAACATCAAGGATTACCTGGGCGTCACCGCGCAGGTGAAGCTGGTGGAGCCGCGCAGCATCCAGCGCTCCGAGGGCAAGGCCAAGCGCATTCTCGACCTACGCAAGCCCAACTAGGGGGAACCCATGAAAGTCGAACAGATATCCATCTTCCTGGAGAACCGGGCCGGACGCCTGGAGGAAGTCACCCGCATCCTGGCCGAAAACCAGGTGAGCATCCGCGCGCTGTCCCTGGCGGACACCTCGGATTTCGGCATCCTGCGACTGATCGTCTCCGACCACGAGAAGGCCAAGAAGGCCTTGAAGGAGAACGGCTTCACCGTGGGGCGCACCTCCGTGGTGGCCGTGGAAGTGGACGACCATCCGGGCGGCCTGAACCAGATCCTGCAGATCTTGTCACAGGGCGGAGTCAACGTGGAGTACATGTACGCCTTCGTCCAGCAGAGCGCCAAGACGGCCATAATCGTCTTCCGCTTCGACAAGACCGATCAGGCCATCGAGCTGTTCGGCCAGAAGGGCATCAAGGTCATTCCCGGAGACGTGCTGTACAATTTGTAGCGTTTCGAGCCGGAGGCGATGAAGCCTCCGGCGGTCAAAGGGATGACTCGGGCCGTCCTGGCCCTTGCCCTTCGGGCGCTGCAAGCAGCGCCCAATTCCGCTATCCTGCGGAATTGGGTCGCCCTCTGGACACCCAGATAGGGGGGCAGGCATTATTTGACTGCTTAGCGTAGAATAAATCGCGCCCGTTTTCGGAAGAACTCCGAAAACGGGCGTGATTTTCATTACAAAGGCCGCCAAGACTGGGTCAAGCTTGTCCCGAGGCCTGGACGATGTGCTATTGTTTGCTCTTGCTTTTGCTCTTCTTTTCCTGCTCGTTGCCGTACAGACCGCCGGCCAACCCGCCGAGTGCGCCGCCGATCGCCGCGCCCACGCCCACGTAACCCCCGGAAATGGCCGCGATTCCAGCACCTGCGCCAGCGCCTATGGCCGCGCCGCTCAGTGCCCCCTGCTGGGTTTTGGTCATATTGGTGCACGCGCCGCCAAACAGCAGAGACATGGCCAGGACACCGGCCGCTATGGATTTGCTCATTTCGTCACCTACTTCTTGATCGTTTTGGGAAGGGCCACTTCTTCGGGGAAGGCCACTTCGTACCACAGAACCTCGACCACCGGCTTGGACTTCAGCTCCGGCTTTTTCTTGAACACATCGTCAAGTGCGGTCACGATGTCCTTCAGTTTGAAGCGCGACAGCCCCTTCACCCACGCGGGGATCAGGCTGCGCTGTTCGGTCAGGGGGCTTATGCCCTGCACTTCCTTTTCCATCTCGATCATGGTCGTAAGTCCAGCGATGAAGGCCAAACGTTCGTCAGGAGTGGCGTTCATCCAGTTCTCGCCGGTTATCACCGGAAAACTAAGTTCCTGGGCTTGCGCACGCTCAGGGGCCGACGCAGCCAGGAAGAACACGCCCAGAAGCACGGCCAGGATTTTGATGCGTTCGAATGCCATCACAAACCTCCGAGTTATTGGTTCCGTGTCGATTCCGTGAGCAGTGTCACGTTCGACTTGGTGAAAAACCCGTCAAAGCCGTCGTAGCGATGGATGTACTCGTTTACCAGGAGCGTGTGCGGGTTCATCTTGGTGAACACCTGCTTCAGCCCCTCTTCGCGCGAACCCACCAGATCGGACAGGAACCCGACCCCTTCGGCTTTTAAAGCGTCGATGGTGGGTTCGATGTTCTCGGTGGTGAAAGCCATGTGATGGCTGCGCGCCCCGTAGTTGTGGATGAAGAGTTCGGTGGGGCCGGACGATTCAGGCGTGGTGAACGGCGCGATGCCCGAGGTGAACACCTGGGCGTAGTCGTCTTGCGAGAGGCGCGCCACGTTGGTGATGGAGTTCAGGAACTCCACGTACACCGCGAAGGCGAAGTCGTAGCTGGTGAGCTCCATGAACTCCAGGATGGCGGCGTCGCGCTCCTCGGCGCGCACGCGGGTGGCCACGTGATCAAGCTCCTTGATGTTTACCAGGAAGGGATGGTTCGGCTTCTTCAGCCCGAGATCCAGCGGCTTGCACTCGGGCGACTGCCAGTCCGATTCCGAATGCTTCCACTGGACCACACCCACCGAGTTGCCCGTGAAGCGCGAGGGCATGGTCTGCGCGTAAAGGAAGTTCGGCGTGTCGTAGATCTGGTCGTCCTGGAAGACGGTGCCGCGCTTCTTCTGGAGCGCGACGTATTCCTTCACGTCCGGGCACTTGAAGACGAAGGTCTCCAGGCGGGTGTTGGGGATGGCATCGGTCTTTGCGCCCTTGTTGAAGGGCAGGAACGGATTCGCCTCGCCCTTGCGGGTCATGACGATAAGGTCTGCGGAGCCTTCCTGGGAGAGCAGGCACACGTCCCGCTTACCCCTCGTGTAGGACCGGGCGATGTCGTGACCAGTGGTGGAAAGGAGCCCGCTCACCGCCGGAAGGAAATTCTGCGACTCGGTGGAGATGACCACCGCCTCCAGCCCGCCGACCAGCCCCTGCAACCCTGCGGCGCGGCGCTGTTCCCGGATGTGGTCCACCGCAGCCAGCAGGACGGAATCATCGTTTTGCTTGAAATCGACCATCGGCATACCTCTCTCGAATGTGAACTCTTCGTTTTGAGGTAATACCCTTTTCAGGCGGATTGTCCAACGGGGTTTTGCCAGCCTTTGATTGATTCACCCGTTCAGGGCGACACGCCTCCCGTGAGGAATGTTCCAGCCACGGACACGAGAGCCAACAGAAGAAATGGCAGAACAGTCCCCACGGCAAGGACCGCCATCGCCCTCCTAAATCCCAGTATTTCCCCACTCTCCACGTCACATCCCCTGCCAAGGACGTAGGACGCAAGAAGGAATCCACCGGCCAGCATCACAAGCCCCATCGCCCAGATGGCAAACTCGCCAAGTCCGAGGGAAACCGACAGCACGACACCGGCGTTCATAAGCACGCCCGACAGGTTGGCACTCAAGAGCGCCCCCAGCGATCGCATGAATGACGGTCGGAAGGCGAAAAGAACCCGCGCTGCCAGTCTCACCAGCAATGCCAACACTGTCGTGGCGAATGCCATGCCGATGAGCCAGCTTGCCAGACGGTACAGAAACATCTCCACGGCCACCCTCCTCCTGGGCTTGCGTCACATCATATCCACCGGATCCAGGTCCAGCTGGAGCCGCAGCTTGGTGGACGATCCCAGCACCCGCAGGGCCTGGGCGTAGCTCTGGCGGATCGACGGCCAGTCCGCCGCCTTCAGCAGGCAGTTGAAGCGCCGCCGGTCGCGCACCACGGCGATGGGCGCAGGCGCAGGCCCAAGCACACGCACGCCCGGAACGCCGCGCAGGGCGCGGGCCAGCTCGGTCATGTCCTCCTGCCCCATCTCGTAGTCGCGCGGGTAGCTGGCCCGCACTAGCCCGAGCTTCACGAAGGGCGGATAGGAGTACTTGCGCCGTTTTTCGATTTCCTGGGCGAAGAACCCCGTATAATCGGCGTTTCGCACCAGATTCCAGAACGGATCGTGCTGGTTGCGGGTCTGGATGAGCACCCTGCCCGGCTTTTCGCCGCGCCCGGCCCGCCCGGCCACCTGCACCAGCATCTGGAAGCTGCGCTCCCCGGCCCGGTAGTCCGGCATGTTCAGCCCCATGTCGCCGTCGGCCACAACCACAAGGGTGACGTCCGGGAAGTCGTGCCCCTTGGTGAGCATCTGCGTGCCCACCAGCACCTGGGAGCGGCCCTGGGCGAAATCCCCCAGGATGGACTCGGCCTTTCCGGCGCGCCGGGCCACGTCGCGGTCCAGCCGGGCCACGCACGTCTCCGAGGGCAGCACCGCGCAGAGCTGCTCTTCCAGCAGTTCCGTCCCCTCCCCCATGGGCAGGAAGTTGCACCCTCCACAGGAGCCGCACGGGCGCGGAAAGCCGAAGCTCTGCCCGCAATAGTGGCACACCAGCCGCTCGCGTCCCTTGTGATACGTGAGCGACACCTCGCAACTGGGACAGCGCAGCACCTGCTCGCAGTCCAGGCAGAAAATAAGCGGCGAATACCCGCGCCTGTTGAGCAGGATCATGGCTTGATCGCCGCGCGCCAGGGTTTCCCCCAGTTCCATGACGGCCCGCTCGGTCAGGAGGCCCGCGCCGCCCTTGTCCAGGCGTCCGGCCAGCTGCACGGCCTTGTCGCGCGGCACGAGATCCACAAGCTCCACTTCCGGCAGACGCCCTGCCCCGGCCCGGCTGGGCATGACAACCATGGGCGTTACGCCTTCAAGTGCGGACTGATACGTCTTCACGTCCGGCGTGGCCGATCCCAGCAGCAACAGAGCCTTGTCCTGGCGGGCACGGTAATATGCCACTTCCTTGGCCTGATACGGCAGGCGCTCGTCCTGCTTGAAAGAAGCGTCATGCTCCTCGTCCAGTATGATCAGCCCCAGGTTTGGTGCGGGCAGAAAGAGCGCCGAGCGCGTGCCCACGATCAGGCGCGCCGAACGCGATTGGGCGGATTCCCGGAAGGTGCGTTCGCGCCGAACGGGTGACTGGTAGCCGTGGGAATACACCGGATCGAAGCCGAACCAGGCCCGCGCCCGGTCGCGCAGGGCAGAGGCCAGAGCCACTTCCGGAGCCAGGAGCATAACCGAGCGCCCCTGCTTCAAGGTCTTTGCGGCCAGCTCGAAATACAGGCGGGTCTTGCCGCTTCCGGTAACGCCATGAACCAGCCTCTCCCCGCCCGTCTCGGACGCGATCAGCGGCACGAGCTCGTCAAAGGCGGCCTGCTGGCCTTCAGTAAGCGGCGGGCGCTCCTCGGGCTCCACCGGGATCAGCTCTTCGTCAGGTTCCTCGGGCGGTGGTCCCAGGATGATGTGCCCCTTGCCTTCCAGGGTCTTGAGCGCCTGGCTGATGCCCGGCCCAAGCGCCTCGCGCAGTTGCGACGGCGTGGCCTGTCCGCGCGTGAACAGCATTTCCAGCGCGGCCAGTTGGGCAGACGCAGCCGGGCGCACCGGCCAGGGCGGGTCCACCAGCAAGCGGTAGGCTGGCTCGGCCTCGGCAGCGCTCACCGACAGGAGCGCCTCGCCGCCGCGCCAGGCAACGGCCAGTTCGGCTGGCGCAACCGGAGCCTCGATCAATTTGCTCAATGGATACTTTAACTTTTTCCCGCCGTGCCGGAAGGACAAGGTGGCCTTGGCCAGCTTGAGCCCCGCAGGCAAAAGCGTGGCGAGCACCTGGCCGACGTGGGCCATCTGGCGCGAGGCCAGATTTTCCGCCAGGGTGACGTAGGACGGAGTGAGCAGCGGCGAAAGCTCCAGTGGCCAGATGATGTCTTTCGCCTCGATGCCCTCGGGCATTGCGTCCGCCGGGCCGAGCACCACCCCAGCGCGCACGGACCTGCCCATGGGAACCGCGACCCGAAGGCCCGCAGGGAAGTCCCAGCCGGAGAAGTGCTCGGGCAGCGAATAGGTAAGCGCCGCAAACGGCGGTGAAAGGAGCGCTACGCGCAGCAAGGGGCGAGATGGAGATGTCATTGTGATGCCGAACGATTGTGGGAAGACAGAAGATGCCTCCGGCGGCCAGAGAGGAAACTTTTTGGAAAAAAGTTTCCTCTCTGGACTCTCCTTCAAAAACATTTAAGTAGCTTCGCGTCGTTATTCGACAATTGTGACGGATTATGACGCGAAGCCCACTGAGGGGCCAGGGGGATCATCCCCCTGGCGGGTGCAGGGCAGCGCCCTGCCGGGTCCGGGCGGAGCCCGGCTCTCAAAGTAAAGCGCCGCTCGCCGGGGTTGGCAAGCGGCGCTTTGCAAATCAAACGATCCCGATGATTAGACGGGCATGAAGTCGCGCAGCTTGGAGATCAGCGGATAGCGCAGTTCTTCGTCCTGCAGGGCGAAGTAGATGTTGGCGGCCAGGTAGTCCACCCAGTCGCCAGCGTCGAAGCGCTGACCACGAATCTTGACGGCCAGCAGGCGGCCGTTCTTGGCTAGGCCCTTGAGGGCGTCGGTGAGCTGATACTCGCCGTCCTTGTTGGGTTTGAGCGCTTCCAAATGCTCGAAGATGTCCGGGAAGAGCACGTAGCGCCCGACGATGGCCAGCTTGGACGGTGCCTCGCTGGGCTTGGGCTTTTCCACAAGGTCGCGCACGCGGTACAGACCGGAGGAGAACTCCTCGGCTTCGATGATGCCGTAGCTGGAGACCTTGTCCGCAGGCACTTCCATGACGCCGACCACGGGCATGTGCTCGGACTGGGCGACGTTTATGAGCTGCTTGATGCCCGGCTCCATGCTGAACATCAGGTCGTCGCCCACCATGACGGCAAAGGGCTCGTTCTTGACGACTTCCTTGGCGCAGAGCACGGCGTGGCCCAGGCCCAGCTGCTTCTTCTGGCGCACGGTGATGATGTTGGCCATCTCGGCGGTCTGGCGCACAGTGTTCAGCAACTCGGTCTTGCCGGAGCTCTCCAGAAGGGTTTCCAGCGCCAGGTTGTAGTCGAAGTGGTCTTCGATGATGGTCTTGTTGCGGTTGGTGATGAACACCACATCCTTGAGTCCGGCCGCCTGGGCCTCCTCGACGATGTATTGCACCACCGGTTTCTTGAAGATGGGGAGCATCTCCTTGGGAACGTTCTTGGTGGCCGGAAGCGACCGGGTGCCCCAGCCAGCAACAGGAACGACGACTTTCGTGATCTCCATGGCCCTTCTCCTTGACGGCGAGGCGCATTCGGGACGCCGCACTCGCAAACTGGCGCTTATCAACGCGAAATTGCTGTATTCTCCACAGGTTGGAACAGGGCGTACCCTTTATCCAACGGTCAAGTTTAGGAGAATCGCCTGAAATGTCCAGCGAAAATGGCGAACGCCCGGCGGCGTCTGGCAAAAGTCACACTGTGCGAACATGACCGTTCACCATGCGGGCCAGTGCGTTCAGGGTACAGCCCGACGTCTTGGCCGACTTCTTGTCCGGCTCCATACCCGGCGCAACACGCCCACCGCGCCGCACCGTCATTCGCCCGCCACTGTCGGCGCTCGTGTGGCGTCCTCAAAATACATCCCTGATTATTATGTTTTTCAGGGACGCGACACTAGCGCAAATGTTCCTTGAGCGTCCCGACCAGGGAGTCGGCCAGGGATTTCACCTGAGTCGAATCGCAGCCCTCCACCATGATGCGGGCCACGGACTCCGTGCCGGAATAGCGCAGCAGCACCCGCCCCTTGCCGCACAGGGAGGCTTCGGCGTCCTTGACGGCCTCCATGACCGCCGGGGCCTGCTCGAAGGGGATCTTGCGCTCCACGTGCACGTTCACCAGCACCTGCGGGTACGGTTCCAGGAGGTGCGCCAGCTCGGAGAGCGGCTTGCCCCGCTCCAGCATGATGCGGATGAGTTGCAGGGCGGCCAGGGTGCCGTCGCCGGTGGTCGCGTGGTTCTTGAAGATGATGTGCCCGGACTGTTCGCCGCCAAGCACCGCGCCCTCGCGCTGCATGGCCTCGAACACGTAGCGGTCGCCGACGTTGGTGCGCAGCAGCCGCCCGCCGCGCTCCTCCATGAACACCTCCAGGGCCATGTTGCTCATCACGGTGGACACCAGGAGGTTGCCCGGCAGCTCTCCCTTCTCCATCAGGTCCAGGGCGCAGATGGCCATGATCTGGTCGCCGTCCAGCACGTTGCCCTTCTCGTCCACCACGATCACCCGGTCTGCGTCGCCGTCCAGGGCGATGCCGATGTCCGCGCCGGTCTCGCGCACCATCTGCGCGGTGACGTTGGGATAGAGCGAACCGACCTTGCGGTTGATGTTCTTGCCGTCGGGCTCGACGCCGAGCTTGATCACCGTGGCCCCGAGTTCCTCGAAGATGAGCGGCGACACGCGGTAGGCCGCGCCGTTGGCGCAGTCCAGCACGATCTTCAGGCCGTCGAACTTGAGCTCCGCGGGGATGGTGGACTTGAGGTACACGTTGTAACGGCCCGGGCTGTCCTGGATCTTGAAGGCGCGGCCCACTTCCTCGGGCGCGGGGTATTCCCAGTCGCAGCAGTCGGCCATGACCCGCTGGGCGATGCGATCCTCCGCCTCGTCCGGCAGCTTGAAGCCGTGTCGGTCGAAGAACTTGATACCGTTGTCCATGTAAGGGTTGTGCGACGCGGAGATCACCACGCCCACATCGGCCCGCATGGACCGCGTAAGGAAGGCGATGGCCGGGGTGGGCAGCGGCCCCACCAGGAACACATCCATGCCGGAGGCGCAAAAGCCCGAGGACAGCGCGTACTCGAAAATGTAGCCGGAAAGGCGGGTATCCTTGCCGATGACCACTTTGTGGCGGCCACTTCCGTTGCGAAAGTGCGCTCCCGCCGCAAGCCCGAGACGCAGGGCCACTTCGGGAGTCATGGGGTGGATGTTCACCTGTCCGCGCAATCCGTCAGTTCCGAAAAGGCGTTTATTCATCTCGTCTCCTGTCATTTGATCAGCACAGCGACTTTCTCGGGCCGGGCCTGAATAAGCTCGCAACCCTGCGGCAGGGTCACGCGGTATGTCACTTCATGGCGGCCGGGAGCCGCCTTGGAATCAATTTCAACGAAGGCGTCCAGCAGACCCCGCCATGCGCCTTCACGCAAAAGCGACAGCGGCGCCTTGAAGCGCAGCATCACCACTTCCGGCGAAACGCTCACTCCCGTTCTTTCGTGGGAGACGATGCGCACCGGCACGTCCACCGCAACCTCGCGGGTGTTCAGCTGGTAGGCCACCTGGGCCTTAACCACGCGGGGAGACGCCTCGACCTGATCGGGAGACACCACGTTCGCCAAGGTCTCGAACTGGCCGGAGCTGTCGTCGGGAAGCCCCAGGGCCTGTATGGAAACGTCGGTCATCTCCCGGACCAGTGATTCCGGCCCGGAAACCGTAACCTGGGCCGGTTCGAGATGTCCGGAGAGCTTGTAGTCGCGCTTGAGCCCCTCGCGGAAGACCATGCGCACCGGAACCGTCTTGGATATGCGCCTTTCTACCGCTATTTCAAGCTTGGAGGGGCGGATCTCGGTCACCTCGAACAGCTTGGAGAGCGGGATGGCGTCCGGCTCGATCACGATGGTGTTCAGGCCCGGAACCAGCTTACGCGCATCCAGCGTGTAGACCAGGGCGCCCGGCTCGATCTTCCTGACCAGCCCCTTGGGACCGTGCACCAGGACATCCAAGTATTCGCGCGGCACGCCTCGCAACACAAGCCCGTCGGCCAGCCCGGCGGTCTCGATCTTCACCTGGAACCACGTGTCCACGCGTTCCCTGCCTATGACCAGATACCAGGAAAGAAGCGCAAGCAAAAGGGCCAGCGCCCGGTAATGCCAGTGAGAGTTCATGAACGCCCCACCCATTTGGCCCGCAAAAGGGCCAAAAGCGCCGAATCGTCCAGCGGTTCAGTGAGTTTGCCCGCCGACGCGGCCCTGATCTCGCCGCGTTCCTCGGAAACGACCAGGGCCAGGGCGTCCGTCTCTTCGGTGACGCCCACCGCAGCACGGTGCCGGGTGCCGAAGGAGGCTGGCAGGGCCTGATACGAAGCCAGGGGCAGAATGCAGGCCACCGCGACCACCTGGTCGCCGCGCGCGATCAGCGCGCCGTCGTGCAGGGGGCTTTCCCGGTTGAAGATGGTCAGCAGGATATCGGCGGTCAATTTGGTCGAGAGTTCCACGCCGCGCGCGGTCAGATCGCCCAGCAGGATGCCCCGCTCCAGGACCACCAGCGCGCCGATGCGGGCATGGGCCAGCGTGCGCAACGACTCGCAGAGGGCCTGGGCGGTTCCGGCGTCGCGGCTGCGGGAGCGGCTGCCGAACCAGCGCAGGCCCACCTGGGCCAGGGCCTTGCGGAGGTCCGCCTGAAAGAGAATGACCACCACCAGGAAGAACGACCCAAGGAAGTTGGCCAGGAGCCAATGCAGGGTGAACAGGCCGAATTCGCCCGAAAGATAATAAGCGAGAAGCACCACCAGGATGCCGTGGATGACCGACACCGCACGGGTCCCCTGCACCAGCAGGATAACCCGGTAGAACAGCACGGCCACAAGCGTGATGTCCAGAAGCTCCCGCCAGCCGAGCGGGAGAAATGCCGGGAGGTTGTCCAAGAAAGGACGGAGCTTCTCCATCAGCATGGCATTCTCCGGGGTAACGGCGAAGAATCGGATCGAACGCCACACAGGCAGGATGGGGTAGCCGGTCTCAGCACAGGGCCTCCGCCAGGACCAGGGCCTCGACCGCCTGCGCCACCTGGTGAACGCGGTGAATCCGCGCCCCGTGGGTGTGGCTCAGGGCCGTGGCCACCTGTGTGGCGGGGCCGCGCCCTCCCACATCCTGGCCCGTGAGCGCGCCCAGGAAAGATTTGTTGGAAAGTCCCATAAGCACCGGTCTCCCCAATGAGGAAAAAGTATCAACCCTCTGGATAAGCTGGATATTATGCTCGATGTTCTTGCCAAACCCGACGCCGGGGTCCAGCACGACACGATCCTCGGGCAACCCGGCCCGGACCAACCGGGCGAGGTTCTTCTCGAAGAAATCCAGCACTTCGGCCACGACGTCGTCGTAGCGAGGCTCCACCTGCATGGTCTTGGGCGTACCCTGGGAGTGCATGAGCACGTAGCCGGGTTTGTGCTGGACCAGGACGTCCAGAAGCTGCGGGTCGAAGCGGCAGGCTGACACGTCGTTGACGATAAGTGCTCCAGACGCAAGGGCACGAGCCGCAACCTCAGCCTTGTAGGTGTCCACGGACACGGCTGCGTCGGGGCGTTCCCTCAGGATGGCCTCGACCACCGGCAGCACGCGGCGAAGCTCCTCGGCTTCCGTGACCGGGTCAGAAAAGGGACGGGTTGATTCGCCGCCCACGTCCACGATGGCCGCGCCTTGGTGCATCTGGCTCAGGGCGTGTTGCAGCGCCTGGGCAGGATCAAGTAAGAGGCCGCCGTCGGAGAAGGAATCAGGAGTGACGTTGACGATGCCCATCACAAGAAAGGGGGCGGGTCCCAAGACCCTCCCCCCTTTTACGGTCCAAGCAACCCCGTTGGCGGGGCGGATATCGTCTCGTCCGAGGCGTGCGTTTCGTTTCGTCATGTACAAAACGGCCAAAGACCTGTGTTGCGGGTGAAGCCAGGCACAGAGGCCATGTATCGTCCCATCGCGCCCACCTGCCGTGCTTTTCCGAAGCCGATCAGGAGGATTTGGGGCCTTCTGCGGGTTTATCGCCCGTGGCCTCGCCCTCGCCTTCCTGACCAGCCTCCTTGGGAGCCTCGGGGGCAGCCTTCGGAGCCGAAGGCGTATTCTCGGAGGCCTGGGCCGCATCGGGAGCGCCAGCTTCAGGCTTGGGAGTCTCGGAGGCGGACCCCATATCCTTGGGCACGTCCGCCTGGATTTCCACCGGAGGCAGCGTCTCGCCCTTGAGCAGCATGTCGATTTCCGCGCCGCTGATGGTCTCGCGCTCCAGGAGCGCCTTGGCGATGGCGTGGAGGTGCTCAAGGTTATCGGTGAGCAACTGCTTGGCGCGGGCGTGGCAGCCCTCAACGATGGCGCGCACTTCCATGTCGATCTGGCGGGAAGTGTCCTCGCTGAAGTTCTTGTGGGCCACCATGTCGCGGCCCAGGAAGATCTCCTCGTCCTTCTCGCCGTAGGACAGCGGGCCGAGCTTCTCGCTCATGCCCCATTTGCAGACCATCTTGCGGGCCATGCCCGTGGCGCGTTCGATGTCGTTGCCAGCGCCCGTGGTCAGCTGGTCGAGCACCAGCTCCTCGGCCACCCGCCCGCCCATGAGCATGACGATGGTGTCGGTGAGGAACACCTTGGAATAGGTGTGGCGATCGTCCTCGGGCAGTTGCATGGTCACGCCCAGGGCGCGGCCGCGCGGGATGATGGACACCTTGTGCACGGGGTCGGACCCCTTGATGAGCTTGGCCACCAGGGCGTGTCCGGCCTCGTGGTAGGCGGTGGTACGCTTTTCCTCGTCCGAGAGGATGAGGCTGCGGCGCTCCTTGCCCATGAGGACCTTGTCCTTGGCCATTTCGAAGTCGGCCATCAGCAGGCGGTCGCGGTTCAGTTTGGCGGCTGAAAGCGCCGCCTCGTTCACCAGGTTCTCGAGGTCCGCGCCGGAGAAGCCGGGCGTTCCCTTGGCCAGCACATCCAGGTCCACCGACTTGTCCACGGGGGTGCGGCGGGTGTGCACTTCCAGGATGCGCTTGCGACCGCGAACGTCAGGGGCGGGAACCACCACCTGGCGGTCGAAACGGCCAGGCCGCAGGAGCGCCGGGTCCAGGACGTCCGGGCGGTTGGTGGCCGCGATGAGGATGACGCCTTCGTTGGACTCGAAGCCGTCCATTTCCACCAGGAGCTGGTTCAAGGTCTGTTCGCGCTCGTCGTGACCGCCGCCCAGGCCAGCGCCGCGCTGACGGCCCACGGCGTCGATTTCGTCGATGAAGATGAGGCAGGGGGCGTTTTTCTTGCCCTGGGTGAACAGGTCGCGCACGCGGGCAGCGCCCACGCCCACGAACATCTCCACGAAGTCGGAGCCGGAGATGGAGAAGAAGGGCACGCCCGCCTCACCAGCCACGGCCCGCGCCAGCAGGGTCTTGCCGGTGCCGGGCGAGCCGACCAACAGCACGCCCTTGGGGATGCGCCCGCCCAGGCGGGTGAATTTCTTGGGGTCGGACAGGAACTGCACGATCTCGGCCAGTTCCTCCTTGGCTTCGTCCACGCCTGCCACATCCTGGAAGGTGACGCGCTGGCTGTCCTGGTTGATGAGGCGCGCGCGGGAACGGCCAAAGCTCATGGCCTTGCCGCCGCCGCCCTGCATCTGGCGCATGAAGAAGATCCACACGCCGATAAGCAGCAGCATGGGGAACCAGGAGACCAGGACGGATACGTACCAGGGGGATTCCTCTTCCGGTTCGGCGCGCACCTGGACCTTGTTGTCGATGAGCGTCTTGACCAGTGTGGGGTCCGAAGGCGCATAGGTGGAGAAGCGCTCCTTCTCCGTAGTGAGACCGTCGATGCGGTGTCCCTGAATGCGAACGGACTCAAGCTGGCCCGAAGTCGCCTTCTTGAGGAAGTCGGAATAAGGGAGCTTGGAAGACTGAACAGGCTGTTGGTTCAACAGGTTGAACAGGACAATCATCACGATACAGATGACAGCCCAAATGCCTAAATTCTTGGTGAAATTATTCAAGTCGATTCCTCCGTGGGGGTTTCCCCCAGCGGTCTGAGTAACACTTCCAAACCGGGCTGTCCATTCGCCGCAGTTGAATTCATGAGCTGTTAAGGTTACAAGCCCCCTTCACCCGGCTGGAAGCGTATCGTCACCGGTGTGGCGCACGGTCTTCAAAACCGTTGGGCGGCTCATACCCGCCGGTAGGTTCGACTCCTATACGCTTCCGCCATCACAGCCCCGCAAGCCAGCCCTCAAGCGTCCCGATCTGCTCCTTCACCCGTTCGGGCGAGGTGCCGCCTGACGTATTGCGCCGCCGCATGGCCGCCTCATACGTCAATATCTCGGCCACGTCCGGGCCGATCTGGGCGCAGAGTCCCTGCAATTCAGCCAGGGTCAGTTCCTCAAGCCCCCTGCCCGACTTCTCGGCCAGGGCCACCGCCGAACCGGCCACGTGGTGCGCCTCCCGGAACGGAACGCCCTTGGCGGCCAGATAGTCGGCCAACTCCGTGGCGTTCAAAAAGCCCAGCTTCAGCGCCTGGCGCATGCGCTCCGGCCTGAAGCCCATCACCTTCATCATCTCGGCCATGATGGCCAAAGAATCGCTGACCGTCCGGTCTGCGTCGAAAAACGGCTCTTTGTCTTCCTGCATGTCCCTGTTGTAGGCCAGAGGCAACCCCTTCATGATGGTCATCAGCGTGAAAAGCGCCCCGTACACCCTGCCCGTCTTGCCGCGCATGAGCTCGGCCACGTCCGGATTCTTCTTCTGGGGCATGATGGAACTGCCCGTTGCATAGGCATCCGGCAGGGCCACGTACCCGAAGTTGGGGTTGGCCCAGATGATGAGCTCCTCGCACAGGCGAGACAGGTGCATCATCACCGTGGTGCCCACGAACAGCGCCTCGAGGGCGAAATCCCGGTCGGACACGGCGTCCAGGCTGTTGCCGAAGGTGCCGAAAAGGCCCAGTTCGTCGGCCACGGCCTTGGGGTCCAGGGGAAAGGTCGTCCCGGCCAGGGCCGCAGCCCCAAGCGGAGACACCGCAGAGCGCTTCAGCGCGTCCTGGCAGCGCTCATGGTCGCGCTTGAACATCCAGGCGTAGGCCAGCAGGTGGTGCCCCAGGCTCACGGGCTGGGCGGGCTGCATGTGGGTGTAACCCGGCAGGATGGTCTCCACGTGCTCTTCGGCGCGCTCCGACAGCACCTTCACCAGCGCGGCCAGCAGTTCGCTCCAGACTTCGAGCCGTGCGCTCACGAACAGGCGGAAATCCAGGCAGACCTGATCGTTGCGGGAGCGCCCGGTGTGCAGCTTGCGCCCGGCGTCGCCGATCATCTCGGTCAGGCGCGCCTCGATGTTCATGTGCACGTCTTCCAGTTCGTCCTTCCAGACGAACCGGCCTTCGTGGATGTCATTCAGGATGATGTCCAGGCCGCCGACGATCTTCCTGGCCTCGTCCTGGCTGATGACGCCCTGCTTGGCCAGCATCCGGGCGTGGGCCTTGGAACCGGCGATGTCCTGGGCGTAGAGAGCCTGATCGAAACGAACCGAGCCGGTATAGCGTTCGACTATCTTGGAAGTGGGTTCGGTGAAACGACCGCCCCAGGGTTTGTCAGACATGGTATGTGAGCCTCCGGCTTGATGGCGACGTGGGTAGTTGGAAGAGAGCCTCCGGCGGCCAAAGGGCTTCGCCCTCTGGACACCCTCTCCGCTTCGCAACGTGATTTGTGAAAGTAGCGGTCCAGCGCAGAAGTATCAAGGGCCGCAGGCTTAAAGATATTTAACAATATCTTTCACCTGCGGCCCTGAATAATTCACATGGCGTGTCCCAACCCCCTATTGCAGGGTCCAGGGGGATCATCCCCCTGGCGGGTCCAGGGCAGAGCCCTGGCAGGGTCTGGGACAGCGTCCCAGCGGGTGCAGGGCAGAGCCCGGCGGGGTTTGGGGCGGAGCCCCAATATGCACCCCTGAGCTACATCTTCTTGTAGCCGCGCAGGCGCAGTCCCTGAAGCCTGATGAACCCGGTGGCGTCGGACTGGTCGTACACCGAGTCCTCCTCGAAGGTCACCAGCTCGGTGTTGTACAGGCTGTTGGGGGACTTGCGTCCCACGGGGGTGGCTTGACCCTTGAAGAGCTTCACGCGCACCACGCCGCTGATGCGCTCCTGGCTCTTGTCCACCAGGGCCTGAATGGCCTCGCGCTCCGGGGCGAACCAGAACCCGTAGTAGACCATCTCGGCGTAGCGCGGGATGAGCGAATCGCGCAGGTGCATGACCTCGCGGTCCATGGTGATGCCTTCCAGGTCGCGGTGTGCGGCGTGGATGATGGTGCAGCCGGGGGTCTCGTAGACGCCGCGCGACTTCATGCCCACGAAGCGGTTCTCCACCATGTCCAGGCGTCCCACGCCGTGCTTGCCGCCAAGCTTGTTGAGGGCGCGGATCATGGCGGCGGGAGAAAGTTTCTCGCCGTTCAGGGCCACGGGGTTGCCCTGGTCGAACTCGAGTTCGATGTATTCGGCCTCGTTGGGGGCGTCCTCGGGGCGGCAGCACAGCAGGTAGCTGTGCGGGCCGGGCTCGTTCCAGGGATCTTCCAGCTCGCCGCCCTCGAAGGAGAGGTGCATGAGGTTGCGGTCGCAGCTGTAGGGCTTCTCCTTGGTGACGGGCACGGGGATGCCGTTGTCCTTGGCGAAGGCCATCAGGTCGGCGCGGCCCTTGAAGTCCCATTCGCGCCAGGGGGCGATGGTCTTGAGCTGCGGGGCCAGGGCCATGGCGGTCAGCTCGAAGCGCACCTGGTCGTTGCCCTTGCCGGTGGCGCCGTGGGACACGGCCTGCGCGCCTTCGGCCAGGGCGATCTCCACCATGCGCTTGGCGATCAGCGGACGCGCAATGGAGGTGCCCAGCAGATAGCGGCCCTCGTACACGGCTCCGGCGCGCAGCACGGGGAAGACGAAATCGCGGGCGAACTCCTCGCGCAGGTCGTCGATATAGGCTTTGGTGGCCCCGGTGTTCAGAGCCTTTTCCTCAAGGCCGTCCAGTTCCTCTTCCTGGCCCAGGTCGGCGGTCATGGTGATGACCTCGCACTGGTAGGTTTTCTTGATCCACTTGAGGATGACCGACGTGTCCAGGCCGCCGGAATAGGCCAGGACGACTTTCTTTATGCTGCTCATCGTTTAAATCTCCGCGAGGGTGTAAGGGGCGGCGTCGTACTGCTTGGTGTAGACCCACTCCAGGATGGCTTTCTGAATGTGCAGGCGGTTTTCGGCCTGATCCCAGACGATGGAGGCATCGGACTCGAAGACCTCGGTGGTGACTTCCTCACCTTGGTGCGCGGGCAGGCAGTGCATGAACTTCGCGCCGGGCGCGGCCAGTGACATGGCCTTGGAGTCGATCTGGTAGCCCGCGAAGACCTTCAGGCGCTCGGAGGCTTCGCCTTCCTGGCCCATGGAGGCGAACACGTCGGTGTTGACGAAATGCGCGCCGGTGACGGCCTGGACCGGGTCCTCGGTGAGGGTGATCTTCGCGCCCATGGCCAAGGCGGCGTCCAGGATGTCCTTGCGGGGCTGGTAGCCCTTGGGGCAGGCCAGCACCAGCTCGAAGGGAAAATACGTGGCCGAATTGATCCAGGACTGGGCCATGTTGTTGCCGTCGCCCACCCAGGCCACCTTGGTCTTCTCCAGGTCCGCGCCGCGCTCGACCATGGTCATCACGTCGCCCATCACCTGGCAGGGATGGAAGTCGTCGGACAGGGCGTTGACGATGGGGATGGTGGATTTTGCCATCATGCGGGTGAGCTTGGAGTGCTCGAAGGTGCGCATGACCAGACCATCGACATAACGCGACAGAACCCGGATGGTGTCCTCGACCGGCTCGGAGCGGCCGAGCTGGGAGTCGTTCTGGGTCATGTAGATGGTGGAGCCGCCCAGGTGGCGCACGGCCATCTCGAAGGAGACGCGGGTGCGGGTGGAGGCCTTCTCGAAGATGAGAGCCACGGTGCGGCCTTCGAGCAGGTCGGAGCGGAACTTGGTGCGCTTCATTTCGATGGCCCGGTACACCACGGCGTGAGCCTCGGCGCGGGTCATGTCATGAATTTCAAGGAATTTTTTGGGCATGCGAGCCTCCAGGTGATCTTACGGCGAAAAGAGGCAAATTAGCCGCTGACCGGGGAGATGTAAAGAGGTGAGGCGATTTGACCCGGGATCGACACGCAACCTGCCTAACCCAGTGCCTCCACAGCCGCATCCGTCATCGCCTCCATCGCCTGGCCGTGGTCATACCCGGCCAGGTGCAGGAGGCCGTGTGCCAGCAGGCGCACCAGATGCGACTGAGGGTCCTGGCCGTAGAGCGCGGCCTCGCGCGTGAGGGTATCCACGGACAAGGCCAGTTCGCCCAGGTACTGCGGCTGTTCGGGGTCTTCAGCGGGAAAGGAAAGCACGTTGGTGGGGCCGGTCATGCCCAGGAACTCCCGGTTCAGCCGGGCTATCTCCACATCGTCCACGAGACGAAGCTCAAGTGACGCACCCTGAAGCCCAAGCACGGACAAAAGCCGCCTGATGAGCGGCTTCATCTCGTTCTTCGAGAGCGGGAGCGCGGGATTCAAGGCCGCGCCGGGTTCGATCCAGATGGAATCGGTCATGGCAGATGTCGTGCCTCGCCTGTTGGTATGAATGAAATGCAAAGGCATGGCCTTTCCTGGCACTGCGACCGTCGTTCCGGCGACAGCTGGGACTGTCCCGTCTGTGCTCCGCGCGCGGGCTCGAACCGATTTGAAGACGATTCGTCGCCCGCCGCGCGGGACACGACCGTTCCAGGCCCAGCTGCCGCGCCGAACGTGAAGTCGAGTGAGTGCTCAAACCCGACACAACGGCAGACTATAGCCCCAACTGCCGCAAAACACGCGAAGCAAATTGAGGGTCCAGGGGGATCATCCACCTCTGGCCCCTGGCGGGTGCAGGGCGGAGCCCGCCGGGGTCCGGGGCGGAGCCCCGTCTCTTATGCCGCCTTTTCGGGCAGCGCCCCCTTCTCGGGCAGGGCGAGCTTCTCGCCGTTCTCTTTCGGCTTTTCCTTCCCACGTTCCATGTTCGGATACTCGATCCGGTGGTGGAAGATACCGGTGAGAATCCGGTGGAAGGTGTCGGAGGCCTGGGTCAGGTCCTTGAGCGTCAACTCGGAGCCGTCCAGCTCGCCTTCATTATAGAGCTTGCGCACGATGGACTGAATATGCCCCTTGATGCGGCTGGGCGTGGGATCCACCAGGGTCCGGCTGGAGGCCTCGATGGCGTCGGCCAGCATGATGATGCCGGCTTCCTTGGACTGGGGCTTGGGGCCGGGGTAGCGGAATTCGTCCTCGCGCACGGGTTCCTCGCCCTTGGCCTCGGCCTGCTCCTGGGCCTTGTGGTAGAAATAGGTGATGAGCGTCATGCCGTGATGCTGGCCGATGAGGGCGGCGATCTCGTCGCCGAGCTTGTGCTCCTTGGCCAGCTCCACGCCTTTCTTCACGTGGGAGATGAGGATGAGCGCGCTCATGGAGGGGGAGAGCTTGTTGTGCTTGTTCTCTTTCCCGAACTGGTTCTCGATGAAGTACTGCGGATTCTTGAGCTTGCCGATGTCGTGGTAGAGCGCGGCCACCTTGGCCAGCAGGGCGTTGGCTCCCACGGCGCGCGCGGCGGCCTCCACCATGTTGGCCACGATGATGGAGTGATGGTAGGTGCCGGGCGCGTTGACCATGAGATCCTGCAGGAGCGGCTGCTCCAGGCTCATGAGCTCCATCAGCTTGAAGCGCGATGTATAGCCGAAGACCATCTCCAGCACAGGGCTCAGGCCCAGCACCAGGAGCAGCGAAAAAACGGAGTTGAAGGCCGCGTGCACGCCGCCCGCCAGGGTCAGCTCCCCTGCTCCGTCCTGCACCAGCACCACGCCGAACCAGGACACGACGCACAGGGCCGACAGCGGCAGGATGGACCGCAGCACGTCCTGACGCGTCTCGCAGTTCCTGATGATGGTGGCGTACACGAAGCCGCCCAGCAGATAGTAGCTGAACAGGTGCACGTTGCCGCCCACCTCGTTGGTGACCAGATACGAGAGCAGAAGCACGGCGAATGAACACAGCGCCTGGGGCAGGAACATGGCCAGCACGCCTGCCGCGCCCGCGATGGGCAGGCCGAAGGCCACCTGGCTGGATTTGAGGAACGCCGGGAGATGGGCGTCCGACACGCGGGCCAGCTCCACGAACTTGGCCAGCAGCACGAAGAACGCGGTCACCAAGGCCAGGGCCAGCCAGTCACGGTGGCTGACCGCACGAATGCCGGACTTCTTGCCCTGCGAGAGGTGCAGCAGCACGAAGAACAGACAGGCCAGCAGGAACGTGCCGGGAATGGCGAAGGGTTTGAGCGAACTGGTGCGGTGGGCGTAGAGCGTCTGAAGCTTGGTCTGCTGCTCCGGCGTGACGCGCTCGCCCTGGCGCACGACCATCTCGCCCTTGTAGATGTTGGAGTACACCGGCTCCATGGCCACCACGATCTCCTGCTTGCGCAGCCGGGTGGTCTCCTGGTTGAAGACCAGGTTCGGACGCAGGAAGGGGCCGATCAGGGCGAAAACAGCCTTGCGCACGCGGATGTTCTTTTTCAGGTCGCGGCGCAGCAGCTGGTCCAGGTCGTCCTTGAGCTTCTCCAGATCAAGTGTGACGGGTGCTTCCAGGTAGAGGGTCTCCATGCCCGAGGGAAGCTCGCGCAGGAGGATCCCC
Source organism: Fundidesulfovibrio putealis DSM 16056 (assembly GCF_000429325.1). Classification (NCBI taxonomy): domain Bacteria; kingdom Pseudomonadati; phylum Thermodesulfobacteriota; class Desulfovibrionia; order Desulfovibrionales; family Desulfovibrionaceae; genus Fundidesulfovibrio; species Fundidesulfovibrio putealis. The sequence continues at coordinate 400,846 of NZ_AUBQ01000004.1, forward strand.
TGCTTGTAGGAGGCGAAGATTCCGGGATGTCCGGCAACGCCTTTGGCGTACGCCTCTTTCATCCAGGGCATCACCTGAAGCGCCATGAGGTCCAGAAATTCCTGGGAACGCCATATCTGAATGGTTTCCCGGCTGATTTCGCTGTTCAGGTCCTCGGAGAGGGAGGCGCGCACCTTTTCGGGGTCGTCGTCGGTGCGCTTGGCCTGAAGGAGCACATCAGATGCGTGCTTGCGGAGGTACTCGTAGGATTCCGGGCTCAGATCGAAGACGGGAGGCTGGTTTTCGGCCACCTGTTCACGTTTTCGCAGGGTGGCCTCGCGGTCCTCGAACCGCAGGTTCTGGTCGGCGGTGATGTCCTGGGTGGCTATCTCACCGGCCAGGAAGACCTTGACCGGCGATTCGAAACGCACGGAGGACAGGATGCTCGCGCCCAGAATGACCACCAGAAAAACGCCCAGCCCCCAGGGGAGCGGGCGTTCCAGCGAACAGGCCATGCCCGGCTGACAGGACACGACCGGCTTCTGCGCGGAGTTATTTCTTTTCAGACGACTGAGAATGCCGCTCATAGGCTTGCACGATCCGCCCCACCAGGGGATGGCGGATGACGTCCTCCTCATTGAAATGCACGAAGCTCAGTCCTTCAACGCCGGACAGGATGGCGCGAGCCTCCGCGAGGCCCGAAGCCGCGCCGCGCGGCAGGTCCACCTGGGTCACGTCGCCGGTCACAACCGCTTTGGACCCGAACCCGAGCCGCGTCAAGAACATCTTCATTTGTTCAGGCGTTGTGTTCTGGGCTTCATCCAGGATGATGAAGGAGTCGTTCAGGGTGCGCCCGCGCATGAAGGCCAGGGGAGCCACCTCGATGACGCCCTCGGCCAGCATCTCCGTGACCCGCTGATAGTCCAGCATGTCGTGCAGGGCGTCGTACAGGGGGCGCAGATACGGGTTCACCTTCTCCATGAGGTCGCCGGGAAGAAAACCAAGCTTTTCACCAGCTTCCACGGCAGGGCGGGTCAGCACCAGGCGCTTGACCCGTCGGGCCAGCAGGTCGGCCACGGCCATGGCCACGGCTAGGTAGGTCTTGCCCGTGCCTGCGGGGCCGATGCCGAAGACCATGTCGCCGGAGCGGATGGCCCCCATGTATTCGCGCTGGGTGAAAGTGCGGGGCGAAATGGTCTTCTTGGGAGAGACGACGAAAGACTGCTCCTCGAAGAACTTGCCGAGTTTCGCTCCGGGCGTCTTGCCCAGGTGGGACAAGACCGGTTCGATGTCGCGCGGATAGACCGGCACACCGCGTTTGAGCATGCCGTAGAGCTTGATCATGGCTTCGGCCACTTGATCGAGCACCTCCTGCGAGTCGCCGCGAAGGGTCAGCACCGAGCCGCGCGAGTCGGCCCGGATGCCTGTCTTTTCGCCCACGAAGGCCAGGTTGGCGTTGTGCGGCCCGAACAGGTCCCGGGCCATGGAGGCGTCGTCGAATTCCAGCTTTCGCTCAAGGCCGTTGTTTTTTGCCATGTATTCCCGTCAATTGAGCTTTACGTCCAACCCCAGCACCCCGAGCATGGTCCCGTCGGCGGCCTCGATCGGACGGCTGACGGTGATGCACGGCGCGTTGGACGCTGTTGAGACGTAAACCTCTGATATGAAAATATCCTTGCTTTTTACCGCGCCGGTGAACCAGGGGCGCGAACTCCAGCTCTTGCCGAACCCCTCCCCTTCCTGCTGGAAAAAACCGGCCTGGGGGATGTTGCTCACCACCTGGCGTCCCGAGGCGTCGGTGATGTAGGCCAACTCCAAAAAAGCGTTGTCGGCCAAGGCTTTCCTGAGCCCGGCTTCCATCCTGGCGCGCTCCATGGACACAAGCTCCGGCGAGCAGGCCAGCTGCTCGATGACGTCCTGCACCACGCCCTGCCCCAGCAGTGTAAACACGCTGTTCAGGTTGGCAAGCGCCCCGACCTGTTCGAGCAAGGTATCAAGTCCTTGCTCGCATCTATTCATACCGTCAAGGGTCCCCGTGGAGATATCGCGCACGCTGTTCACGGTGCGCCCGATCTGGGTGCTGGCTGCCGACTGCTGTTCTGCTGCAGTGGCGATGGAGCGCACCTGATCGGAGGTGGCCTCCACGATGGAAACGATCTCGCCCAGCGCCTCGCCGGACTGACGGGCCTGCCCCGTGGCGCGTTCCACTTCAGAGGCGGCGTTCTCCATGCCGGAAGCGGCGTCGCGCGCGCCCGACTGGATGGCCTGGATCACCTGGCCCACTTCGCGGGTGGCTTCCATGGTCTTCTCGGCGAGCTTTCTCACCTCGTCGGCCACCACGGCGAAGCCGCGCCCGGCGTCGCCAGCGCGGGCCGCCTCGATGGCGGCGTTGAGCGCCAGGAGGTTGGTCTGGTCGGCGATGTCGGAGATGACGGTCATGATGCGCCCGATGGATTCGGAGCGCACGCCCAGGTCCGAGACGACGTCCTTGAGCTCCATGGTGCGGGCGTGGGCCGCTGTGATGGATTCGAGCACCGCCTCGACGACGCCGGCGCCATGCTCGGCGCGGTCGCGGGCCTTGGCTGCGAGCTGAGACGCACCCGAGGCGTTGCGGGCTGCCTCCATGACGGCCTGATCGAGCTGCTCCACGGCAAAAGCGGTCTGGACGACCATGTCCGCCTGCCTGCGTGCCGCATCGGCGGTTCCGTCAACCTCGGTGGAGAGGCTCGAGGCCACGTTCTGGATTTCGCCGACGACCTTCCTGAGCGTGCCGGAAGCTCCGCCCATTCCCTGGCGGCGCGAATTCTCGGCCCTTTGGCGGGACTGCGCCGCCTGGGTCATGGCCAGCTGGCACTGCCGAGCGCTCGCATCGGCCTGGGATTCGTGCTCCCTGGCCTGGGCGAAGAGGTCCTGCACCCGCGTCAGGAGCGTGTTGATTTCAGTTGCTATGCGGGCGATTTCATCGGAACCGGACGTCTGGCAACGGCTGCCCAGGTCGCCGTTTTCGGCGCGCGTCAGGGCGTCCAGGATGTCCCTGACCCTGCCAGTGAAGCCGACTCCCAGGACTGCACCGCAAGCAACGACAAGGGCCATGGCCCCAATGCCTGACCATAAAAGAAGCTGGCGCGTGTCCGAGAGCGTCCCGGCCAGCGCGCCTGCCCCGGCAGCGTCCATTGCTTTGCCGACGCCGAGCCATGCCGGGAGCCAGACAATCAAACTAAGTGTGATTGATACGAGGGACAAGGCCTGCAACTTGAACTTGAGGGACATACTACATTTAACCTCTAATAACAGATCAGGCAGGACCAATAGTCTGAAGAGTGCAACAGGAAAAGTCAAGAAGGAAGGCGTAAGCGGCCTTCCAGTCCGGGGTCCAGATCAACGAGAAGCGTCTTGGCGCTGTCCAGGCGCACCTGTCCAAGGGCCGCACCCTTCATCTTGCGGACCTCGGACGCTGCCGCCACCAGCACATTGGCCTTGGCGTCGTTGGCCCTCCAACTGGACAGCCCGGCCAGGACCGCAGCCTCGCGCAGGCTCCGTTCGGGAACGTCCTGGCCCGGATTATCCCGCTTGAGGATGACGTGCGCGCCAGGACCGCCCTCGGCGTGCAGCCAGAAGTCGAACGGGCTGGCCATCTCGGAGAGCAGCCTGTGGTTGGCGGCGCTGTTTTTGCCGCGAAGGATGACAAACCCGTCCGAGGAGCGGAACCGGTGCAGAGCCACGGACTGCGTCTTGGCGCGCTGCTTCGGCGTCGCCTTGGCAGGCTCGGCTGGCTGGGCCTGGCCCCTGCGCGGCGGCACGCCCCCCTCCTCGGCTTCACGCCGCAACCGCTCCACGTGCACCTGCCCCCTGCGTCCTTTGGCGGCCTTGCGGAAGAAGCGCTCCATGTTTTCGAGCACCGTGAGGGCCGGGTCCAGCGGCACTGTCAGCTGACCTTTTTCAGGATGCTCAAGTAGCATCGGCCCGAGCTTGGCCCGCTTGTCCAGCAGGGAGAGGTTGGCGGCCACGGTTTCGCCGTAGAGATGCTGCTGGATCAGGCCATCCAGCCTGCGCTGGTCCTGGTCCAGAAGGGCCATCCGCTTCTTCACGCGGGCCTTGGCGCGCTGCGGCGGTTCCTCCGGCGGGGTCAGGGCCGCGAAGAAAGCCGTCTGCGCGTATGCATGGGCGGCATGCAGGGCGTTGGAATATCGCTGCGACTCCCGCCCGGCCGGCCAGGGCAGCGGACCATCCTGCGACGATCCGGATTCACCGAGGAAAAAGCCTGACGCGCGGCCTTCAAGAAATGTTTCCAGGAACACGTCTCTATCAAGGGGGTCTTCCCGCTCGAGTGCCCGGCGCAGGCTCCTGGGGCAGGCCGGATCGTCCAGCGCCTCGGCGACGGAGCGCCACCCCGGCGCGGCGTCGAAATCATCCGGCAGGCTGTCAACAATATTGGGGGATTCGTCCATGCACAGAAGCAGGAAGCGCCCTTCTCCCGGCGTGAGTTCCAGGGCCAGGCGCTTGCGCCTCCAGTCGGTCAGGCCGCAGACCACCCTGCGCCCGCGCAGGCGCTTGCGCAGCCACATGGCCATGGTCGGAGGTTGCGCCGGGTTGACCGGCTTGACGGCTGACAGCGACAGGATGCCGGAGCGGGAGTGTGCATGGGCCAGAAGGAAGCGGCAATCCGAGGGAGAGTCGCCGTCCAGCGCAACGGGAGGCGAAAAAACGAAGGTCCAGCACCCTGGGGCCGGACTGAAGACCGTGTCGAACCGAACGCCCGTGAGGACGCCTGCCAGTTCAGGCCCAAGAAACCTGAAGAACGCAGCGTCCATCAGTCCGGGCTACTCGCCCCGCAGGTCCTCGTCGGCCTCTTGGCGGGCCTTGCACTTGATGCACAGGGTGGTGACGGGACGGGCCTTCAGGCGGGCCACGCTGATGTCCTCGTCGCACTCCTCGCAACGTCCGTACGTGCCGTCCTCGATGCGCTCCAGCGCTTCCTGGATCTTGCGGATGAGCTTTCGCTCGCGATCGCGCAGGCGCAGGGTGAAGGCGCGGTCGGATTCGGCGGTGGCACGGTCGGCGGGGTCCGCGTAGACCTCGACGGTGTCGGTCATATCCTCAATGGTCTCCTCACCTTTCTTGAGGATATCCTGGAGGGAGTCGTTCAGGTACTGCCGGAAGAAGTCCAAATCTTTCTGATCCATAAGGGAACCTCCAAGGGAGCGTCAGGACTCAAGGTACGGCGAAGTGAGTTCCCTTAAAGGATTTGCTTTTGCTCGTAAAGGGGCTTGATGCCTGGCAATGGGATCGGCACGCAACAATCACGCAAAATATGGCATATGGTAGGAAAAACTCTTTGCCATCAATTCCTGACTACATCGACATCTCCAGTCCCGGCAAGGTGTTGACACATCGGGAGCAGCAAGCCGGACTGGGCGCGTACGTTGCAAGAAAAATGTCTGCAAAGAACACTGGACAGAGCGCTTGCTGAGGCATATAAGCCCCTTCCGTTCACGAGGAAGGCCTTCTTCCGCCGTGAACGGAGCCTTCGGCACAGCAATGGCGCCGGGGCGGCGCCGGGGCGTATGCCGGAACAGCGCGGAGCAAGCTGATTTCAAAAAAATTGACTGAAAGCTTGACATCAGAGCCGGTTCCACATAGACACGCCTCTCGCCACGAGCGGGAGTAACTCAGTGGTAGAGTGCAACCTTGCCAAGGTTGAAGTCGCGGGTTCAAATCCCGTCTCCCGCTCCACTCCTCCTCCGGGGGGCTTTTTTTTCGACCGGGACAGGCCGTTGACAGTGGAGGCCACATCCACTAAAAATGACCTCCCTTTGCGTGGGGCGGCATAGCCAAGTGGTAAGGCAGAGGTCTGCAAAACCTCCATCCCCCGGTTCAAATCCGGGTGCCGCCTCCAAGATTGCGGGAGTAACTCAGTGGTAGAGTGCAACCTTGCCAAGGTTGAAGTCGCGGGTTCAAATCCCGTCTCCCGCTCCACCAGACCAGCCAAGGCCGGACCCTCGCGGGTCCGGCCTTTTTCGTGCGTGCCGCCAAAGCTCGCCTCCATTCCCCGCGACCTGCGCGCCGCACCTCCTTACTGACTCGCACACCATGAGGAGCCCCGCACCATGACAAGCGATCCGCGCATACTGGAACTCGCCCTGGATCCGGCCAGCCGCCTGGACGACATCCTGGCCCTGGCCCGGTCACGCTACCCTGTCGTCTTCGAGACAGTCAGCCTTGGCGGCATGGATATCGACCTGCTCCAGATCGAGGATCTGCCCGGCTACATCGACCGTCTAGTTGAGACCGCGCGCCCTGGCGAGAAGATCGTGCTGCCTTTCTGGGCCAAACTCTGGCCCGCCTCCTTCCCGCTGGCCATGCTGGCCGCCAGGACCACTCCGTCCCCCGGCAAGCGCCTGCTGGAGTTGGGCGCGGGCCTTGGCCTGTGCGGTCTGGCCGCAGCAAAAAAGGGGATCGACTCCCTCATCACGGACATCGAACCGGAGGCGCTCCTGTTCATCCGGGCCAGCATCCTGAGAAACGGCCTGGACGCCGTGGCCAGGGCCGGACTTCTGGACATGGGCGCCGCGCGCCTGGACGATTCCTTCGACGTGATCGTCGCCTCCGAGGCCCTGTACCTGCCCCTGCTGCACGAACCGCTGGCGGACTTTCTGGTCAGCCACCTGAAACCCGGCCAGGATTCCCACGTGCTGCTCTCCTGTGACCGCTGCCGCGAAGCAGCCCCGTTTTTCGCCCGAGTCCAACAGGACTTCCTGATCCAGCGAACCCAGTCCACCTGCCGCTCGGATTCCGGGGAGTCCCAAACCTGCGTGCTGTACCGCATGCGGAGCCGTACCAATGCGTAAGCTCGTCAGTACCCCAAAGGGATACACTTCCGACTCCGACAAACTCTGCTCCCCGGCCCAGACCGTGGAGCGCGTGAAGGGCCTTTTTGCCAAACACGGCGGCATCCTGGCGGAACTTCGCCGCACGGACACCGGCAGGCTTGGCATCCCGGTCTACCTCAGCATCTGCGGCCCCCAGGCGCGCGGCGTCATGCCCACGCGCAAGCAGATGGGCAAAGGCGCTTCCCCGGCCCAGGCCGAAGCCTCCGCCCTGATGGAACTGGCCGAGCGCTTCAGCTATTTCAGCTTCTGGGCCGACCCCAGAAACTTCACCCGCGCCACGTGGTCGCAGGCCCAGGCCCTCTGGCCAGGGCAGCTCATGCCGGTGTCCGAAATCCTCGCCTCCGTGGCCGACGGCCTGGACGAGGATCAGGCCGCGCGCCTGCTTGACCTCCTGCCCTGGCAGTTCCATCCAGTCACCCGCGTGGAGGACGGCCGGAAAGTCATGACGCCCCTGGACTGGTTCAAGAAGCTCAACGAGTTCAACGGGTCGTCCGCAGGCAACTGCCTGGAGGAGTCCATCCTCCAGGGCGCGTGCGAACTGGTGGAGCGACACGTGAGCGCCGTGGTGGACCGCCAGGAGACGCGCACGCCCACCATCCGCACGCACTCCCTGGGAGACCCGGTCCTGCGCAATCTGGTGGAAGCCTTCGAGCGTAACGGCGTGAAGCTCTGGCTCAAGGACTTCAGCCTGGACATGCCCGTCCCCACCATCGGCGCGCTGGCCTATGACCCTTCCACCCTGGGCATGAAAAGCGAGATCGTCTTCACGGCGGGCACTGCGGCCTCCCCGGTCAAGGCGGCCATACGCGCCGTCACCGAGATCGCCCAGTTGGCGGGAGACTTCGAGACCGGCAGCAACTACGAGGCTTCGGGACTGCGCAAGTTCACTGGCCTGGGTGAGATCAGCTGGGTGGTGGAAGGCCCGGACACCGACCTGGACCGCCTGCCCTGCCTGGAGCGCTCCGATATGCTCCACGAGATCGAAGCCTTCGCGCAGGGTCTTCGCGCCAAGGGATTCACCCTGTACAGCGTGGAGACCACGCAGCCCGACCTTGGGGTGGCCGCCAACTACAACCTCGTGCCCGGCTTCCTGTTCCGGGAGCGCACCCCGCACGCCAGCCTGGGCATGTTCGTGGGGCGTATGCTGGCTGAAGACGCTCCCGACGAGCTGGCCGTGCCGGGCCTTGCCACCCTGGCCGAGATATGCGCGGGCAAGCCGTATCTGCCGCTGCACCAGGGGCTTCTGGCCATGCGTCAGGGTGAGCTCGACCAGGCCATGCGCCTTTTCGAGAAGGCCGAGCAGATTCAGCCCGACCCTGAAGACGGCGCGCTGGCCACGTTCTACCGGGCCTTCGCCCTGACCCGCCAGGACAAATGGGAAAAGGCCGAGCCCCTGCTGGGCAAGGCCATCTCACAGAGTCCAGAGGTGAAGGAATACTACAACCTGCGCGGAGTGGCCCGCTTCAAGGCTGGCAACTACACCGACGCCGCAGGCGACTTCGAAGCCGCGCTGGCGCTGGATTCCGGCTCCGCCATGGACCTGGCCAACCTGGGGCTGTGCCACAAATTCCTGGGGCACAGGGACGCCGCTGTGGAGTTTTTGGGCAAGGCGCTGGAGATGGACCCCTCCCTGGAGTTCGCCAGGGAACATCTGAGCCAAATCATACCAAACGACTCTGATAGCGAAATGATTTGACAACACTCGGAATTCGCCTTTAAGACGGCACGAATTCGGGTGGGGACCACGGTAGAACGTCAAAGCGCTTGCACTGCGCCTAAGCTTCGGGTAAAGAAGCTGAGTTCTTACCTGGTGAACCGAAACAGCGGAATGCTGTTTTACTGGTTTAGGAGCCCTCATGTGGGGGCAACGGCAACTCTGGGAACAGACTGATAGTTCAAGCAACGCCAAGGAGGATGGAGAATGGCCACTGTTGAATTCAAGGGCAAAGCCTTCGAGGTTGACGAGGACGGATTCCTGCAGCGCTTTGAAGACTGGACCCCCGACTGGGTCGAGTACGTCAAGGAGTCCGAGGGCATCAAGGAACTTTCCGACGAGCACAACAAGGTGATCGAGTTCCTGCAGGACTACTACAAGAAGAACGGCATCGCCCCCATGGTCCGCATCCTCTCGAAGGTCACCGGTTACAAGCTCAAGCACATCTATGAGCTGTTCCCCTCCGGACCTGGCAAGGGAGCCTGCAAAATGGCCGGCCTGCCCAAGCCCACCGGCTGCGTGTAGTCTCACACGGCTCACGATCTCTGCGGGGTTCCGAAAGGAACCCCGTTTTTTTTCGTGTTGCGCCCGGGGACACACGTCCTGCTGCCGACCCGCCGCCCCGGTTGTGCTCCCCGCCGGGCTGCACTTCCGCAGGCGGATGCGCCTACTTCTTCTTGGCAGGCAGGGCCGACTTGCCCGACGGCAGCGCCTTCGCCCCTTTTGCAGGCGCGGCCTTCCCCTTTCCCTTCCCCTTGCCTTTTGCGGCCTTCACTTCCTCTTCCTTGAAGAGTTCCGACCGTTTCTTCTCGAAGGTCACTGCGGTCTTGATGGATGCCAGGGCCATGGCCGCGATGCTGATGATGATCACAAGTCCCTTCTGGACCTGCCACTTCTGGTTGGAGACCATGTCCCCCAGCCAGCCCAGCCCGATTTTGTTGGCAAGAAAGATGAAGCCGGGCACCGCAATCAGGCTCAGGGCCAGCCCGATCAGTTCCAGCCACATGAAGCTCTTCCCCAGAAGCAGCACGAACAGCGTGGCGTCCCGCACGATGCGTAAGGTGACGAGCCTGGCCTTGAGCAGGTTGAGGGCGGCGTCTATCTCGTCGATATAGTCCTGGGTCTTGCGGAAATTGGCCGCAACCTGGAGTGATGACGTGCGCATCCAGTTGAGCTTGGTGGCGCACGCATTGAAATCGCTGTTGAATTCGCGCAGCAGCTTACCAAACGGGAACCAGGCCGCCTCGTGGTGGATCTCCTTGAGCTCCTCATGGAAGTACTTGAGCTTGTTGTTAAGCGCGGTGATGCCTTTCTCCACGGTCTGGTGCAGATCTTTCTGCAGCTCGTCGTACTCTTTCACCACGCGGTCGAAACAGACGAAGTTGTTCACCTTGGCGATCTCGGACAACACCTCGGCCCGCTCCAGCGCCTCCTTCAGGAAAGGATGCTCGTCCCTGAACCAGCTTTTGAGGTAGTCCGCCTGTCCGGGCAGATAAGCTGCCTTTTCGTCCCGGACGGCCTTGGCCTCGCTCCAGGGCTTCCAGAGGGCGGCAAGGATGTGGATGCGTCCGCGCTCCAGTTCCGGATCCAGCAGCACATGGTTGAAGATGTTCGGATCGGTGCGGATGAGCTCGTAAAACTCGTGCAGGCCCTGATCGGTGAAGCCCATCTTCACCATGCACACGCCCTGGCGGTACATGGGCGCAGTCCAGCGCGGACATTCGGACTTCGCCTGCCGGTAGAGTCCCAGCGCGGCCTGGAAATCCGCCTGGACCTCCAGGGAGCGCCCCTCCAGGTAGGCCAGCCACCCCCGCTGCAAGGGAGTGAAGGCGCTGCGGGCAGCTTCCTGCCAGAAATACGCCGACCGGCTCCAGTCGCCCGATTCCATGGCCATGAACCCCTGGATGGAGCGCGGCTGGAAGCCCCGCCCGTGCGTGGCCAGCCCCTGGGCGATCTCGCGCTCGAAGCCGACCGCGTCGGACAATTTGAGCATCTCGATCGCTCCCCAGAGGTAATCGCCCTCGTCGGGAGCAGCCAGCACGGAAAACCCCGCCGGGAGGTCCTTGCCTTTGCTGCGCCAGATTCGCGGAACGCTCCGTATCTGACAGGGAAACGACAGCTCGAACACGCCCCGAACGATGAGGCCCATCTCGTTGTCCGCGCCGAGCATGCGCGCGAGGGTCCGTACGTCGCCCCCCGCGAGTTCGCGGTTGAGAGCGAGCCCGGCCTCGTCGAGTTTGCCCAGGTCCACGCCGCCGATCTTGAGCCAGACATCCTCGTCCAGGTCCTGCAGGGTCTTGGAGGGGCATTCCGCCGGAAGGTGCCCGGCCAGGCCGCAGTAGAAACAGGGCGGATGCGTGCCCGCCAGCAGGCTTGCGGGCAGCTTGAACGGAATCTCCCCGGTGTTCTCTCCGGAATCCTCGTCTGCCGCCAGCGAGATGTGGCACCAGTCGTCGATGCCCAGGTTTCCGGAAGAATGCCGGACATCGTTGATGCGGAAACCCTTGCCCAGGTACAGGGCGGACTTGAAGCTCATGTGCGGGAAATCCGGGGAGAGCTGCCGCCAGTCCAGGTTGACGCGCCTGGGCAGGTCCTTGTTGAAGTGCTGCCCCTTTTTCATGACGCAGGCCATGACGCAGGGCCAGTATTTCTTCCCGGTTTCGCCGCTCTTGACCGCGGCCTCGGTCTTGAGGATTTCACGGATGACGTTGCGGAAGGCCCGAACGTTGTCCAGGCTGAAGATGATGTAGCCCTCATGGCTGAGATATTTGACGGCCAGCTTCTCCATCAGGGCCTGCATCTCGGAGAAGATGGAGCGCCAGCCTTCGGCGGCGTTCTTATCCAGCGGATCGCCCAGCGGGCGCAGCATGCAGTACCAGCCCAGGGGCGAATCCTGCCCCATGGTGGTGTCCACATTCAGCAGGTTGAACCCGGCATGGGTCAGACCGGACACGTCCGCCGCAGGCTTGAAGGAGATGCCCGGCAGGGACTCGATCATAGCGTTGAAATTGGGGTGGACCAGGATTTCCAGGTCCTGCGATGCGGCGACCTCCTGGCGGAGGTATTCCTCGGGACAGGCGAAGGCCGTCTCGTACTTGTAGCCGATCAGAAGCGACGCAGGGAAAGCCTCGATGAACAGCGGCAGCCGGTTGACCCGCGCGTATCCGGCCAGCCGCCCCAGCGCCTTGAAGGCCTCGTCGCCGAAGAAGAACCACAAGGCCTGGTTGCCTTCCTGGGTCTGCTGGAATCCGCCGAACTCGCTGAAAATCTGATTGAGCACCGGCGAAAGCTGGCCGTCCCAGACCAGCCAGATTCCCACGCCGGAGGTCACCAGCTTGGGCTGGGGAATTGGTGGGATTTTCTCGACAAGCTGGGACAGTCTGTACATGGGGCTCCTCTTCGCCGTGGCCGGAAACAACTGCGCGGCGCACAGCGCCCACATTCTCTAAATGAAATGCCCAAACGCCGCAAAGTGTTGCGCACGGCTTCCCGGTTGCCGTCACATCGGACGTTTCGACCATATCCATTAGGGCATGCGGCCTGGAAGCGCCTCAACGTAGCGTTTCCCGGCGCGCAGGGGAAGATGTTCCCGCGCCGCAACGAACACGCCCCCCTCCTGCCTGAAAGAGCTTGTCCCGGCGTGGCCTGCGTGGCATAAGCTGCGGGTGGATTCATCGCTTCAGCATGCCAAGGATTCAGCAATGCCCCCCCAGGAAACAGACGCCGACTGGTATAGACGCACCGCCGAACAGACTCTCCTATCGCTTGAATCGGCTGAAACCGGGCTCACCGGGGAAGAAGCCGCCTCCCGCCTCGCCCGATATGGCCTGAACGAGCTTTCCGGCAAAGACGAGATCAACCGTCTGGCCATGCTGCTCCGTCAGTTTCAGGACCCTCTCATCTACATACTGCTTCTGGCCTCGGGCGTGGCCGCCGTGCTCGGGCAGGTGAAGGACGCGGGCGTCATCCTGGCGGTGCTGCTCATCAACGCGGGCATCGGCTTCTTCCAGGAGATCAAGGCCGAGAAGAACATCCGCGCGCTGCGCCGGATGGTGGTGCCCCTGGCCAAGGTCCTGCGCGACGGCGTCGAGACTGTGGAGGAATCGTCGCTCCTGACGCCCGGAGATGTTGTCAACCTGGCCTCGGGCGACAGGATTCCGGCGGACATGCGCCTTCTCCACGTGAACGGCCTCCTGGTGGAGGAGGCCATGCTGACGGGGGAATCCCTGGCCACGCAGAAGGACACCGAAGCGATCGACGAGGCCAACCTCACCCCCGGCGACCAGCGCAACATGGCCTTCATGGGGTCCATCGTGATCTCCGGCCGGGGGCGCGGGGTGGTGACGTCCACCGGCGACGCCACGCTTCTCGGACGCATAGCAGCCCAGGTCCAGGGCATCACCTCCGCCAAGACGCCGCTGCAATCGCGCATGGAGCAGTTCGCCCACCGCCTGGGCCTGTTCGCTCTGGCTTTCTGCGTGGTGCTCTTCGTGGCCGGACTGTTGTTGGGATTCAAGGTTACGGACCTGTTCATGATCGCCATTGCCATGGCCGTGGCCATCATTCCCGAGGGGTTGCCCGTGGTGGTGACCATCACAATGGCCATCGGCGTGCAGCGCATGGCCCGGCGCAAGGCCATCATCAGGAAGCTCCCTGCGGTTGAGACCCTGGGGTCGGCCACGGTTATCTGCTCCGACAAGACCGGTACGATCACCAGGAACGAGATGACCGTGCGCCGCATCTTCGACGGCGAGAACGACCTGGAAGTGACCGGAGCGGGATACAGGCCACAAGGCGACATCCTGCTGGACGGCAAAAGCGTGGCCCTGACCGGCAATCCGGCGCTTAAGACCATCCTGCGGGTGGGCCTTCTCTGCAACGAATCCGCCGTGGCCCTTGAGAGCGGCGACTACCAGGTAAAAGGCGACCCGACCGAGGGAGCGCTCATCGTATCGGCCATGAAGGCCGGGCTGGTCCCCGAGGCCGAAGCTGCGGCCATCCCAACCCTGGCCGTGCTGCCCTTCGAATCAGAGCAGGGCTTCATGGCCACTGCGCACTCCCTGGACGGCAGGAACCTCCTGTACGTGAAGGGCGGGCACGACAGGATCCTGGAACTCTGCGCCCAGGGCAGTGACGGGCCATACTGCCGGGCCGAAGAATTTTCCGCACAGGCCGAAAGCTACGCCGGGGAGGGCCTTCGCGTGCTGGCCATGGCCGTAAAGGAACTCCCGGACGGCGATCCTCCGGCGCGCATCACCCCGGAGACTGCAGCAGGAGCCCGGCCCATCGGGCTCCAGGGCATCATCGACCCGCCGCGCGAGGAATCCTTCGCGGCTGTCGAAGGCTGCCGCCGGGCTGGCATCCGCACCGTGATGATTACCGGCGACCACGTGGTGACGGCCCGGGCCATCGCCCAAAACATCGGAATAGGGAGCGGCCAGGACGGCGCGAGCCCCAAGGCGCTCAGCGGGCGCGAGATCGAGGCCATGAGCGACGACGAGCTCTTCCAGGCGGTCCCGGAGGTATCGGTCTTCGCGCGGGTGGCCCCGGAGCACAAACTGCGCATAACCCGGCAACTGATCCGCCGTGGCGAGATCGTGGCCATGACCGGCGACGGCGTCAACGACGCCCCTGCCCTGCGTGCGGCCCATATCGGCATCGCCATGGGCAAGGCGGGCACGGACGTGGCACGCGACGCCTCGGACATGATCCTGGCCGACGACAACTTCGCAACCATCTTCGCAGCCGTGGAAGAGGGACGCGTCGTCTACGAGAACATTCGGAAGGTGACGCTCTACCTGCTGGCGGGCGGATTCGGCGTACTCTGCTGCATCGTGGCCTCGGTGCTCCTGGGCTGGCCCCTGCCGCTGACGCCGGCGCAGATTCTGTGGTTCAACTTCGTAACCTCCGTGCTGCTGGACGTCTCCCTGTCCTTCGAGCGCGGGGAGCCGGACATCCTGAACCGGCCTCCCCGCAGCCCGGGCGAGGGGCTGCTGGACCCTCTCATCCTGCGCCGGGTGCTTGTGGTGGGGGGGCTCATGGCCCTTGCGGCCATGTGGAGTTTCAACGACATGCATTCCCAGGCTCTGGCCGCCGGGCTGGATGAAACCACAGCCCTGAACAAGGCGCGGACCCTGGCCCTTTGCGTGCTGGTCTTCTTCCAGTTCTTCCAGGCCTTCAACTGCCGCTCGCTCACGCTCTCGGCGTTCTCCCTGAATCCGCTGGGAAACCCCGCGTTGTTCGCCGCGCTGTGTGCCGCAGTGCTGCTCCAGATCGGGGTGATCTACCTGCCCGCGCTGGGATGGATCGTGGACACGGACCCCCTCTCCCCCCACGAGTTCCTGGACATGCTGGCCATGGCGGCCTCAGTTGTGGCGGTTGTGGAAATCGATAAATTCTTCACCAGGCGCGCCCGGGCGCAAAACAAACAGGCGGACTCATGATTCACCGCGACACCCACCGGGGCTACCGCCCGCCAGTCAGCCGCGCCCCGGACGAAACATGCTTCACCGTGGTGGTGGAGGAATCCGACCTGCGCATCACGGCGCGCCGCAGCCTGGAACAGGCCGGAACGCAGGAGGTCGCCAAGTACCTGAGCGCCATCCGGGGGGAGCTCAAGAACTACATCCTGCTGCATCCCCATTTCGCCACGTCGCTGACTCCGCTTGCGCCGGACCCGCACGCGCCGCCCATCGCCCAGGCCATGCTGGAAGCCGCCCTGGCCTGCCAGGTCGGTCCCATGGCGGCCGTGGCAGGGACCGTGGCTCAGGCCGTGGCCGACCGCTTTGCATGCGATTCGCCGGACATCCTGGTGGAAAACGGCGGAGACATCTACCTTCACTCCACGCGCGAGCGCATAGTGGCCTTGCTGGCCGAACCGGTGCAGGGCGCGCGTCTGGCGCTGCGCCTCGCGCCGGGGGACTTCCCCGTGGCACTGTGCGGTTCCTCGGCCACCATCGGGCATTCGCTGTCCTTCGGGTCGGCGGATCTGGTGACGGTCAAATCCCGCAACGGCTCCATCGCAGATGCGGCGGCCACGACGCTCGGCAACCTGGCCAAAAGCGCGGACCATCTGCCCCTGGTGCTTCAACGCGCCAAAGAGCTGGCCCCGGTGGGAGTGCTCGGCGTGTTCGTGCAGGTGGAAGGAAAGATCGGCGTCTGGGGGGATATGGAGCTGGCGGTCCTGGAAGAGGACGCGTAGCTTCACGCGATGCATGAAAAATGCGGCGGTCCGGCTGTGTGCCGGACCGCCGCTCGTCTTTTGATTCCCACAATCAGGCGTGGGAGAACAGCCAGGACTTCTCCACCACGTCCTCCTGCATGCCGAACACGTAGACCTTGTCCCCCTCTTCCAGCTTGAAGTTGCCATCGGGGTTCATGTGGGTCTGGTTGTCCCGGTTTACGGCCACCACGGTGAGGCAGTGCTCCTTGCGGACCTGGGACTCCATGAGCGTCTTGCCCGCCAGGGGGGAATTCTGCTCCACGGTGAACACGGCCAGATCCATGCCCGAGAGCTGCGGCGTCAGGAGCTTCTGCCCGTCCACCGGGAGGTCCGGGGTGCGCAGCATGCAGTAGTTGGCCCCGCGCGCCTCCAGGATGAAGCGCTCGATGTTCTGGTTGGGCACCAGGTACTCCACCAGCACGCGGGTGAATATCTCGATGGAGGTCTCGAATTCCTCGGGCACCACTTCGCTCGCCCCCAGGTCCAAAAGCTCCTGGGCCTCGCCCACGAAACGGGTGCGCACGATGATGCGCAGGTTCTTGCTGAGCCCCCTGGCCGTGGCCACCATGCGCCGGGTGGCCGTGGGGTCGGACACGACCACCACCAGCACGCGGGCGTTTTTGATGCCTGCATGATCCAGCACCGCCGGATAGGCTGCGTCGCCGTAGCGGATGGGCTGCCCGGCCTTTTTCTCGCGCTTCACGGTGTCGATGTTCATTTCCAGCACCAGATACGGGATCCCGGCACGCCTGGCCGCGTGGGCGATCTGCTGGCCGCCCGGCCCGAAACCCACGATGATCAGATGGTCGTGCAGGCTCTCGTGGCCGTCGATCTCCTCGTCCTTGGGCTGCGGCTGTCCACATATCCGCGCGGCCAAGGCGGGGGCGAACTGGATGAGCCAGGGAGTCACTGCCATGGTTATGACGCTTGCGGCCAGGAAGAGCTGGTAGGAGTCCTGGCTGAAGATCTGCGCGTCCATGCCCACCTTGGCCAGAACGAAGGAGAACTCACCCACCTGCGCCAGGGCCAGTCCGCCCACAATGGCCGTGCGCAGCGGATAGCCAAGCATGAGCACCGCGCCGCCAGCGCCCAGCGTCTTGATGAGTATCACCGCACCTGCGGCCCCGAGCACCATGAAGGGGTGGTTCGCAATGTAGCTCACGTCCACCAGCATGCCCACGGACACGAAGAACAGGCTGGTGAATATGTCCTTGAAAGGGAGAACCCCTTCCAGGGCGTTCAGGGCGTATTCGGATTCGGAGAGCATCAGCCCGGCCAGGAATGCGCCCAGGGACAGCGATAGCCCGACGCTCGCCGTGAGGAGCGCCACGGACAGGCAGAACACGATGGTGGCCATAAGGAACAGCTCGCGGCTGCGGGCGCGCGCCACGGTCAGAAAGAGGCGCGGAGCGACATACTTGGCCAGTATGAGCACGATGGCCACCACGCCCAGGCCCTTGAGCAGCATCCCCCCGAGCGAGGAGGCGAGATCACCCGTGGCGTTTCCCAGAAACGGCGTGACCAGCATCATAGGCACGATGGCCAGGTCCTGGAAGATGAGGATGGAGAGGCTGGTGCGGCCATGGGGGCTTTCCAGCTCCGCCCGGTTCTGAAGCTCCTTCAGCACGATGGCCGTGGAGGACAGCGCGGCCAGAAATCCCAGGAAGAGGCCCTTCTTGGTATCGAAGCCCGCCAAGGAGGACAGGGCCTCGAAGGCCGCTATGGTAAGGCCTATCTGCACCATGCCGCCCAAAAACACCGGGCGCTTGAGCCGCATCAGCTCCGATGCGGAGAGCTCCACGCCGATGGAAAACAGCAGGAGCACCACGCCCACTTCGGCCATCATCTCGACCTGATGCACGGATTTTACCAGCCCGAAGCCGCCCGGCCCGCACACCACGCCCGCAACGAGAAAGCCCACGATGGGGGCGATCCCCAATTTATGGCAGAAAAACAGGATGCCGACGCTCATCGCCAGGATAAGCACAAGCTCCGTGAGAAAGCTCAAGTCCATACGACGACTCCCAAATCTGTTTGAACACGTCTATCATTCCGTGGAGCGCCTGTCACGGCGTAGCTCGTGTCCCTTGCGTTATCCCTCTTGCACCAGGACCCCGACGCGTCATATGCTAAACAAAACAATGCCGGAGGCAGGACATGTCCGAGAACGCCTATCCCCGAATCATCCATGTGGAACCCACTACCCGCTGCAACATGCGGTGTCGCATGTGCGTCAAGACCGTCATGGACTCCAAGGAGCGCGAAGGGGATCTCCCGCTGGAACTGTTCGAACGGCTGGAGCCGAGCCTCGGAATGTGCTCGCGGGTGGTGTTCGCCGGAGTCGGCGAGCCCCTCCTGCATCCGCATCTGGCGGACATGATGCGCTTCGCCAGACGCCACATGCCCTCGGGCGCGGGCATCTCCATGCAGACCAACGGACTCCTGATGACCCCCGCGACCGCGACCGCCCTGCTGGATGCGGGCCTGGACACGGTGTGCATCTCGGTGGATTCCCTGGACGGCGCGGACGGGGGCACCCTGCACGGCGCGGCGCACCTGGAAACCGTGGGCCGGGCCTTTGCAGCGGTCCGGGGGGCGGCCATGGCCAGAGGCGGCGACGGTTCCGGCAACTCCGTCCGGCTGGGAGCCGAGATCGTGCTCATGAGGAGCAACGTCTCCGGACTGGCAGATCTGGTGCGCTGGGTTGGCGAACAGGGGGCGGACTTCGTCATCGTCTCGCATGTGTTTGCTTACGCAGAGGAAGCGGCGGGCGAATCGCTCTTCAACCCAAACCCGGACCAGGCCCGGCTCTATTTCGACAAATGGCGCGCCGTGGCCGTGTCCGAGGGGCTCGATTTCGCCGATTACTACAAGATTCTCTGGCGGGTGGGCAAGACCGACAGCCAGAAGCGGCTGGTGGAACTGGTGAAGCTCATGCAGCGCGACGCCAACGCCAACGGGGTCTGGATGAACGTGAAGAGCCTGTTCGAGTGGAGCGCCCAGGACGACGCCCTGGTCACGAAATCCCTGAACGACGCCCGCGCCGTGGCCCGGGAATTCAACATGGAGCTGACCCTGCCGCCCATGGTGGCCCTGCATGAGCGCCGCTGCGGCTTCATGGAGGACGGCGCGGCCTTCGTCGGCTGGTCGGGCGAGGTGAGCCCGTGCCATTTCCTGTGGCGCAACTACCGCTGCGTCATGGACGGCGAGCCCAAGCGGGTGCGCGCCAAAAGCTTCGGCAACATCGCCGAAAAGCCACTGGAAACAATCTGGCGGGACATGCACTATCGCCAGTTCCGTGAGATGGCCCTGGCCTACGAATACCCTTACTGCTCCAGCTGCAACGGCGGCCCGTGCAGCGACGTGACGGCCTTCGGCTCACCCTTCGAGGAGGACTGCATCGGCACCAAAACGCCCTGCTGCCACTGCCCCTGGCCGGTTGGCCAGCTGGCCTGCCTGACTTGAAACCCGGCTCATCCATTTCGCAGGACTCTGAACCGTAACGATGCTTCCCGCGAAGCCCACTGAGGGTCCAGGGGGATCATCCCCCTGGCCGCCGGAGGCTTCTCCCACAAAAACAGAGCGTGCGTTCCCACACAGAACGCACGCTCGCCTGTAAGATAGCTCCTCGTCTGTCCGGCCCTACTCCCCATCAATCAACGGTCTGGCGGTAGCGCTTCACGGCCACGACCATCATCACCAGCAGGAAGGCCGCCATGGGCCACAGCTCCGGGGCGATGTCCGCGAAGCCGTTGCCTTTGAGCACGATCCCCCGCACTATCCGCAGATAATGCGTCAGCGGCAGCACCGATCCCACCCATTGCGCCCACAGAGGCATGCCCTGGAACGGAAACATGAAGCCTGACAGCAAAATCGACGGCAAAAAGAAAAAGAACGCCATCTGCATGGCCTGGAGCTGGTTCTGGGCCACCGTGGAAAAGGTGATGCCCACGGCCAGGTTGGCTGCGATAAAGAGGATCGACACCGCCAGCAGGAGCGGCAGGCTCCCCAGGATGGGCACCTCGAAGATGACCTTGGCTGCCACGATGATGAGCAGCATCTGGATGTAGCCCACCACAATGTAGGGCACGATCTTCCCGATCATCACCTCGAAGGGGCGCACGGGGGTGCACAGCAGGTTCTCCATGGTGCCGCGCTCGCGCTCGCGGGTGATGGCCAGCGCGGTGATGATGACCATTGTCATGGTCAGCACCACGCCCATGAGGCCGGGCACGATGTTGTACTTGGTCTGGATCTCCGGATTGTACAGGCGGTGGATGCGCAGGTCCACCGGGCCGGGCTGGGCGCGTAGCGGCAGGAGTGGCCCCAGCAGGTCGCGGTTCAAGCTCTGGCTGAAGAGGTAATCCAGGGAGCCCAGGGCGAAGCCGGTGGCCGTGGGGTCGGAGGCGTCGGCCTCCACCAGCACAGTGGGGCGGTCGCCGCGCGCCAGCAGGCGTCCGAAGTCCTGGGGGATGGTCAGGACGAAGAGCACCTCGCCGCGTTCCAGCAGCTTCCTGGCTTCCGACTCATGGCTGATGACGTTGGTGACCCGGTAGTAGAGGCTGTTCTGCAGGGCCGTGACCACCGTTCGGGAGAACTCCGAATCGTCGTTGGACAGGACGGCCAGGGGCAGGTTCTGCGGGTTGGAGTTGATGGCGAAGCCGAAGAGGATCAGCTGCATCAGCGGAATGCCGATCATCATGGCGAAGGTGACGCGGTCGCGCCGCATCTGCACGAATTCCTTGACCACCATGGCCCAGAAGCGGCGCGGCGAGAAGATGTTCATCCCTTCCCCCCCTTCAGGGAGTCGTTCATCATGCTGATGAACACCTCCTCCAGGCTGGTGGCCACCTCACGAAAACTTTGCAGCCCCTGGTGGAAGGGAGCGAGGCTCGCGGCCAAGAGCGCCCGGTCCGGCCCGGAGACGTGCAGGGTGTTGCCGAAGTGGGCCACCTGCTCAACGCCCGGGAGCGCCTTGAGCGCGTGGGCCAGCTCGTAGAGTCCCGGTCCGGAGACCTCCCAGGTGGTAAGGCCCCGCGCGGCCACAACTTCGTCAACGGTTCCCTTGGCCAGCAGGTCGCCGTAGGCGATGTAGGCCAGCCGGTGGCAGCGCTCGGCCTCGTCCATGTAGTGGGTGGAGATGAGCGCGGTGAGCCCCTGGCCCGCCAGCTCGTGGACTTCATCCCAGAAGTCGCGCCGGGCCTTGGGGTCCACTCCTGCGGTTGGCTCGTCCAGCAGGAGGAGTTCCGGGCCGTGGATAAGGCTTGCCGCCAGGGCTAGGCGCTGCTTCCAGCCGCCGGACAGGGTCTGGGCCAACTGATCGGCGTAGCGGCCAAGGCTCATGCGCTCGATGGAGCGCGCCACAGCTGCCTTGCGGTCCGGCACGCCGTATACCCGGGCCATGAAGTCCAGGTTCTCGCGCACGGACAGGTCGCCGTAGAGGCTGAACTTCTGGGCCATGTAGCCCACGCGGGTCTTGATGAGGGCGGCGTCGCGGATGACGTCCATGCCCAGGCACTGGCCGCTGCCGGAATCAGGCTTCAGGAGGCCGCAGAGCATGCGGATGAAGGTGGTCTTGCCGGAGCCGTTGGGGCCGAGGAACCCGTAGATCTCGCCCTGCTCCACGCGAAGCGACAGGTTGTTCACCACCACCTTGCCCCCGAAGGATTTGGTGATGCCGGTAACGTCGATGGCCGGGCGGCTTGGGCTGGCCTGCGGCACGGGCAGGGTCACGTGCGCGCTCCGGGGGTCACGTCAACAGGCTGGCCGGGCTTGAGGCTTTTGGAAATCTCGGGGTCGAAGCGGGCCTCCACCATGAACACCAGCTTGGCCCGGAAGCCCTGGCTGTAGATGACGGGCGGGGTGTACTCGGCCTGGGGATAGATGAAGCTCACCGTGCCGGTCATGGGCGCGGGGCAGCCGTCGCAGCGCACGGTGACCTTCTGGCCCAGAGCGATCTTGCCCAAGTCCGTCTCCGGGATGAAGAAGCGCACCTTCACGTTGGCCGGGGGCAGGAGCTTCACCACCGGACTCCCGGCCTGCACCCACTCGCCCTTGTAGTGCAGGAGGTCGAACACCTGGGCGTCCAGCGTGGAGCTCTGGATTTTCTGTTGCAGATACCAGTTGGCCTGGTCCATTTCGGCCTTTGCGGCGTCGGCCTGGGCCTGGGCCGCCAGGATCTGGTCGATGCGCGATCCCAGCTTGCCCGTGGCCAGCTGCGCCTTGTAGTCGGACAAGCGTCCCTGAGCGTTCAGGAAGCTGGTGCGGGCGCGGTCGTAGTCCTCCTTGGCCACTGCTCCGGTGGACAGGAGCGCTGCCCGGCGTTCCATCTCAAGTCTGGCCAGGGCCATTTCGGCCTCGGCCTGGGAGATGCGCGCCAGAATCTGGTCGATCTCGTCGGGGCGAAGACCCTTCTTGAGGTCGTTCACGGTGTCCTGGGCGCGCTTCAGGCTGGCCCTGGCCTTGTCCACGCCCTGCTGCTCCAGGGCGTGCTCCAGGGTGAACAGGTTGTCGCCGGGACGCACGGCCACGCCGCGCGCCACAGGCAGCTCGTCCAGGCGTCCGGCCAGTTGTGAGGCCACGTACACGAACTCGCCTTCCACATAACCCTGATAGGAGGCGTCCCCCCCCTTGGAGCAGGACAGCGCCGCGAGGCAGAACAAAACAGCCAGCATGCGTCGCATCATGATTTCCCCCCGGATGTTCCGGATGTTCCAGGCGTCGGTCCGGTCGCCCTGGCGTACAGGTTCGCCAGATACGCCGCCATGTCTCCCACGCCGACCTCGGCCACGCGCCCAAGAAGACCGGGCGTTCCGGCAGCCAGACGCTTGCGGATCGGTTCGGTCAGGCAGGTGAGCATCATGGGCCCGGCGAGCGAAAAATAGGCCAGCACCGGGTCCAGGCCGACAGGCGCGGCCAGTGGAGCCACCGTTCCGAGAATCCTGCCCCACTCGTTCACCACGGCGTCCGGCAGCGTGCCGCCGCCCGAGGCCAGCTCCCAGGCCATGATCCTCGGTAGTCTGGGGTCGCCTGAAAAGAGCCCGGCCATGCCCTGAAGCACGCTGCGCAACCGGGCGGAAGGATCCCCGGCGGACGACGCTCCCGCTTCAACCACACTGGCCACGCGCGCGAACTGGCGCATGACCACCAGTTCGTACAGCCGGGCCTTGTCGCCTATGCGATAGTACAGCATGGCCTTGTTAAGTCCGGCAGCTTTGGCGATGGCGTCCACGCGCGCCCCCGCGAAACCGTGTTCTGCGAAGACGGTTGCGGCTGCGTCAAGGATTGCGGCAGTCTGGGCGTCCTGCTCGATTGATTCTTTCATGCTCATTTACCGCATGGTTTAACCATCCGGTTAAACACCGTCAAGCAACTTTTTCGGGAGTTCGCCGCCTCCAATCAGAGCGACGTACCCCGGGAAATCAGACCTTCACAGTGTATCCAAGATCGACGAGATCGGCGCGCTGGCCGCCGCGTATGCCCCAGTTATGAAGAGGCTGCTCCACCACGATGACGAAAACATCGCCCGGAGAAATCCCAAGAGTCCCCAGGTTGGCCACCACCTGGGAGAAGAGCGTGCCTTTGGCCTCCGGACTGCGCCCGGCGAATGCGAACACTTCCACCAGCACGTAGCGTTCGGTTTTTCCAGGTGGAAGCAGCCAATCGCCAGATGCGTAGCTCCGCAAGCGGATGTTGCGGTCATGTTCGGGAATGCCGAAGGCATCCACCAGGGCGGCATGGACTGCGTTCATGATTAAGGTCTTTTCCTGGGGAGTCTTTTCTCCGATGACGCTGACCTGAACGAGTGGCATGAAGACCTCTTCTGCTGGGTAGTTGAACAACGGTGCCTGCCGGAGCCCACCGGCTTCCTGCTTCGGCGTGGGGATGGCGGCCGTGTTCGTCATCCCGGGCATTTAAACCATGCACTTCACTGTGGACTGGCCTTTGGGGGCCATTCACATATTAGCACTTGCCAGACCGGCGGAAAAAGATAAGGAAGCTTTGTCTTGCGACAGTAACCCGGAGCCCGCGTTCGGCGTCCTACTCTTTTGCGTCGCCGGCCTTGTCGAGCTTGCGGGCTTCCTGCTCGGGGGTGGGGAGCGCTCCCTTGGGCACGTCTGTCGCTTTCGGGTGCGCCGCTGACGGCGAACCGGCCTCGGACTCCGCCGGTTCCCTGGCGGCGGAGGGCGAAGCCTGCACCTGAATGTCCGTCATGCGTTTCTGGATCGTGGCAAGCGTCGCCAGAATTTCCTGGAAGTCGCGCTGACGCTGGTTGGAGCATTCCTCCAGCTGGCCACGCTGCTCTGAGTAGCGGGCTTCCAGCTCGGACTGGATGCGTTCACGTTCCAGGCGCAAGGCCATCTTTTCCTCTTCCTGGCGTTTTCGCTCGCGCGAGATGTCCTCGACCTGGGAACGGGCCTCGGCCAGTTCCCGCTCCAGGGTGAGGTAGCGCGTGCCGACCAGGGTGGAGAGCGCGGCAGCCGCCGCTGTGACAATTGCGAAGAGAATGAAGGCTGCGGTTTTCATACCCGGTACGTATCCGCCTCCTGTTTCAGGCTCAAGACAAAACATTGCAAACCATGCCCGGAAGACCTACAGGACCACTCGCTTATGAATCTCCCCATTCTTCATCTTAAAAAGCACGAGGAACGCCGCCTCATGGCCGGACACCTGTGGGTGTTCTCCAACGAGGCCGACACGACCCTTAGCCCCCTGAACACCTTCAAGGCGGGCGACCAGGTCCTCATCATGTCCGCGCGCAACAAGCCGCTGGGCGTTGGCTACGTCAACCCAGCCTCGCTGATCCTTGCGCGCGTGTGCGACAAGAACCCCAAGGCCGTGCTGAACCGCGACTGGCTGCGCGAGCGCATCTCCCAGGCCCTGAGCCTGCGCGAGACGTTCTTCGACAAGCCCTACTACCGCATGGTCTTCGGCGAGGGCGACCATCTGCCCGGCCTCGTGGTGGACCGCTACGGCGACGTGCTCTCCGTGCAGCTGCTCACCGCCGGCATGGAGCGCATGCGTGAGGACGTGCTGGACGTGCTGGACGAGCTGGTCTCGCCCAAGGCGGTGATCCTCAAGGGAGACGTGCGCTCCCGCCAGCTGGAGGGCCTCCCCCTGGAGGTCGAGTGCGTCAAGGGCAGCGTCCCCGACGAGGTCGAGGTGCCCGAAGGCCCCGGTCGCTACCGCGCCAGCCTGGCCGCCGGACAGAAAACCGGCTGGTTCTTCGACCAGCGCCCCAACCGTCTGGGCATCCTGCCCCTGTGCCAGGGCAAGCGCGTGCTTGACGTGTTTTCCTACGTGGGTGCGCTCGGCATCGGCGCGGCGCTTTCGGGCGCGTCCGAAGTGGTCTGCGTCGACTCCTCCCAGGCCGCCATGGATCACGTGACCAACAACGCCGAGCTGAACGGCGTGGCCAACATCGTGTCCGCCATCAAGGGCGACGCCGCCGAAGTGCTGGAGACCCTGGCCAAGGAAGGCATGCTCTTCGACGTGGTCAGCCTGGACCCGCCTGCCTTCGTCAAGCGCAAGAAGGACCTGGAGCACGGCATCGGGGCCTACCACAAGATCAACAAGCTGGCGGCGCGCGTGTTGCAGCCGGGCGGCTTCATCCTGACCGCGTCCTGCTCCCAGAACATGGACGCCGGGCAGTTCCAGCGCACAACCTCCTCGGCGCTGTACGGACGCAAGCGTCCCCAGCTCATCCGCAGGGGCGGCCAGGGTCCGGACCATCCCATTCATCCGGCCATGCCCGAGACCGACTACCTGAAGTCGCTTCTGTACCGCCTCAACGCTTCACAAATCGCGGAAATCGGTTAATCTGATCACGTCATGAACGCCGCTTTGGAAACGCTCACAGCCCCGGTCGCACGCATCGGCGGCGCGACCATTCGAATGGTCCTCAACCTGGGGGCTTTCGGCGTGTTCGCGTTCTCGGGCCTTGCGCGCATCTTCAGCCTGCCGCTGCAATGGGCCAAGACCGTGCAGCAGGTATACTTCATCGGGGTGAAGTCCGTGTCGGTCATCGCCCTCATCGGGCTGTTCACCGGCATGGTGCTCGGCCTGCAAGGCTACTACACCCTGGTGAAGTTCGGCGCCGAAGGCCTTCTGGGCGCGGCAGTGGCCCTGTCTGTGATCCGCGAGCTCGGCCCGGTGCTGACCGCCATCATGATCACGGGCCGGGCCGGTTCATCCATGGCTGCGGAGCTCGGCATCATGCGCATCTCGGAGCAGATTGACGCCCTGGACGCCATGGACGTGAACCCCATTCGCTATCTGGTCAGCCCGAGGCTTGCCGCCGCGCTCATATGCTTCCCGCTGCTGACAGCCATGTTCGACGTGATCGCCCTCGTGGGCGGCTACATCTCCGGCGTGATGATGCTCGGGGTCAGCCCCGGCATCTACTGGTCCAGAATCCACGACAGCGTGGTGATGGCCGACGTGTCCGGCGGCTTCACCAAGTCCGTGGTGTTCGCGCTCCTGGTGGCGGCCATCTGCTGCTACCAGGGCTATACCACCCATCAGCGTCCCGGCGGATTCGGAGCCAAGGGAGTGGGCCTGTCCACCACCTCGGCGGTGGTGGCCTCCTGCGTGGCCATCCTGGCCTCGGACTACGCCCTGACGTCCTTTTTGCTGTAGGCTCTTGATTTAGGAAATTGCGAGGCGTATTTCGTGAACACAATGCAGAACCGTTCCGTTGAAATGGCCGTGGGCCTGTTCGTGCTGGCCGGGCTTCTGTGCGCCGCATACCTGACCGTGCGCCTGGGCAAGATGGAAGTGCTTGGCGCGGACGGATACGAGGTGAAGGCCCGTTTCATCGACGTGACCGGACTCAAGGACGGCGCGAACGTGGAACTCGCCGGAGTGCGCGTGGGGCGCGTGTCGGGCATTACCCTTGCCCCGGACAAGAAGGCCATCGTCTCGCTGAATCTGGCCAAGAATGTGGTCCTGACCGACGACGCCATCGTGTCCATCAAGACCAGCGGCCTTATCGGCGATAAATTCGTAAAAATCACCCCTGGCGGCGCGGGCGACCCCGTGAAGCCGGGCGGTTTGCTCACCGAGACGGAATCTTCCATCGACTTGCAGGATCTCATCGGGAAGTATGTCTTCGGCGGAGTCCAAGAGGAGAAGAAGTGATGGCGCGTTGCCTTAGCGTGCTGTTTTTCCTGTTGCTGCTGGCCGGATCGCCCCAGGCGGCCCTGGCGGGCCAGGCCAAGGAGGCGTTGCAGGCCAGCGTGGACAATGTGTTGAACGTGCTGAGCACCACCAAGCCAGGCGAACCTGGCCGCAAGGACAAGCTTTACGCCGCAGTGGGACGCGTGTTCGATCCCGAGGAGTTGGCCCGGCGCACCCTGGCCTCCCACTGGGAGCAGTTCAGCCCCGATGAGCGCAAGCGCTTCACCGTCGCATTCCAGACACTTCTTGAACGCACCTACCTGCGCCGCATTGAAGCCTACACCGACGAGAAGGTCATATTCCTGGAAGAATCGAGCCTTGGCGAAGACCGCTGCGAGGTCAGCACCAAGATCGTAACTTCTTCCAAGGAGGTACCCATCGTGTACAGGCTCATCAAGAAGAACGACTGGAAGGTCTACGATGTGATGATCGAAGGCGTGAGCCTTGTGCAGAACTACCGCAACCAGTTCAACCAGATTCTGGTCAAGGACAGTCCGGCTCAGCTCATAACAAAAGTCGAATCCATGGGCGCGGCCAGTTGACCGTGTCCGATATGGCGTATATCTTTGGGGTTGCGGTCAATCAGTGTTTCGCGTGCTCTCTGAGCCACCATACAATTTAGGATGTCCATGATGCGCCCCGTTTCCCGCAGCCCCCTGCCTCTCGTCCTGGTCCTGCTGCTTGCCCTAGGCGCCCTGAACGGATGCGCCGCCAAAAAGGCCGCACAACCTGCCGAGGCCCCCGAGGACACAGGATACCCCCAGATAGCAGACCCGCTGGAGCCCTGGAACCGCTTCTGGTTCGGCTTCAACGACGTCTTCTACATGGGCATCGGAAAGCCCTTCAGCAAGGGCTACACCACCGTACTGCCCAAGTACGCCAGGGACCGCATCGAGAACGCCTACTCCAACCTGCTCTTTCCGGCGCGCTTCATGAACGCCATCCTGCAGTTGCGCCCGGACAAGGCCTCCCGCGAACTTGGCCGCTTCATCATAAACTCCACCTTCGGCCTGGGCGGCCTCTACGACCTTGCCGCCGCAGACCCCAACATGAAGCCCCAGCGCCTGGACTTCGGGCAGACCCTGGGAGTCTGGGGCATGGGGCACGGCTTCTACCTTGTGCTGCCCATCGTCGGCCCCACCTCCCTGCGCGACACCGTAGGCATGGCCGTGGACGCCACCGCACAGCCCACCACCTACATCGACGCCCCCTACGTGCTCACCGTGGGCATAGGCGCTGTGGGCAGAATCAACAGGCTGCCGGAAATGCTGGACATCTACGAAGAGATCAAGCGCGCGTCCCTGGAGCCCTACGTGGCCTCCCGCGACGCCTACGCGCAGCTTCGCGCCCGCATGATCCAGGAAGCCCTCAAGGATGCCTGGGTGAAGACAGGCTCCCAGCCTCAGCAGTAGCACCCGGCCCGTTTTCATCGAAAATGCCCGCGCATGCCGAATGGCCTGCGCGGGCTTCCTGTTTTCCTGTTCAGCAGTCCTGCGGACAGATAAAGTGCCGGTTCCGAAAGCGCTGCGCCCTACACTTCCATTTTGTCGCTGGCGAAACGGTAGGTGTCGCGTCCCGCGTCCTTGGCGGCATACAGGGCCGCGTCGGCGCGCTGGATGAGGGGCTCGGGCTCGTCGCCGTCCCAGGGATACATGGACAGGCCCGCGCTGACGGTCATGCGGATGGCGAATCCGCCCACGCTCTTGATTTCCCTGACCGCCTTGAGCATCTTGGAGGCAACGGCCGCCACCCCTTCGGGCGTCTTCACCTCTGGCAGTATCACCAGGAACTCGTCGCCCCCCATGCGGCCCACGGTGTCCGAACGACGCAGCAAGCCATCCAGCTTCACCGCCACCGAACGCAGCAGCAGGTCGCCCACGTTGTGCCCCAGGGTGTCGTTGACCATCTTGAAGCCGTCCAGATCCAGAAGCATCACTGCCAGCAGACACCCTCGACGCCTGGCCTGGGCCAGGCCCTGCTCCAGCCGGTCCGACACCAGGAAGCGGTTGGGCAGGCCGGTCAGGGCGTCGTGATAGGCCATGTGCTTGATGGTCTCTTCAGCCAGATGTCGCTCGGTGACGTCGCGCAGCAGGATCACGTATCCGGACGATTTCCGGTCGTCTCCCATGATGCCGTTGATGCAGCAGTCCAGGAAGCGCTCGCGCCCCTTGGAATCGAGCCTGGCGGAAAAGGAATGCTGGTTGCCGCGCCGGACCTTGGCGGCAACTGATTTCATTCGCCTGGCGGAGATGCCCATGCGCTTGTGCAATTCCGATATGTCGTCCCAGGCCCCTTCGGAATGGCCGAGCCCCGCGTCCTTGAGGATATTTTTAGCTGCCTGGTTCATGAACACAATGCTGTCGCCCTCGGTGGCGGCGATGCCCATGTCCATGGACGTATTCAGAATGGTGTTCAGATAGTCGGACTTGCGGGCTGCCTCGTACACGGCCTCCCGCAGGAGTTGGTCCTTTTCCCGGATCACCTCCTTGAGCATCTCCACATACCGGGCTTCCATGCCTTTGACGATGTCCGACTGGGTCAGGAGCCCCACCGCGTGCCCCGCCTCGTCCACCACCACCAAGCGACGGATGGTCTTGTCACGCATGATCTCGGCCGCATGATGCACCGGCAGCATGCCCGTGACCGTGACCACCGGGCTGGACATGACCTGGGAGATGGGCGTGACCGCAAGGTCGATCTGATCGGCCAGGAAGACCACCATGTCCCGCTCGGTGACGATGCCCGCCGGGAGCCCCTCCCCGGTGGCAACCACGCAACTGTAAGGCCCCTTCAACATCAGGTCAAAAGCCGCCTGCACGCTCTCGGCGCTGTCCAGGGAAGCAACGGACCGGGTCATGATCTGATGCACCCGCTTGACGTCCACGAAATATTCGACGCCAAGATTCTGAACCATGTTGGTCTGGGTGACCATGCCCAGCGCCTTGCCCTTGGCGTCCACCACGACCAGATGGCGGATGCCCTGCTCAAGGAGCATGGTAAACGCCTGGGGGATGGGCGTGTCCGGCCCGGCTGTGAGTACCGGGCTGGACATCAATTCGCTCACGTTTCTGGAGAACACGTCCCGGCCCAAGGTTCCCACGGCGGCGATGACGCCCCGCTCAGTCAGGATTCCCACCGGGCAACCCCGCCTCATCGCCAGAATGGAACTGATACGGTTTTGGCGCATGCACTCCAGGGCTTTTTTCATGGGAGCGCTCGCTGGGACGCCGACAACTCCCGGCGTGAGGATGTCGTTCAGTGTACTGCTGGCGCCTGGACGCTTCAGGGAGTATGGGGAGGAAGGGTATGTATGCATGCGTGTCTGTCACTTTAACAATACTGAACGCCTTCCGGCAATAGGTTGCATACGTATCTGCAATTGCATGGCAACACCTCGAAATTCAGCTTCATTTTCTGAATCCACGCAACTGCATGCGGTCGCAGTTATGGACGCAGTTGTCGTATTGCGACTCTTCCTGGATGTTCTTCACCCAGGCCTGCTCGGTGGTTTCGGGCTGCAACTTTGGTTTCCTGCAAGCCTGCACGCACCGCCTATATTGCTCATCCAGCTTCCGTTCCTGGTCAGTTCCGCCGGATGCGGCCAGGCAAGATGTGGATATGGCCAGAATGCATGCGAGCACCATCAATCGCATAAGCCACCCCTTGCGGTTGAAAATGTCATACGCCGCGCTCAATCAACCGTATCGACAGTTTTTTTAAAAGCCTTATGTCGTCTGCGGCACTGTTCCGTTCTGGACAGACTCCTCACATTGTTGCATGGGAAACCGAAACGCAAGCCGGAGTGTTTATGCGCCATGTTTCGTGGCCTCTTCTCGCCCTCGTGGTGGTGCTGCTGACCTGGGGTTCACCCTGGGCGCAAAGCAGGCCAAACAACGCCACCCCGGAACTCAACCGTGACCAGGACGACAACGTCCCGGATGTGATCCAGTATATCGTCCAGCAGCGCACGCAGTGGGACTTCGAGCCCGGCAGCCCGGAATCGCGAGCCTTCACCCAGTTGCTCAACTTCGGCGACAGGCCCTGCTACGTGCTGGAGGGACGCATCATCCCTTCTCTGGTAGGCGACGGCTTCGAGGCGGAATGCCGCTGCCGGGACGGAAGCGTCCGGTTGCTGGATTACGATGAGAAGCGCGTTTTCACCGAGCGGATGTACATTGACCACCGACCATACGAACTTCCTGAGATATATGTAAAAAAGCCGGAAGACGAAGTGCTGACCGTGCTGAAAACGACGAAATAGACACCCCTTGCATTTCCCCGGGGACAGGACGACACAGGGACGACGCCCACAACACGGCGTCCAAAGGCATAAGCAGGCAGGTATAACGTGAGCTCACCAACACCCCGGAAACTCGGCGCGCAGGAGGCCATACGCAAGTTCTGCGTAGCCTGCATGGGGGGCTCTTACCTTCTGGTGGCGCAGTGCGCCGAAGCCTCCTGCCCGCTGCATGAGTTCCGCCAATCCCCGGCCCCCGACCTTGCGAAGGCCACGCGCCCCCCGGTGCGGGCCATCCGCCGCCAGTGCCTGGCCTGCTGCTGCGGCGACCGCGACAGGGTGCGGGCCTGCGCCGCCTCCCCGGCCTGCAAGCAGCCCTTTGAACCGTGCGTGCTCTGGCGCTTCCGGCTCGGCTCCAGGCCTGAAATATTCGAGCGCCGCAAGAAAAAGGCTCGGAGCACGCTGCTCACCCTGCCGGGCCTCACCCTCGAGAAGACTGAGACTGCCTGACGCCGGGAAAGCCTTACCCTCCCTTTCGTCCCGGCTTCCTTGTCCATTCATCCCCGATTTTTTGCACCTCATCTGATTCGTTGACTCAAGAATAAGTCTGGGGCATAGAATGAATTCATGCATGCCTGCCGCCTGCCGCTGTCTGGACAACCGGACGGTCTGAGCCTTATGCCGCGTCCGAATAGTCGGACGACATGTGCCAATCCGGTGAACCGGACACGGCACCCTGCTCCAACGTGCTGATATTACTAACACAGCACTGTTGGAACGAAAGTTGTAAAGAACCGCGACAGTTCTTCGCCACGGGACGGACATCATGCCGTGCCGCTACCCGAAGCAGAACAAGTCGGAAATTCCGGGCACGAACCCGGCTTCCAGCGTGGAGTCAGAATGCACCTTGACGCGCTTTTCAGCCCGAAAACCGTGGCCGTTATCGGCGCGTCCAGAACTTCAGGCAAAATCGGACATACCATACTTCAAAATATGATCGAGGCTGGTTTCAGGGGCGAGTTGTACCCCGTAAACCCTCATGCCGACTCCATTCTCGGCCTTAAGGCGATGCACAGCATAGCCGAACTCCCCTCGCCCCTGGACCTGGCCGTGCTGGCCGTTCCGCGCGATGCCGTCGTGCCGTCGCTCAAGGCGCTTTTGGCCCATCGACTGCGCGCGGCCGTGGTGGTCTCCGCCGGGTACCGCGAGTCCGGCAAGGAAGGCTGGAAGATCGAAGGCGAAGTGGCCCGCATCTGCCGCGACAACGACATCGCGCTCATCGGCCCCAACTGCCTGGGGGTGCTCTCCACCGCTGACGGCGTCAACGCATCTTTCGCCCCGGGCTTTCCCCGCAAGGGCAACATCGCCTTCTTCTCCCAGTCGGGTGCCCTGTGCTCCGCCATCCTGGACTGGGCCATCGGCGAGTCCATCGGCTTCTCCAAGTTCGTGAGCCTGGGCAACAAGGCCGTGGTGGACGAGACCCACATGCTCTACGCCCTGGCCCAGGACCCCGACACCAAGGTGGTGCTCGGCTACGTGGAGAACGTGGAGCACGGCGAGGCCTTTCTGCGCATGGCCCGCAAGATCACGCGCGAAAAGCCCGTGATCATGCTCAAGGGCGGCACCACCGCCGCCGGAGCCAAGGCCGCGTCCTCGCACACCGGGGCAATGGTCGGCTCCGAGCACGCCTACGAGGCGGCCTTCCGCCAGACCGGCATCCTTCGCGCCCACACCGTGTCCGAAATGTTCGACCTGGCCCAGGCCTTCTCCACACAGCCCCTGCCCCAGGGGCCGCGCCTGGCCATCGTCACCAACGCGGGCGGTCCTGCCGTACTGGCCGCAGACGCCGCCGAGAAGTCGCTCCTCAGCATGACGCCGCTCTCGGCCCAGACAGTCGAAGCCCTGAAGGCCGACCTCCCCACCACCGCCGGCATATACAATCCCGTGGACATCCTGGCCGACGCCACCGGGGAGCGCCTGGAACGCGTGGCCTCCGTGGTGTTGGACGACCCCCTGGTGGACAGCATGATGGTGCTCATCGCGCCCACGGCCTTCACCGACCCCGTTAAGCTGGCCCAGGCCGTGGTGAACGTCGCTGCCGACACCCACAAGCCAGTCATGTGCTGCTTCATGGGCAAGGCGCGCATGGAGCCGGGCATCGCCATTCTGCGCGAGGCGTCCATCCCCTGCTACTCCTTCCCGGAGCAGGCCGTGCGCAGCCTGGAGGCCATGTACCGCTACGGCGTGCGCAAAAGCCGTCCCTCTCCGGTGATGGCCAGCGTGGAAGGCCGCAAGGACGTGGTGCGCCGGGTGATAAAGGACGTCCGTGCCCAGGGCATGACCGACATTCCCGAGGACCTGGCCCACGAGATCCTCAAGGCCTACGACCTTCCCGCCGCCAGGGCCGCCCTGGCCCGCACTTCGGACGAGGCCGTGGCCGCAGCCGCCAAGATCGGCTACCCTGTGGTATGCAAGGTCGCCTCGCCACAGATTTCCCACAAGGCGGACGCCGGAGCGGTGGTGGTGGGAGTAGAAACTCCCGACGCCCTGCGCCAGGCATTCCTTGAAATCACCGGACACGTGAAGATCACTCGCCCCGACGCCCACGTCACCGGATGCATGATCCAGGAGCAGGCCCCCCAGAACATGATGGAGGTCGTGATCGGATTTCGCCGCGACGACCACTTCGGGCCGCTTCTGCGCTTCAGCCTGGGCGGCATCTACATGGACGTGCTGGGCGACATCTCCTACCGGCTGGCCCCGGTGTCCATGCACGACGCCCGCCAGCTCATCCGGGGAATCGACTCCTACATGCTGCTCAAGGGCGTGCGCGGTGAACCCGCCGCCAACATCGAGACCCTGGAGGACATCGTCATCCGGCTCTCGCAACTGGCCATGGACTTCCCGGAAATTTACGAAGCCGAACTCGGCCCGGTGCTCGTCAACAATGAACGTGCCGTCGTGGCCGACGCGCGCCTGATGCTTCTGCCACGCTAGCAAGGAGACCAGCACTCATGCCCGGCCTGTACATCGGTTCCACCGCGCCCTTCTCCGGCAAGAACACCCTCTGCCTGGGACTTGGCATGCACCTGCGCAAGGAAGGCCTCTCCGTAGGCTATTTCAAACCCGTGGGGGCGCAGGCGGCCAGGATCGGAAACGATTGGGGCGATCTGGACGCAGCCGCCATCAGCCAGGCGCTGGGGCAGAAGCTGGCCCCCAATGTGGCCACACCAGTGCTGGTCACCCAGGATTTCATGCACAAGGTCTTCGCCCAGGGTCCCTGCCAGGACCGCACCGCCGACATCATCAGCGCGTACAAGAAGGTGTCCAAGGGCAAGGACGTCACCCTGGTGGGCGGCTCCGGCAGCTTCCTGCACTCGGGCCTGTACGCCTGCCTGGACGGCGTCACAGTCTCCAAGGCGCTGGACGTCCAGGTGGTCATCGTGGACCGCTGCACCCACGAGATGAACTACGACGCCCTGCTGGCCATCAAGGACCAGATGGGCGAGAAGATGCTCGGCTGCGTGCTCTCCGACGTTCCCGGCCATTACCAGGAAGAGGTCAACAACGTGCTGGCCCCGTTCCTGGCCCGTCGCGGCGTGAAAGTCCTGGGCGTTCTGCCTCATGACCGCCTGCTGGGTTCGGTGTCCGTGAACGTCCTGGCCGAACGCCTGGGCGGCAAGCTCATCTCCAGCGCCCACCGAGGCGACGTGGTGGCGGAGTCGTTCCTCATCGGCACCATGCAGGTGGAGAACTTCCTCACGCACTTCCGCAAGTACCCCAAGGCAGCCGTCATCCTCGGCGGCGACAGGTCGGATTTGCAACTGGTGGCCATCGAGGGCCGCTGCGCCTGCCTGATCCTGACCGGCAACCTCTACCCCAACGACATCATCCTGGCGCGCGCCGAGAACGCCGAGGTGCCCATCATGGTGGTGCGCGAGGACACGTACTCCGTGGCCCGGCGCATGGAAGCGCTGCTGGCCCGGCACAAACTGCGAGATCAGGACAAATTCCAACAAGCATCCCAACTGGTTGCGGCCAACGTTGATATGGCTGCGATCAGGCAGGGTCTTGGGCTCTAACCAACCCACATACATACCCCAAAAGGAAACAAGGAACATGGCACAGAAACTGATCAAGACCGTGGACGGCAACACCGCCACTTCTTGGGTGGCATACGCCCTCTCCGAGTGCGCCGCCATTTACCCCATTACTCCTTCCTCGAACATGGGCGAAATGGTCGACGAGTGGTCCTCCCAGGGCATGAAGAACATCTTCGGCCAGAACGTCAGCGTGCGCGAGCTTCAGTCCGAGGCCGGCGCCGCAGGCGCGGTTCACGGCTGCCTGGCCGCAGGCGCCCTCACCAGCACCTACACCTGCTCGCAGGGCCTCTTGCTGATGATCCCCAACATGTACAAGATCGCCGGCGAGTTGCTGCCCGGCGTCTTCCACGTGTCCGCCCGCGCCGTGGCCGCCCACGCGCTGTCCATCTTCGGCGATCACCAGGACGTCATGGCCTGCCGCCAGACCGGCTTCGCCATGCTGTCCGGCTGCTCCGTCCAGGAAGCCCATGACATGGCCCTGGTGGCCCACCTGTCCGCCATCGAGTCCAGCGTGCCCTTCCTGCACTTCTTCGACGGCTTCCGCACCTCCCACGAGGTCCAGAAGATCGAAGTGCTCGACTTCTCCGAGATCCAGAAGATGGTGAACATGGACAAGGTCGCCGAGTTCCGCGCCCGCTCCATGAACCCCGAGCATCCGCAGATCCGCGGCACCGCCCAGAACCCCGACATCTACTTCCAGGGCCGCGAAGCCTCCAACAAGTTCTACCAGGCCGTCCCCGGCATCGTGAAAGAGGCCATGAAGAAGGTCTCCGAGGCCACCGGACGCTCCTACGGCCTGTTCAACTACTACGGCGCTCCTGACGCCGAGCAGGTCATCGTGGCCATGGGCTCCTCCTGCGAGACCATCAAGGAAGTCATCGACGCCATGAAGGGCCAGAAGATCGGCCTGGTCACCGTGCGCCTGTTCCGTCCCTGGTGCTCCGAGTCCTTCCTGGCCGCCCTGCCCAAGACCGCCAAGACCGTCACCGTGCTGGACCGCACCAAGGAAGCCGGCTCCCTGTACGAGCCCCTGTACCTGGACGTGGCCACCACCCTGCGCGACGCGGGCAACGGCGTGACCCTGCTGGGCGGCCGCTACGGCCTGGGCTCCAAGGAGTTCACCCCCGCCATGGTCAAGGCCGTGTACGACAACATGACCGGCGCCAAGAAGAACCACTTCACCGTGGGCATCGAAGACGACGTGACCGGCTTCTCCCTGGCCGTCCCGGCCTTCGCCGACACCACCCCCGCCGGCACCGTGCAGTGCAAGTTCTGGGGCCTGGGCGCTGACGGCACCGTGGGCGCGAACAAGGAAGCCATCAAGATCATCGGTGACAACACCGACATGTACGCCCAGGGCTACTTCTCCTACGACTCCAAGAAGTCCGGCGGCATCACCGTCTCCCACCTGCGCTTCGGCAAGGAGCCCATCCGCTCCACCTACCTGGTCAACGCCGCCGACTACGTGGCCTGCCACAAGGCCAACTACGTCACCCTGTACGACGTGCTGGACGGCATCAAGGACGGCGGCACCTTCGTGCTGAACTCCTCCTGGTCCCTGGCCGACATGGAGAAGGAGCTGCCCGGCAGCGTGAAAGCCGCCATCGCCAAGAAGAAGCTCAAGTTCTTCAACATCGACGCCGTGAAGATCGCCGCCGGTGTTGGCCTGGGCGGACGCATCAACATGATCATGCAGACCGCGTTCTTCAAGCTGGCTGGCGTGCTGCCCTTCGAGAAGGCCGTCGAACTGCTGAAGAAGTCCATCCACAAGGCTTACGGCAAGAAGGGCGAGAAGATCGTCCAGATGAACATCGACGCCGTGGATCAGGCCGTGGCCGCCCTGGAAGAAGTGAAGTACCCCGCTTCCTGGGCCGACGCCAAGTCCACCCCTGCCTCCACCGCCTCCCTGCCCGACTACGTGGCCAAGATCGCCAAGCCGGTCCTGGCCCAGCAGGGTGACGCCCTGCCCGTGTCCCTGTTCGACCCCGCAGGCATCATGCCCGTCGGCACTTCCCAGTACGAGAAGCGCGGCGTGGCCATCAACGTGCCCGAGTGGATCAAGGACAACTGCATCCAGTGCAACCAGTGCGCCTTCGTCTGCCCCCACTCCGCCATCGTGGCCACCGTGCTGACCGATGCCGAGAAGGCCAAGGCTCCCGCCACCTACGAGACCCTTCCCGCCCAGGGCAAGGAACTCAAGGGCATGCACTTCCGCATCCAGATCAACACCCAGGACTGCCTTGGCTGCGGCAACTGCGCCGACATCTGCCCCTCCAAGAAGAAAGCCCTGGAGATGAAGCCCATCGACACGCAGACCGCCGTGCAGATCCCCAACTACACCTTCTGCCAGACCGTGTCCTGGAAGGACGGCCTCATGAAGCGTGATTCCGTGAAGGGCTCCCAGTTCTACCAGCCCCTCATGGAGTTCTCCGGCGCATGCTCCGGCTGCGGCGAGACCCCCTACGTGCGCGTGCTCACCCAGATGTTCGGCGAGCGCATGATCATCGCCAACGCCACCGGCTGCTCCTCCATCTGGGGCGCATCGGCTCCCACCACCCCCTATTGCGCCAACAAGGACGGCCACGGCCCGGCTTGGGGCAACTCCCTGTTCGAGGATTGCGCCGAGTTCGGCTTCGGCATGGGCTTCGCCACCACCCAGCGCCGCGAACTGCTCAAGTCCAAGGTCAAGGCCGCCTCGGCCGAAGCCGAAGGCGACATGAAGGCCGCTCTGGAAGGCTGGCTGTGTGATTCCGACAATGCGGAGAAGTCCGCCCTGTTCGGCAAGCAGATCAAGACCCTGCTGGCCGCCATGCCCTCCAAGTCCGCTGCCTTCAAGGCCATCGAGGTCGATACCGACCTGCTGGTCAAGAAGTCGGTGTGGTGCTTCGGCGGCGACGGCTGGGCCTACGACATCGGTTTCGGCGGTCTGGACCACGTCATTGCTTCCGGCGAGGACATCAACATCCTGGTCATGGACACCGAAGTGTACTCCAACACCGGCGGTCAGGCCTCCAAGTCCACCCCCACCGGCGCCATCGCCAAGTTCGCCGCTGCCGGTAAGCGTACCCGCAAGAAGGACCTGGCCCGCATCGCCATGACCTACGGCAACGTGTACGTGGCCACCGTGTCCATGGGCTACAACAAGCAGCAGCTGATGAAGGCCTTCGCGGAAGCCGAGGCGTACCCCGGCCCCTCCATCATCCTGGCCTACGCCCCCTGCATCAACCAGGGCCTCAAGCGCGGCATGGGCAAGACCCAGGAACAGTCCAAGCTGGCCACCGCCTCCGGTTACTGGCCCCTGTTCCGCTACAACCCCCTGCTGGCCGACGAGGGCAAGAACCCCCTGCAGATCGACTCCAAGGCTCCCGACGGAACCGTTCTCGAGTTCATCATGAGCGAGAACCGCTTCGCCGCCCTGGACAAGATGATGCCCGAGCAGGCCAAGAAGCTGCGCGAGATCCTGGAAGCCGACGTCACCGGCCGCTGGACCCAGCTGTGCCTGCTGGCTGGCGTCGATCCGGCTACCGGAGCCGCCAAGGTTGCTGTCGCTCCTGCGGAAGCCGGAGCTGAAGGCTGCACCCTGACCGCCACCGCCGAGCACACCAGCGGCGGCGGAGAGGCCTGCGACGACGGCCGCGCCGGCAAGTAGCAACGAAACGACAACACCCTGCCCCGGAACGGACGAAAGTCCGTTTCGGGTGCAGGACAGAAT
Organism: Fundidesulfovibrio putealis DSM 16056; assembly: GCF_000429325.1. NCBI lineage: Bacteria > Pseudomonadati > Thermodesulfobacteriota > Desulfovibrionia > Desulfovibrionales > Desulfovibrionaceae > Fundidesulfovibrio > Fundidesulfovibrio putealis. The sequence goes on from NZ_AUBQ01000004.1 coordinate 439,881, forward strand.
GTTTCCGGGGGGCCGCCCCGCCCCTCGGAACACCAAAAGGACGGTCATCGGGCCGGCTGACAGTCACCCCCTCGCGGTATCGCCCCACCACACCCCGCCCATGAGCCGCGAGCCTCACCACGCTGCCCACCCTGTCGGCTAGCCCAACCGCGCGGGGGGAGAGAAATCTCCCCCCGCTTCCTTTTGGGCTTCCTATGACTGACCAACCGAGCGTCGTACGCGATCCAGCCGACACACGGCAGTTCTTCCCCCGCAACATGGAGGAGAAACGATCTGTACAGTCGCTGCTATCAGGGGAACGAAAACGAGAATTTTATGAAGAGACAGGGGGAAAAAGACTTCCCAGGCGGATAGGTCTTCCTCGCCGGACGGGTTGGAGCGGCTCCAGGAACAAAAACGAATCGTTTCCTGATGCTTGCCTGCGCACCCCCTGCATGTACGGGAAGTAGCTTGCCGCCGCGCATCTGGCGGCGGCAAGCTGCCCAAAAAAAGATAAAGAATCCAGTCTAACGGAACGCCCCGGGGGTGAAGCCTATGTTGGTGATGGCGGCTTTCACCACTTCGTCGGATACGGGCTTGGTCTCTTCGTAGGTGGCGGTGCCGAAGGTGAGGTCGACCTTCACGTTGGCCAGACCGTCGATCTTCGAAAGCGCCTCGGTGACGGACTGCACGCAGTGGTTGCAGCTCATGCCTTTGACTTCGATGGTTTTTCTGCTCATGCGAACCTCGCAGGGAAGTAGTTATCAGCGAGTGAATCCTACACAAAACCGACGAAAGCGCAAAGGCTACGCGCCTGCTGTCCAACAGAAGCTCCCTCTTGATGAAAAGAAATGAGAACGTTCCCCAATACAAGAGCAACTTTCCTCAACGGGGATATTTCAACTTTCCCGCCCTCGACGCGAAGCTACTTGAATGTTTTTGAAGGAGAGTCCAGAGAGGAATCTTTTTTCAAACAGTTTCCTCTCTGGCCGCCGGAGGCATTCGGCAGCGTCATAACTAACAAAAAGGCTGCCCCGAAAGGCAGCCTTGATTGTCTCACATCGAAAAAATGAAAACTATGCGGCGTTCTGGCCCAGCCAGCGCATGGCCTCGGTGAAATCCAGCGTGCCTGTGTAGATGGCCCGACCGCTGATGACGCCATTCAACCCCTTGGAAGCCAGGGGAGCGAGCGCCTTCAGATCGTCCAGGGTGGCCACGCCGCCTGCGGCGATCACCTGCATTGTGGTCTTGGCCAGGAGCGCTTCCATGGCCGGGATGTTCACCCCGGTCTGCATGCCATCGCGGCTGATATCCGTATACACCATGAAGGCCGTGCCCTGTGCTTCCAGGCGGGGGAGCACGTCATCCACGGTCAACCCGGAATCCTCCACCCAGCCTTTGGTCTTGAGCTTGCCGTGGTCGGCGTCCAGAGAAACGCAGATCTTTCCGGGCAGCGCGGCGCACAGCTCGCCGTAGAGGTCGGGGTCGGCCAGGGCCATGGTGCCGATGAGCAGACGGGACACGCCCGCGTCCACATAGGCCTTGGCCGTGGCCAGATCTCGGATGCCGCCGCCAAGCTGCACCGGAATGTCCCCGGCGCGCTTGCAGATGGCGGCCACCAGCCCACGGTTCCTGGGCTCGCCGTCAAAGGCTCCGTCCAGGTCCACCACGTGCAGCGCCTTGGCCCCAAGATCGAGCCAATGCCCGGCAGCGGCCACCGGGTCCGGATCGAAAACCGTAACCTGATCAGCCAGACCTTGTTTGAGACGCACGCACTTGCCGTCTTTCAAGTCGATGGCCGGGTACAGAATCACAGACCGAACTCCTTGAGAGCCTGGGCGATGCCTTCGCTGGCCAGATCGGCGGCGGTGACCCACTGGCCCCGGCGCTTGAAGAACTTGTCGGCCTCCAGGATGTTATCCGTAAGAGCCTTCTGCTGGTAGTCGTAGTGGGAGTGGTTGACCAGTCCGCCGGTCTTCACGTTCACCAGATACAGATCCATGATGACCCAGGCAGGGCTGGTGGAACCGGCGGCAGAGCCCTCTCGTTCCTTCCAGTGGGTGACGATGGGCACCAGCAGGTACTGGGCGTCCAGACACTTGCCGACTTCCTGCCAGTACTTGAGGGTCGCCAGACGGTTGGCGTCGGGGGAGCGGCGGGCCGAGTCCATGCAGGTCTTGACCTTGGAGCCGACAATGATGTTGCGCTCCGGAGTGATCTTCATGGCCCTGGTGAGGGCGGCGTCCAGATCGCCCAGGGAATCGGCCTTGGGGGCGACGGCCCTGTCGGGCAGGTACCCGGCCAGCAGTTCCCAGGGTTCCTGGGCCACGGTGAAGGGGGCCACGCCCACAGTGAACTGGGGGTTCATTTTGGAATCCACCTGGGGCGGACGGCGTTGGCACCCGGAGGCGAAGAGGACCGACACAGCCAGCAGAACGAGAATAGCGCGGTTGATACGCATCAGCCTAGGCTCCCTTTGGTGCTCGGCACCCCGGCCCTGTCCCGCGCCACGGCTTGGCGCAGCGAAACGCCAAGGGCCTTGAACGCGGATTCCAGCAGGTGATGCCCGTTTTTGCCGTACAGCATGCGTACATGCAGGTTCATCTGGCCCTTGAAGGCAACGGACTTGAAGAACTCGCGCCAGACGTCTTTTTCCTCACCGGCGATTTGGGCGGGCAGCAGGTCGTCCTCATACACGAGATAGGCGCGGCCGGAGAGGTCCACCACAGCCTCGGACAATGCTTCGTCCAGAGGGAAGCGGGCGAATCCGACGCGGTTGATGCCGGACTTGTCACCCAGGGCTTCGGAGAGGGCCTGCCCCAGGCACAGCCCCACGTCCTCCAGGGTGTGGTGGGCGTCGACATGCAGGTCTCCCTTGCAGAAGAGCTTCAGGTCGAATCCTGACCAGAAGGCCAGAAGCGTCAGCATATGGTCCGCGAACCCCACGCCGGTGGACACCTCGGCTTGCCCGCTGCCGTCCAGGTCGAGCTCCAGTTCGATGGAGGTCTCCTTGGTGGTGCGTGTGATCTGGGCTCTACGCATGACTCTTGTCCGTGGCTGACGCGGCAGGCTTGGCTTCGGCAACGGGCTTTGCGGCGGCTTCAGCGGTCGCGGTCGTCGCGGTGGCGACCTGCCCGGAACCTGCTGCGTCGGACGAAGCCGTGGCCGTGGCGGCAGCCTTCGTGTCGGTCGCAACTTCAGACGAAGCATTGGATGCAACGTCGGACGCAGGCGATGCCGCATCCGGTTTGGTGGCATCGGCCACTGCCTCGGCAGGCTTGGCGTCGTCGCCGAAGAGTTCCTTCTTGGTCTCCTCGATGCGCTTGGCCTCGTCGGCCTTCTCGATCTCGCGCTCGAGCGTGGACTTCACGTCCGTGCTCATGCGCCGGAACTCGGAAAGCCCCTTGCCGACGGACTTCATCAGATCGGGCAGCTTGGACGGTCCGATGAGGACCAGGGCCACGATCAGGATGATGACGAGCTCAGTGGAACCAATGCCGAACATGAGTTACTCCCACTCGATGGTCGAGGGCGGCTTGGAAGAGACGTCCAGGACCACCCGGTTGATGCCCTTTACTTCATTGATGATGCGGTTGGAAATCCTGGCCAGGATGTCCGTGGGCACGCGCGACCAGTCGGCGGTCATGGCGTCCAGGGAATCCACGATGCGCAGCGCGCAGACGTTCTCGTAGGTGCGGTCGTCGCCCATGACGCCCACTGTCTTGAGCGGCAGCAGCACTGCGAAGCCCTGCCAGACCTTGCGGTACCAGTCCGATGCCAAAAGCTCGTTCTGAACGATCTTGTCGGCCTTGCGCAGGATGTCCAGGCGCTCGCGGGTGATCTCGCCGATGATGCGGATGGCCAGGCCCGGTCCGGGGAAGGGGTGCCGCCAGATGATGCTCTCCGGCATGCCCAGTTCGTAGGCCACCTTGCGCACTTCGTCCTTGAACAGTTCGCGCAGGGGCTCGACGAGCTTGAGGTCCATCTTCTCCGGCAGGCCGCCCACGTTGTGGTGGCTCTTGATGACCACCGAGGGGCCGCCCTTGAAGCTCACGGACTCGATGACGTCGGGGTACAGGGTGCCCTGGGCCAGCCATTTGACGCCCGGGATGGCCTTGGCTTCCTTTTCGAAGACCTCGATGAAGGTGTGGCCGATGATCTTGCGCTTCTTCTCCGGGTCCTGGACGCCTTCCAGACGGTCCAGGAAAAGATCCTGGGCCTGGACGAACTTGAGGTTCAGGTCGAAGTGTTCACGCAGATAGTTGACCACTTCCTCGCCCTCATGAAGGCGCAGCACGCCGTTGTCCACGAAGATGCAGTGCAGACGCTTGCCGATGGCCTTGTGCAGCAGCACGGCCACCACGGTAGAGTCCACGCCGCCGGACAGCGCGCAGACCACGTGGTCGTCACCCAGCTTGGCGCGGAGAGCTGCAACCTCGTCTTCCACGTAGCTGGCCATGGTCCAGCCGGTGCCGACCTTGGCGATCTTGAACAGGAAGTTGCGCAGGATGGTCTCCCCGTCTTCGGTGTGGGCCACTTCCGGGTGAAACTGGAGCGCGAAGATGTTGCGGGAGACGTCCTGCATGGCGGCGGCGTCCACGCTGGGGGTGCGGGCGATCACCGAGAAGCCGGTGGGCACGGACACGACGTGGTCGCCGTGGGACATCCACACAGTAAGAGGCGCGTTGGTGTCCACGCCTTCAAAGAGGACGCTGGACCCGGTCACGGTCAGCTCGGCGCGGCCGTACTCGCGCTCCTTGGCAGCGGCAACTTTGCCGCCTTCCAGGGTGTGCGCCAGAAGCTGCATGCCGTAGCAGATGCCCAGCACCGGAACGCCCAGTTCCAGCACGGCGGGGTCCAACTGGGGCGAATCGTCGTCGCCCACGCTGCACGGTCCGCCGGAAAGGATGACGGCCTTGGGAGCAATGGCCCGAAGCTTGTCCGCGCCGATGGAGCAGGGATGGATTTCGGAGAAGACCCCGGCCTCGCGCACCCGGCGCGCGATGAGCTGGGTGTACTGGGAGCCGAAGTCCAGGATTACGACGGTGTCGTTGTGTTGCATTTAGTAGCTCTCCACCCTGTAGTTGGGAGATTCCTTGGTGATGATGACGTCGTGGACGTGTGATTCGCGAAGCCCTGCCGGAGATATGCGGGTGAAACGGGGCTTTTCCTGGAGGTCCTTGATGTTGGCGACGCCCACGTAGCCCATGCCGGAGCGCAGGCCGCCCACCATCTGGTAGATGGACTCTGACACATGGCCCTTGAAGGGAACGCGGCCCACGATGCCCTCGGGCACCAGCTTGGAGGTCTTGTCCTGCGAGTAGCGGTCGGCGCTGCCCTCGCGCATGGCGTCGATGGAGCCCATGCCGCGATAGATCTTGTAGGTGCGGCCCTGGTACAGCATCGTCTCGCCGGGGCTTTCCTCGGTGCCAGCAAACATGGAACCCATCATCACGGTGTCGGCTCCGGCGGCGATGGCCTTGACCACGTCGCCCGAGAACTTGATGCCGCCGTCGGCCACGCAGCAGCGGTCATGCTCGCGGCAGGCGCGCACGGCTTCCATGATGGCGGTCACCTGGGGAACGCCGACGCCGGCCACGATGCGGGTGGTGCAGATGGAGCCCGGCCCGATGCCCACCTTCACGGTGTCGGCTCCGGCGGCGATAAGAGCCTTGGCTCCCTCATAGGTGCCCACGTTGCCCGCGATGAGCTGGCACTTGGGGAACTGGGAGCGGATGGCCTCAACAGCGGTCAGGATGTTGCGGGTGTGGCCGTGGGCGGAGTCCAGCACGATGAAGTCGCATCCGGCTTCCATCAGGGCCTCCACGCGTTCATCGCGCCCGGCTCCAACGCCGACCGCGCCGCCGGTGCGAAGGCGCCCCAGGGGGTCCTTGCAGGCGTTGGGATATTTCTGGATCTTGTCGATGTCCTTGATGGTGATGAGGCCCTTCAGCTTCTTGTGCTCATCCACCACCAGGAGCTTTTCGATGCGGTGGACGTGCAGGTGCTCCTTGGCGATCTCCAGCGGAGTGCCGACAGGGACGGTGATCAGCTTGTCGCTGGTCATGACGTCGCGCACCAGGGTCACGTCGTCGTCCACGAAGCGCACGTCGCGGTTGGTGACGATGCCCACCAGGCCGTCGTTCTCCACCACGGGAAGGCCCGAGATGGAGTATTCGGCCATCACCTTGAGGGCGGCGGCAACGGTCATCTCCGGGTGCACGGTCACCGGATCGATGATCATGCCGGATTCGCTCTTCTTGACCTTCTCCACTTCCAGCTTCTGCTGGGCCACGGACATGTTCTTGTGGATGACGCCCGCGCCGCCGTTGCGGGCCATGGAGATGGCCATGCGCGACTCGGTGACGGTGTCCATGGCTGCGGACAAAAGTGGTATGTTCAGCCGGATTTCCGGAGTGAGCCAGGTGGAGACGTCCGCCTGGTCAGGCAGGATCTCCGAATAGGCGGGAATGAGCAGTACGTCGTCGAACGTGAGGCCAAGGCTGTTTATTCTGTCCATGCGCCCTCCGCAGGCGGATTAGTCGAGTCCAAGATATGCCGAACGCACCTTCGGATTTTCAAGAAGGTCCTTGGCCGGGCCTTCCAGCGTGACCGCGCCGGTCTCCAGCACGTAGCCGCGATGGGCGATGTGCAGGGCCATCTGCGCGTTCTGTTCAACCAGCAGGATGGTGGTCCCCTCCCGGTTGATCCGCTGGATTATCTCAAAGATGTTCTCCACCACAATAGGAGCAAGCCCAAGGCTGGGTTCGTCCAGCAGGAGCAACTTGGGTCTTGCCATGAGCGCGCGCCCGATTGCAAGCATCTGCTGCTCGCCGCCGGAGAGCGTGCCGCCGTGCTGTTTCATGCGCTCACGCATCTTGGGGAACAGCTCGTAGACTTTTTCCTCGTCGGCCTTCACGCCGTCCTTGTCGTTTCGCAGGTACGCGCCCATGAGCAGGTTCTCGCGCACCGTGAGGCGGGGAAAGATCATGCGGCCCTCGGGCACCTGGGTGATGCCCCTGGCCACGATCTTTTCCGTGGTCATCTTGGTGATGTCCTCGCCAAGGAACATGATCGTGCCCTGCCTGGGCTGGGTGACTCCGGACACGCTCATGAGCGAGGTGGTCTTGCCAGCGCCGTTGGCGCCGATAAGCGTCACGATCTCGCCCTGGTTCACGGTGAGCGTCACGCCCTTGAGGGCATGGATGGAGCCGTAATAGGTGTGGATGTCCGTCATACTAAGCATGAGCCGCCCCCCTGCCCAGATAGGCCTCGATGACCTCCGGGTTTTCCCTGATCTCGCGCGGGCCGCCCTCGGCGATCTTGACCCCGTGGTCAAGCACCACCAGATGCTCGCAGATGCTCATGACCAGCTTCATGTCATGCTCGATGAGCACGACCGTGACGTCCTTTTCCAGGATGGCGTGGATGAGATCCACCAGGGAGCCGGTCTCCTGGGGGTTCATGCCTGCTGCGGGCTCGTCCAGAAGCAGGAGCTTGGGCTGGCTGGCCAGGGCGCGGGCGATCTCCAGGCGGCGCTGGTCGCCGTAGGAAAGGGAGCTGGAGAGGTCCAGGGCCTTGTGCTTCAGGCCCACGAAATCCAGGTACTCCAGGGACTGCTCCACCAGGAGCTTTTCCTCGGCCTTCTGAGCCCTGGTGCGAAGCACCGCGCCCCAGAAGCCCTGCGCCGCCCGGCAGTGCCGTCCGATGCGCACGTTGTCCAGAACCGGCAGCGAGCCGAAGAGGCGGATGTTTTGGAAGGTGCGGGCCACGCCCATCTGGGTCATCTGCTCGGGGCGCGAACCGCCCACGGAAACGGGCGCGCCGCCCTTGTCGAAGGTGATGGTCCCTTCGGTGGGGGTGTAGATGCCCGCGATGCAGTTGAACATGGTGGTTTTGCCAGCGCCGTTGGGGCCGATGAGCCCCAGGATGCGGCCCTTCTTTACCTCGAAGCTCACGTCGGCCAGGGCCAGGAGGCCGCCGAAACGCTTGCTCACTCCGTCGATCTTGAGAATGGTGTCCATGCCCTACCCTGCCCGCTCCGTCTGGAGCCTGGCCTTGAGGTCCATAATGAGTCTGCTCTTCTTGCTGGTGGCGGCGATGGCCGGGAAGAAGCCGCCAGGCTTGAAGCGCATGATGAGAATCATGAGAAGGCCGTAGGCCAGAAAGCGCGTCTCCGTGGGCAGGCCGAAATGAGGCAGCACAACGCGCAGCACCTCGCCCAGGGCGATGAGCACAATGGAACCGACGATTGCGCCCTTGATGTTGCCAAGTCCGCCCAGCACGATCATGCACAGCACCAGGAAGGATTCCCAGAACTTGAACACGTCCGGGGCCAGGAACATGGACCAGCGCGCCATGAAGCAACCCGCCAGCGCGCCCACGGCGGCCGAGAACGCGAAGGCCACCGACTTGTAGACCATCAGGTTGATGCCGCAGCTGGCCGCAGCCAGGGGGTCTTCCTTGATGGCCAGCCAGGCGCGGCCCAGGCGAGAATCCTCGATACGGCACATGACCACGTACACGAAGGCCACCATCAGGAGGCCCAGATAGTAGTACGGGGTCTCGCTCAGGAAATCATAGCGCCAGTCGATGCCGAGCCACGTGAGGTTGATGTCGATGGGCGGGATGCCGGGCATGCCCAGCGGCCCGCGCGTGAGCCAGATCTCGTTGGTGAGAAACAGCACCACGAGTTCCGTGAACCCGAATGTTACGATGGCGAAGTAGTCGCCGGAAAGCCTGAGCGTCGGAGCGCCGCGCAGCACGCCGCACAGCGCGCCAAGCGCGGCAGCCAGGGGCACCACAATCCAGAAGCTCATGTCGTAGTTCAGGGAGAGGATGCCCGCCGTGTATGCGCCGATGCCGTAAAAGCCCACGTAACCCAGGTCCAGAAGGTTGCAGAAACCGGGCAGGACGTTCAGCCCCATGGCCAGCACGGCGTACACCATGATGAGCACGGCCACGTGCACAACGTATTCGCTGCTGAGGAACGGAATGAACGGAAAGGCCAGCAGAACGCCCAGCCCCAGGAGCTTCAGTGCGGTCGATTTGCCTGACATCATAAGCCCCCTTATGCCTTCTGGCCCACGCTCTTGCCGAGAAGGCCCGAGGGCCTCAGCAAGATGACCGCGATCATGACCGCATAGCCCAGGCCGTCACGGTATTGCGAAGACACGTAGCCCGCGCCCAGCGTCTCGGCCACGCCGAGCACCACGCCGCCGAGCATGGCTCCGGGCACGGAGCCGATGCCGCCGAGCACCGCCGCCGCAAAGGCCTTGACTCCCGCGTTGTAGCCCATGGTGGCGCTCATGGTGTTGTAGTACATGGCGACCAGAATGCCCGCTGCCGCGCCGAGGCTCGAGCCCAGGGCGAAGGTGAAGGCGATGACCCGGTTGACGTTGATGCCCATGAGCGCAGCAGCCGTGGCGTTCTGGGCCAGGGCGCGCATGGCGGTTCCGACCTTGGTCTTGTTGATGATGAGGGTCAGCCCGATCATCATGGCGGTGGTCAAAACATAAATGAAAAGTTGCAGACCGGAGACGCTGACCGAGCCGAGGGTAAACGCCTGCTCGCTGAAATACTGGGGTACGGCGGCGCGGGGAAAGGGAGCCGGGCGCGATCCCCAGATGATCATGGCGATGTTCTGCAGAAAGATGGAGACGCCGATGGCCGTGATGAGCGCCGCAAGACGCGGGGCCTTGCGCAAAGGCTTGTACGCGATGTGGTCGATGGAGACGCCCATCAGCGCGCAGAGCGCCATAGCCAGGACCATGGCCGGAAACAGCGGTACACCAAGGGAATTGATGAATGTTACGCACAGGAACGCACCGAACATGTACACCTCGCCGTGGGCGAAGTTGATCAGTTCGATGACGCCATAGACCATGGTGTAGCCCACGGCTATGAGCGCGTAGATGAGGCCCAGGGTCAACCCATTGAATAGTTGTTGTTCAAACACGGCCTTCTCCGAACCGGGGTTTTGCGACGCGTGGCGCGGTGTATCCGCCCTCCCTGAAACCGGACCGGAACGGTCGGCGTAGGGTTCGCATCGAAGTCAGCGCCGGATGCGCTGGCATCGCGGACGCCTTGCAGAACAGAACGAACCCGCCTGGAATGAAATGCAGCGGCACACTTCCGCACGGGCGATTCAAACAGTCATTCGAGGGAAACGAAACAGGCTGGACAATCATCCAGCCTGCTTCGAATCTCTTAAGCCCAAGAAGCCTAGTTCGTCATCTGCTTTTCGGCGGGGACGAACTGGCCGTTCTTGACCATCTTCACGTAGGCAGGCTTCACGCAGTCGCCCTTCTCGTTGAAGTAGGTCAGGCCGGTGATGCCCTTGTAGGCTTTTTCCTTGGTGTTGATGGAGGCCAGGTACTCGCGGATCTTGGCGCGGTCGGCGCCGACCTTGGAGACGGCCTCAAGGATCATACCGGCGGCGTCATACGCGTTGGCGCTCATCCAGTCAACATCACGCTTGAACTTGGCCTTGTAGGCGTCGATGAAGGCCTTGGCGTCGGGACCGGCGGTCTCGGCCAGGAACGGGGTGGTAAGGTAGGTGTTGTCGGCAGCAGGTCCGCCCAGCTTGATGTAGTCGGCGTTGTCCATGCCGTCCGCGCCGAACTTGGGCACGTTCATGCCAAGCTTCTTGGCCTGGTCGGAAATGAGGGCGGCCTCGGAGTAGTAGCCGGAGATGAACAGCGCATCGGGAGCAGCGCCCTTCAGCTTGGTCAGCTGGGGGGTGAAGTCGGTGGCGCCCTTCATGTAGGCTTCCTCGCCGACCACGGTGAGGCCAATGGCCTTGGCCTGCTTCAGGAAGGCGTCCTTCAGGCCGATGCCATAGTCGTTGTTCTCATAGAACACGGCCACTTTCTTCAGGCCCAGGACCTTGGACATGTAATCGGCCAGGAAGACGCCCTGGAAGTCGTCCAGGTACACGTTGCGGAAGCTCCAGTACAGGCCCTTGGAATCCTTGCCCTTGTCGGAGATGGTCACGTTGGTGGCGGTGGGGGACAGGGCGGCGACGCCGATACGCACATAGTTGGGCAGCGCGGCCAGGTGGGCGCCGGAACACAGGTGGCCCACGATGGCCACGAGGTCCTTGTCGCCGGCGATCTTGGTACCCACGGTGGCGGCTTCCTTGGGATCGCATTGTTCGTCGAAGTACACGGCTTCGACCTTCACGCCGTTCACGCCGCCCTTGGCGTTGATCTCGTCAACCTTCATGCTCACGCCGGCCTTGACGTTGTCGCCGTAACCGGCGGCGGAGCCGGTGAAGGGGGAAGGAACGGCGATCTTGATGACGTCAGCCGCCATGGCCAGACTGCCGACAGCCAGGAATGCGGCCATGGCGAGAGCCATGACCAGACCACGTTTGAACTTCATGCCTGTCTTACCTCCAGAATAGGGTTCATGGTTGCGCCACTTCGGGCGCACGGCCTCCACGGTCTGCCTGTGCCAGATTTTCACAAGAAAGGAAAAAGCCGACATAACTCCGTGCTTCTGTAACCCACGGGTGGAAAAATGCAATGCTTCCATAATGTTCCGCTGTGCGGAACAACAGGCCTGCAACCCGCGCCAGCCATGAATCATACCGCCTAATACGGTCGGAAAAGACTTACGAACCCGGCGACAATTCCTTACGGGCCTGTTCCTTGGTCTGCGGGTCAGCCTTGGGGTTGGCAACCACAGCCTCGAAATAGGCCCTGGCCTTGGCCGCGTCCTCCAGGCCGTGTTTGTAGACGGCCCCGAGGTTGAACTGGGCGTGGAAGTTGCCCGGCTCGACCTCCAGCAGACGCTCGAACTTTTTGGCGGCCTCAGCGGGTCGTTCCAGACGGAAGAGCGTCACGCCGTAGAGGTTCAGCAGGTGCGGCTCGTTCGGGTCCTTTGCGGAGGCCTTTTCCAGAATGGCCAAGGCCTTGTCCCACATTTCCGCCGTAGCGAACGCCTCGGCCGCTTCTTCCATGGCTCCCAGGTCGTCGGGGTTGGCCTGGAGCCTGGACATGGCCTCCATCACCTGATTCATGGCGCTTCCGCCCGGCATGCCCTCGCCCCCCGGAGCGCCGCCGCGCGACTCCACGGAGGACACCAGGGAGGGATTCTGCGCCCTGTAGGCGAAGGACCAGACAAACATGGCCGCGATGGCCAGGAACATGACGGCGACAACGGCCTTGTTGGCCTGAGGGGGATGCATGCTAGTCATCTTTCAGCGTTTCCAATTGTTTCAAGCGACGTTCCAGACGCTTCTGGCGCGTGGCCATGAAGACCAGATATCCACAGAGTCCAAGCCAGACGATCGCGTTGGCTATAAGCAGAAAACCTTCCTTGCCCATGACTGTACTTACCTCGTCTGGTGAAGAAACACGTGTCTGAGAGCCGCGCCCTGGCCGAGCTGGCGCGATCTGAGCGACAGAAGCGCCGCCCAGAAAAGTCCTACCGCCGCGATGCTCACAAGTATGGTCGTGAGCATCTCCGGCTCCAGTCCGCCCCCCTGGGAGCCGAACACCGTGGGGTGGATGGAGCGCCATTTGCGCGCTGAATAAAACACCAGGGGAACGTCCAGAAAGGCCACCACGCCGAGCGCCGCGCGCACAACAGGGCCGCGTTCGCCCCCTGCCCCGCTCTGGCGAAGGATGAGGTAGGCGCTGTAGACGAACCACATGATGAGCGTGGTGGTCAGGCGCGGGTCCCAGGTCCACCAGACGTTCCAGATGGGCTTGCCCCACAGGGAACCGGTGATGAGAGCCAAGCCGGAAAACAGCACCCCCAGCTCGCAGGAGGCTCCGGCCAGGCGGTCCCAGCGGTTGTCCTTCTTGACCAGCATGAGGACCGAGGCCACGAACACCACGAAAAAGCTTCCCAGAGCCCACCAGGCCAGGGGCAGGTGGATGTAGAAAATCTTCTGCACCACTCCCATGGACTGCTCCACGGGGGCGTACACCCAGATGAACCATTGGGCCACGCAGAGGGCCACGGCCGCCAGGGCGGCCAGCACGGCTGTCATCCTATTCCTCGCCTGTGTAGATGAACGGAAAAAGAACCAGCGCGGCAGCGGAAAACACCGCCGCGAATGCCCCGGCCAGCCCGAGCCAGTCCAGGCTCGAATCCAGGCCCTCGCCGCCGAGGATGACCCCTTCCAGCACCCGGATTCCTGCCAGCAGCACCGGAATGATGAGCGGGAAAAAGATCACGGTCAGGAGCGACTCGCGCGAAGTCTTGCCTGAAGCCAGCGCGCCCATGAGCGACCCGAGCGCAACGAGGCCTACGTCCACGACCACCACGCAGCCAAGGGCCAGGGGCATCGAACCAGACACACTCTGCCCCAAAAAGGCTGCGACCGCCACGCCAAAAACAAGCTGGCAGGCCAGCACCAGGGTGAGCCCGGCCAGGGCCTTTCCCAGCCACACGGCCTGCGGCGCGATGGGGGCCATGGCCAGTCCCATGCGCGCGCCGTTGCCCTCTTCCAGGGCGTACAGACCGCTGAAGACCAACACCTGGGAAAACAGCGTGGACAGCCAGAAGATGGCGGCGGCGGCCAGGGCAGGCACTTCCTCGCCGGGTTTGCGCGAGAGGCTGAACACGAAGATGATGAGCAGCCCCAGGAGGGCCGTCTGGGCCAGCCCCTGCGCGCCGCGCAGGCACAGGCGCAGGTCCTTTCCGGCAATTTTCAGGGATGCGCTCAGCACGGAGAACCTCCCGCTGCCTGAAGACAGGGGACGGCAGGTACCAGACGCCGGTTATCCTGTACGCCGCGCCTCAGCATGTGGTGGCTCCAGCCATCACAGAGAGGTCGAACCCGGAGACGGGACCGAAATAGGCTGCGCGTCCCCGGTCCAGGTGCAAGACGTCGTCGGCCTTGGGCAGGTCGCGCTCCAGGTGATGGCTTACCCAGACCACTGCCCGCTCGCCGTCGCGGGCACGGGCGATCTCCTGGTGCAGCACGGCCTTGGAAGCCTCGTCCAGGCCGGTGTCCGGCTCGTCCAGGAACAGGAGCCTTGGCGCGATGCAGAACACCCGGGCCAGGTTCAGCCGCTGGGCCATGCCCCGCGAGAAATGCCCGGCGCGCTCCTCGGCGAACTTCCTAAGGCCCACGTGCTCGAGCGCTGCCAGAAGCGCCGCGTCGTCAAGCTTCAGGCCGTACAGCCCGGTCCAGAAACGCAGGTTCTCCATGGCCGTGGATTCGGCGTACAGGAAGGTCTGGTGGCCAAGATAGGCCATCTCACCACGCTCAAGGGAGGTCTCCACCGTCCCGGCGGACGGCCTGGACAGCCCGGCCATGACCCGCAGCAAGGTGGACTTGCCCGCGCCGTTGGCCCCGACCACCATGAGCGCCCTCCCCGGACGCACGGTCAGGTCCAGGCCCTTGAAGACCAGCCTGTCCCCGTAGAACTTGGCCGCGCCCTTGAGCGTCAGCACCCCTACTCCTCGCGCCCCTGGGAGCGGCCCAGGCAGAGAAAGCCCGCCAGACACATGAGCGTGCCGCCGATCCAGAACCAGTTCACCAGCGGGTTGATGCTCACCTTGATGCTGGCGCTCTTGTCCGGACTGAAGGCCAGCAGAGTGGAATACAGCTCCTCGCCAAGGGACGGGATGACCGACACTTCGGCGAAGGGCTGGGGGAAGTTGCGGTAGATGCGGCGCTCCGGGGTCATCTCGCCCAGGGTCTGGCCGTTCCTGCTGACCACGATCCTGGCCTGCCCGCCCGAAAAACGCTCGTTGGAGAGTTCCTGAAGATCAACATAGGTCAGGCGGTAGGAGCCAAGCTCCACGGTTTCCCCGGGAGATACCACGGCTTCCTTGGACTCCTGGTATGGCCCCGAAAACGCGACGCCCACCAGCACCATGGCCAGTCCGGCGTGCAGAAGCCACGCGCCCAGCCCTCCCTTCAGATTGCGGGACGCCTTGGAAGTGGACAGCAGCAGGGCCAGGCTGACCAGCGAGGAGACACCCGAGGCCATGCCCACCAGCGGCACGGGCTTCTGGTATCCCATGGCGTAGAACGCTGCGGCGCTGGCGACCATGACGCCGAGCGCCACCATGGCCCAGCGCGGCTCGCGCACGCCTTCCTTCCAGCTGAGCCAGGGGCAGAACGCCAGGATCAGGCCCACCATCACGAAGAGCGGGTTGCACACGCGGTTGTAGAAGTTGGCGTCCAGGCCCACGGTGCTTACGCTCCACAGCTTGGAGATCACCGGCCACATGGTGCCTAAAAACACCACCAGCGCGCAGGCCATGAGCAGCACGGCCAGTGCGGCCAGCATGCCCGGCAGGGACACCAGCCCGGACATGGGGCGCGAGGCCCGTACGGGCTTGCCGATCACAGCCACCAGAAGCGTCAGGCCCAGGCCCGTGAGAATGTAGGTCAGAAGCGGCCGGCTCACGCCGCCCTCGCCGAAGGCGTGCAGGGACTCGATGACGCCGCTGCGTACCAGATAGGTCGCGAAGAAGCACAGGAGCATGGTCAGGGCCATCAGCATCACGTTGGTGCGCTGCAAGGCCCCCCGGCGGGTTTCGATGACCGCCGTGTGGATGAAGGCCGTGGCCGAGAACCAGGGGATGAGCGAGGCGTTCTCCACCGGGTCCCAGGCCCAGTAGCCGCCCCAGCCCAGTTCCATGTAGGCCCACCAGCAGCCCAGGACGATGCCCGCAGTGAGCATGATCCAGGAGAAGATGGCGATGCCCCGCGTGCTTTTCAGCCAGGAGGTCTGCTCGCCGGAAATCCAGGCGGCCAGGGCCACGCAGCCGGGAACGGCGAAGCCCGCGTAGCCCAGGAACAGGAGCGGCGGATGGAAGATCATGCCGGGGTTCTGGAGCAGCGGGTTCAGCCCCTTGCCGTCGGCGGGCACGGGCACGAGCTTCAGGAAGGGGTTGCTCGGCCCGGTGAGCAGCAGCAGGAAGAAGGCCTCGGTCGCCAGGAAGAACAGCCAGAACCAGGTCTTGGTCTGGTCGGACAGGTTCGCGTAGCCCTTGGTCATGGAAAAACACACGCCGAAAAGCGCGGTCATCCAGGCCCAGAACAGCAGCGACCCGGCCTGCCCGGCCCAGAAAGCCGTGACGGCATAGAAGAGCGGCAGCACGCGGTCGGTGTAGCTGAACACGTACTCATAGGAGAAATCGTGCTTGATGAGAGCCACGAACAGGACCACGGACACTGCCGTGAGCACGGAGAACAGCACGCTCTGCGCGGCCTCGAACCAGGCGGCCTTGCCGGTTTCGCGGTTCCAGAGCTGCCAGGCGGCCATCCCGGCCACGACCAGCGTGCCGACCAAAGACAATAGAAGCGCCCAATGGGCGGTGAAATGCATAAAAGGACTCCCCCCTTTGGGCGTCTAGACGAGCGGCTTCTTCAGCCCCGGATGTCTTTGCGGTTTTCTTTCTGATATTTGGAAGGACATTTGGTCATAAGGGTGGTGGCTCCGAAAACCCCCTTGGAAGGGTTCAGGCCGCCCTCGACGATGACTTCGACCCCTGCCTTGAAGGTGTCGGGCACCGCGCCCTTGTACTCGACGTGCAGGGTTTTGCCTTGGTCGTCCTTGTCCAGCAGCGTGAAGCTGACGCCAAGCCCGCCAGGCGCAGGGGAGATGCCCTCTTCCGCCACGGTTCCGAAGAGCCGGGCCTTGCCCAGCTGCTCCGGCTTGGCGGCCAGGGCCTCGCTCACGTTGAGAAAATAGGCCGAGCCTTCGTCCAGGCCCGAATAGATCAGCCAGCCCAGCCCCCCGAGAAAGAGGACCAGCGCCGCCGCATAAACGCCCGTCTTGCTGCTGCCCGCCATACAACCTCCCAGCCTTGCGGCCCGATGTCCCGGCTCCCACCACAGGAGCCGCGACCCTTGCCGCCAGTTCAAGACACGCCCGCCCACGTTGCGCCCCACGCTTCGCTCGTCGGGCCTCACTGGCATCTCTGGCCTCCTGCCGCCGCCCGCACAGTCAGAAGCGGAGCAGAAAGGAGGCATCCGGCCGTCAGGCTCCCGGATTATGCCCGCGAAGCAGTTTTTCGCGCTGCACGCGTGCCAGCTCACGCATATCGGCCACCTCGTCGGTCTCGTCAACGATTTCCTTGCCCAAAATCTCTTCCAGCACGTCTTCAAGGGTGATGACGCCTCCCACTCCGCCGTATTCGTCCAGCACCACGAACAGGTGCATTCGCGATTCGATGAAGCGCAGAAGCGCCTTGTCCAGGGACATTGTGTCCAGCACGAACTGCACGGGACGCATGAGCTGGGCAAGCTTCACGCCGTGCTGGTCGTTGGCCAGGGCCTCGAACACCTGCCTGCGAAAGACTATGCCCACGATGTTCTCCGGGTCGTCCGCCTCGTAGACGGGAACCCGGCTGTGCGGCCAGAGCTGGTTCTCCTCCTTGGCCTCCAGAACGGTCATGTCCGCAGGCAGCGAGAAGACCACGGTGCGCGGCGTCATGATCTGATGGACGCTCTTGGTGTCCAGGGCCAGGATGTTGGAGATGGAGCGCTCCTCCATGGCGTTTATCTTGCCCGCGCGGCTGGACAGGCTGACCACGGCCCGGATGTCCTCCTCCGAGGCTTCCGGCCCCTTGGACTTGGGCTTGACCAGCTTGGTCAGGAAGCCGCTGGCCCAGATGAGGGGCGTCAGCAGCACCACCATGATCTTGAGCGGCCCAGCCAGGACGGGGCCAAGGCTGCGGGCGTAGACCACGCCGATGGTCTTGGGCAGGATTTCTCCGAAGACCAGGATTATCACTGAAAAAGCTGCCGTGAAATAGCCCACGGACTCTTCGCCCAGAACCTGCACCACCAGCGCGCCGGAGACGGCTGCGCCTGCCGTGGCCGCCAGGGTGTTCACAGTGAGGATGGCGGTGATGGGTTTTTCGATGTTCATGCGCATCTGGTACATGATCTCGCCGGAGCGTTTGCCTTCGGCGCGCATGCGTTCGATCCAGCTCCAGCGCAGGGAATACAGAACAGCCTCGCTCAGAGAACAGAACGAGGACATGACCAGGGCTATGGCCACTGCGAGAATGAGTTCAAACATGTGAGACACGGGGGGACAGAGGATGCGATGGTGGAGGCTGAGACACGTTTTCTTCCGTCAGGTTGCGGTTGATTTCGGGTTGATCATCACCTGTCATTCTAAGATATTCCCCGACATTGTAAAGCCCGATCCCGCCGGAACGTGCTGAAAACACCGGTCCCGACTCAGTAAACACCTCTGCGCCTGAACGCCCGGCCCCCGTTTCGCAGGAGCGGGCAGGCGGAGGCTGGCTCATGAGCCCCCCGCCAGTTTGTCCGGGTTGCCCACGGGCAGTATGCTCTCCCAGGAGGGCTTGTCGGCCAGGGGGAGGTAGCCGGTCTTTACCAGCAGAGCCTGGCCTTCAGGGCCGACCATGTAGTCCAGGAACGCCTTGGCGAGACGCGAGGGAGTCTGCTCGGTGACGGCATACATGAGTGCATAGACCCTGTAGCGGCCTTCCTTGAAGGCCTGCATCTGCGGCAGCACGCCGTCAACGGCCACGGGTTTGAGGCTCGCGTCAAGATCACGCAGGCTGATGCAGCCGATGGTCTCCTTGTTGCGCGCCAGGGTGAAGCGCATGGCGGGCTGGCTGGAGACGCTGACGTTGCCCGGCCTGGTGTCGGGTTTGCCTTCGGTTTCCGAGGCTTCGATGTAGATGGGCATGACGGGATAGTCGCCGCCGCCCAGGGCGTTCCAGAACCTGACCTTGGCGGAGAACACCTGCTTGAGCTGATCGGCGCTGAGAGGACCCACCGTGTTCACGGGATTCACCACCACTGCCACCGGGTCCACGCCGTAGGCCGCGGACGCAAGCGGCGCTCCGGCTGTGGAGATCAGGGCCGGGTCGCGGTCGAAGAGGCAGATGTCCGCCTGGCGCTGGCGGATGCGGCGCAAGCCAGTTCCCGAGCCGGTCAGGGCGAACTGCACGGAGATGCCCGGATTGTCGGCCATTATTTTGTCTGCGGCTTCGCGGAATGCCACCAGCCCCACATCCGAGCCCACGATGCGCAGCTCGCCCGAAAGCCCGGCAAACAGGTTCTTCTGGGCCATGGCGGGGGATGCGCCCAGGCAGCACAACACGGCGGCGATCAGGAAAAGCGGCCTCATTGTGCGCCCTCCCCGACCGTGGCCGCCTTGACGGCCACGGGAATGAAGAAGCGTTCGGCGATCTCCTCCACCACCACGTCGGGCTTTTCAGCCTCGATGAGTTCCTTGTCGAACAGGCTCTGCTTGCCCCCGAGCCCAGGCTTCACCCACACGTACACCGCCCTGCTGAAATGTTCCCCCAAGAAGCCCAGTATCTCCCAGAAGTAGGAATCGTGGAAGAACAGGGCCTTGGGCAGACTCTTGTCCTCCATGGCCGAGGCCTGGGCGGCCTGGGTGTATCCGGGCTTGAATATGCCGGTGCTCACGCCCCTGGCGCTCAGGGGGGTCTTTGGCATCATGAAGAACTTCTGTTCGGTGATAAGCTCCTCGATGCCCACCATGTAGGAAAGGTCTCCGCCCAGGAAGGTGAAGCCCTGAGGGAAGAAATTGGATGCCGGCATGGGCTTGAGCCCCGGGAAATCCTTGGCCAGCCGCTCGATGACAGCCTGGTAGGAGGGGAAAGCCCCGTTTGCGTTCCAGTGGCTGTCCGTGGAGTAGAACACCTGCGCGCTTTTCTTGGCCTCCAACAGGACGCCGCGCAGGTCCAGGACGTTCAGGGAGGATTTAGCCTCCAGATAGGCCATCACTTGATCCATGCGCGAGCGCTCGCCAACCTGCTTGAAGGCGTCGGGCAGATACTCGGGATAGATGGTGTCCTTGTTGGGGGCCACCACCACCAGGTAGCGGATGCCGCGCTCGGCCAGCCAGGCGCGGCGCTCTTCGTAGACGGCGGCCAGATGGGCAAGCTGCTCCTCCGTGAGGGGCTTCACGGCGCGGTGCTCCTCCAGCACGTCGATGGAGCGGTCGCGCGCCAGATACAGCCAGCCGTCCTTGCCCACCACTACGGGCGAGTTGGCAGACATGGAGCCGAACAACGTGGCGGAGGAGTAGTTGTACCAGCGGATGAGCGTGCTTCGGAAAGGAAAGTTCTTGTCCAGCCAGCCGGACGCAAGGGATTTTCCCGCAGCCTTCAGGGACGGCAGGGTCCAGGCCACCTCGGGAAAGGGGGAGCTGGTGGCTTCGGCCAGCTTGCCATGAGGCGCAAGCGAAAGAAGCTGCGCCGTCACCGGAAAGCAAATGGCCAGACAGAACAGGGCCGAACACCAGGCAGCGACGATCCGCCGCCCCGAAAAGACATGATTCACGCGCTATCCCTATAACGACACTGGTCGGATTTGATTTCAGGCCCGGTTCAGGTCCACAGTGTGAGAAGCTGGTCCCTGCGCCGGTTCAGCTCGTCCTCGACCCGCTTGGGGACGAGAAAACGCAGGTTCGCCCCGCGCCGGAAGCGGTCTCGTATAAAGGAGGCGCTGATGTCAAGCCGGGGAACGTCCACGAGCTCGATGCGCCTGCCGCATTCCTGCCGCCAGCGCCCGGGGCCGTCCGGCGAATATCCCATTTCCGGATGATCCGCCAGATAAGCCGCCAGCTGTTCCGCGCCGAGGCGGTCACGGGTGGAGACGGCAAGATTTGCCAGGGTTCCGAGCCGCGTCCCGTTCTTCCACGAATGCAGATTCAAGAAGTCCGTCACGCCCAGGATGAAGTAAAGCTCCACGCCGGGACGTCCGGCGGTCAATTCCAGGAGGGTGTCCCAGGTGTATGACGGTCCGGGCCGGTTGGCTTCCATGCGGTTCACGCCGACGCAGGGGAGGTCTTCCACCGCCATTTCCGCCAGTGCGGCCCGAAGCCAGAACGCAGGCATGGGGTCGTCCTGTTTGTGTGGCGGCCTGGCGGCCGGGACGAGCTCCACCCTGTCCAGGGCCAGGGCTTCCTGCATCTCCAGCGCCAGACGCACGTGTCCCACATGGATGGGATTGAAGGTGCCCCCCAGGATGCCAAGGCGCTGCATGTCAGCCGCGCCCGCCCGCCGCCCAGGCGCACCCGGGGAAGGCGCGTCCGGAACACAGCGCCGTCGCGGCGAAGGACATCAGGCCCGCACCTGTCCCTGGCCGAAAGCCACGAACTTGAGGCTGGTGAGCTCCTTCAGCCCCATGGGGCCGTAGGCGTGCAGCTTTGAGGTGCTGATGCCTATCTCCGCGCCAAGGCCGAGCTCCCCGCCGTCGTTGAAGCGCGTGGAGCAGTTGATGCCCACCATGGAGGCGTCGGCCTCGCGCAGAAAACGCATGGCGCGGCCGTGATCTGCGGTCAGGATGCACTCGGTATGGTTGGAACCGTAGGCTGCGATGTGCGTCAGAGCCGCATCCATGTCCTTCACCACGCGCACGGCCAGGACGTAATCCAGAAATTCATAGCCCCAGTCGTTCTCGCTGGCGGGCCTGGCCGTGGGCCCGAGCAGCGCGAGCGATGCAGGGCAGGCCCTGAACTCCACGCCGCGCCCGCCCAGGGCGGAGGCGATCATGGGCAGAAACGCCGGGGCGGCCTTTTCGTGCACCAGCAGGCACTCCAGGGCGTTGCACACGCCGGGGCGCTGGCACTTGCCGTTGTCGGCGATGGCCACGGCCTGCTCCAGGTCCGCATTCTCGTCCACGAAGAGGTGGCACACGCCCTTGTAGTGCTTGAGTACCGGCATGGTGGCGGCCTCGACCACGGAACGGATCAGGCCCTCGCCGCCGCGCGGGATCATGACGTCGATGTATTCGTCGAGTTTGCACAGGGCGGGCACGGCGGCGCGGTCGGTGGTGGGCACGAGGCGCACGGCCCCGCCGGGCAGTCCGGCCTCTTCCAGGGCGCGCGAAAGCAGCGAGGCCAGCACCATGTTGGAATGAAAGGCCTCGGAGCCGCCGCGCAGCACCACGGCGTTGCCCGCCTTGAGGCACAGGATGGCGGAATCCACGGTGACGTTGGGGCGCGATTCGTAGATCATACACACCACGCCAAGCGGGATGCGCATCTTGCCCACCATCAGACCGTTGGGACGCTGCCACATGGTCTCGATGGCTCCCACGGGGTCGGGCATGGCGGCCACGTCCAGGCAGGCCTTGGCCATGGAGGCCAGAACCTTGGGCGTGAGGCGCAGGCGGTCCAGCTTGGCCGCGTCCATGCCGGACGCTTCGGCGGCGGCGATGTCCTTGGCGTTCTCCCTGGCGATTTCCCCGGACTCGGACTCGAGCAGTCCGGCCAGCACGGTCAGGGCCTTGTCCTTGCTCTGGCCGTCGGCCTTGGCCATCAAACGGGAGGCGTCCTTGGCCTCACGGGCCAGCGCTTCCATCTGTTTCTGAATGCTCATGGGACCTCCGCGAAATATGAAGCACATCAAATAGCCTCGCGGCGGCGTCCACGTCAACGAGCGCCTTTTGACAGGGACTAAGCTTTAGGTATAGATGAGTCGCCTTTCGGCCCGGTTCCCCCGCTCAGGCGGGGTTTTTCGCAACCCTCAAACCTAATCAAAAATAAGCGGCACCCCATGGCAGACATCACTTTCGAGCGTCCCGAGCAGATGAGCCCCCTGGCACGTTTCCTTGCACATTCCTGGCGTCCCCTTGCGGCCCTGGTCATCGTGGCCGTGCTGGCCGCCGCCGGATACGCCGTGTACACCTCCAGCGCCAAGAAAGCCCAGATCAAGGCCGAAAATGACCTGGGAGCCATCATCGCCACCCAGACCGGGCCGGAGCGCCTGGCCGCCCTGGAAGCCTACGTCAAGACCGCCCCGGCCACCACCAAGGGCGCGGCCCTGCTGGAGATGGCCCGCACCGCGCAGGAGCAGCGCGTGTTCGACAAGGCCGCCGACGCCTGGAACCAGCTCTCGCTCATCGGCCCCGACGGCATGCGCGAGATCGCTGTCATGGGCCACGCCACCGCCCTGGCCCAGGGCGGCGACAACGCCAAGGCCGTGAAGCTTTTGTCCGATTTCCTGCCCAAGTCCCCCAAGGCCATGCAGCCCATCGTGGCCCGCCAGCTGGCGGCCGTGGCCGAGGAAGCCAAGGCATGGAACGAGGCCCTGGCCGCCTACGAGCGCATGCGCGACGCCGGTTCGGGCGGCAACAAGGCCTTCTACGAGTCCAAGATCGACGAAATCAAATCCAAGATGAAATAAGCGCCGCACCGCCGCAAAGGAAACGCATCCATGCCAAGCCCCCTGCTGGCCGACACCCCTGGCGAGACCCTGCTGCTGCTCGGAAACGAGGCTATCGTACGCGGCGCGCTCGAAGGCGGCGTCGGTTTCGTTAGCTGTTATCCGGGAACGCCCTCCTCCGAGGTGCCCGACACGTTCTTCAGGCTGAGCCGCGAAGGCGACTACATCTTCGAGTACTCCACCAACGAGAAGGTGGCCCTCGAGGTTGGCGCCGGAGCGGCCCTGGCCGGAGTCCCCACGCTGGTCACCATGAAACACGTCGGCGTCAACGTGGCGGCGGACCCGCTGCTCACGCTGTCCTACATCACGGCTCCGGGCGGCCTTGTGCTGCTCTCCGCCGACGATCCGGGCTGCCACTCCAGCCAGAACGAACAGGACAACCGCCATTACGCGCGCCTGGCAGGCCTGCCTTGCTTCGAGCCGGCCACGGCCCAGGAATGCAAGGACATGGCCCGCGACGCCCTGCATCTGGCCCACCGCACCGGCCAGCCGGTGCTCCTGCGCACCACCACCCGCGTCAACCACGTGCGCGGCCCGGTGAAGCTCGGCAACCTTCCGGCTGAGAAGGCGCGCAAGCCCTTCGTGCGCAACCTCCAGCAGTACGTGCCCATCCCGGCCCACTCGCGGGTGCAGCACCGCCAGCTCCTGGACAGGATGGCCTCCATCCGCCAGGAGGCCGAGCGCTCCCGCTGGAACAAGGTTTCCGGCCAGGGCGAGCTTGGCGTCATCGCTTCGGGCATCTGCCGCTGCTACCTGAGCGACGCCCTGTTCGAGGAAGGCCTCACCGGACAGGTCAAGGTTCTGGACCTCGGGTTCAGCTACCCCATGCCGGACGCCCTGCTGCTGGAGTTCGTCAAGGACCTCAAGGCTGTCCTGGTGCTGGAAGAGCTCGACCCGCTGGTGGAAGAGCACCTGCGCGCGCTCCTGCAGCGCAAGGGCGTCGCCCTTGAGGTGCTCGGCAAGAGCGAGACCCTGCCCGTGTGGGGCGAATACTCCACGGACATGGTCCGCCAGGCCATCCGGCAGGCCCAGGGCCGCCAGGCCCGTGGCCCCGAGCACTGCGCCCCCGAACAGGGGCTGGCCATGCGCCCGCCCAACCTGTGCGCCGGATGCTCACACCGCGCGTCCTACTTCACCGTGCGCGAAGTCTACGGCGACGAGGCCCTCTACTCCTCGGACATCGGCTGCTACACGCTGGGGCTTCTGCCGCCGCTCTCCGCAGCCGACTTCCTGCTGTGCATGGGCGCGAGCATCTCCACCGCCTCCGGCTTCGCCACGGCCAGCGGCAAGACCACCGTGGCCTTCATCGGCGACTCGACCTTCTTCCATTCCGGCATCACCGGGCTCATCAACGCGGTCTACAACAACCACAACATCCTGGTGGTGATCCTGGACAACCGCACCACGGCCATGACCGGCCACCAGCCTCACCCCGGCGTGGACCACACGGCCATCGGCCCCAACGAGCGCCCCATCGAGATCGAACCGCTGGTGCGCGCCTGCGGCGTGGAGCATGTCAAGTCGCTGAGCCCCTTGAATCACAAGGCCACCAAGAAGGCCCTGGAAGAGATGAAAGCGCTCTCCGGCCCGCGCGTGCTCATCCTGCGCGACCCCTGCGTCATCCACGAGCGCCGCGTGAACGGCAAGCCCAAGCCCCAGGTCGCCACCGTGGCCGAGACCACCGAAGGGTGCCTGGACGTGCTCGGCTCGCTGGCCTGCCCGGCCTTCCTGAAAGAAGGCGACGCGGTGCGCGTGGACGAGGAGATGTGCTCGGGCTGCATGTACTGCCTGCAACTGGACAAGTCCTTCAAGGCCAAGAAAAGGGGCGCATAGATGCAGCGCACACGTATCTTCTTTACCGGCGTGGGCGGACAGGGAACCCTGACCGCAACCAAACTCGTGTCGCTGACCGCCCTGGACGAGGGCCTGGCCGTCACCTCCGGCGAGATCCACGGCATGGCGCAACGCGGCGGCGTGGTGGAATCCACCGTGCTGATAGGCTACCTGAGCCCCAAGATCACCCACGGCGAGGCTGACGTGCTCCTGGGCTTCGAACTGCTGGAGACGCTCCGCGCGCTGTGCTACCTGAAGCCCGGCGGCAGGCTGGTGGGCAACTCCGAGTCGCTGCCGCCCCTGTCCGTGGCCACGGGCAAGGCCGCCTATCCCAGCCTGGAATCGGTTGAAGCCAAGGCCAAGGCCGTGGCCTCCACTGTGCTGTTTTTGCCCTGCCGCACCCTGGCGCAGCAGGCTGGAGCCGCCCAGAGCGCCAACACGGTGCTGCTGGGGGCCGCCTGCGCAATCAAAGCCCTGCCGTTTGGCATGGAGGCCCTGGAACGCTCGGTGCGCAAGTACCTGAAGCCCGCCCTGGCCGAAGCCAACCTCAAGGCTCTGGAACTTGGCGCCAAGGCCGCACTCAGGTGATCTGGAGCGCGTCATGAACGTCTTCTCATCGGGCGAGAGCCCTTCCCAGAAGTATCTCACGGCCCTTCGGGCCATTCTGGAAGAGTGCGTGCCCACCCGCGCGGCCCGTGACTGCCTGGACACCATGCTGGCCCGGCTGGTCGAGGTCATGGGCTATCATCGCGTCTATCTGGAGCTTCTGGACGTGCCGCTGGAGAACCTCCGGCTGTCGCTCTCGCGCGGCCAGGACGCCTTCTTCGGCACGCCCCAGGGTCCCGGCCCCATCGCCATCGGCCAGACCCTGGCCACGCGCCAGTCGCTCATCATCGACAACATGGCCGACCACCCGGACTTCTATGGCCGCCCGGCCAGGGAGCTGGAAAACCTGGCCTTCATCTGCGTTCCGGTCCTGGTGCCGGGGCGCGGCTACACAGGCCAGAATTCGGCCATGGGCGCACTGTGCGCCGACGTTCCCAAGGCTCCGCCCGTGTTCCTGGAGGCCCAGCGCGACTTCATGATGGCCGCAGCCGGAGTGTTCGCCACTGTGGCGCTTCGTCTGCGCGACGAGATGGTCAGGCCGCGCGCCAAGCCAAAGCCCGAGCCCGAAGCCGTGGCCGAGGCCCAGAGCAGGCACAAGGTGGTGGCAGTCTCCAAGAGCATGCGCCTTGTGCTGCGCCAGATCGACCAGGCCGCCCAGAACGACTCCCCCGTGCTGCTGCGCGGCGAGGAAGGCACCGGCAAGGAATACCTGGCCAAGGCCCTGCACGGCCAGAGCGCGCGCCGCAAGCGCACCTTCCAGCGCATGGTCTGCTCGGCCGAGCCGCCGGAATCCATCTATCGCGCCCTCTTCGGGGTGCAAAAGGGCGAGGCCTCCAAGTCCACCCAGTCCAAGCGCGGCGCGCTGGAGTTGGCGCAGGGCGGCACGCTCTACATCGAGGACGTGGAGGAGCTGACTCCCGAAGCCCAGCAGGGGCTGCTGCGCTTCCTGCAGGAAGGCGTGGTGTTCCGCTACGGGTCGGACCAGCCCACCAGCCTGGACGTGCGCGTCATCGCCTCCAGCCGGGCCAACCTGGAAGAGCTGGTCAGCAGCGGCGAGTTCCAGGAAGACCTCTACTACGCCCTGTCCGTCATCCCCATCTACGTCCCGCCCCTGCAGGACCGTGCGGGTGACGTGCTGCCCCTGGCCGAGTACTTCCTGGAGGAGTTCTCACAGGTCGAGGGCAAGGAGTTCAAGCGCATCTCCACCCCGGCCATCGACCTCATCAGCCAGTACCACTGGCCGGACAACGTGCGCGAGCTGCGCTCCTGCATGGAGCGCGCCTTCGAGCAGGCCGAGGACGGCGTCATCCGTGCCTATCACCTGCCCCCCACGCTCCAGACCGCCGAGAGCTCCAACACCGAGGCCACCCTCTCCTTCGGCGAGGCAGTGGACCAGTTCGAGAAGGAGCTCCTGATCGAGGCTCTGAAAAAAGCCAAGGGAAACATGTTCCAGGCCGCCAAGGACCTGCGCGAGAGCTACCGCATCATCAACTACAAGGTGAAGAAGCACGGCATCGACCCCAAGCGCTTCACGCCGGGAAGGCGACGCTAAGCTTCCTGGAACGCACGCTTCGACGACATCCGGCGCGCCACCCACGTGGCGCGCTTTTTTTATTTCCCCCCTTTGTACGCGCCGGGGATTCTGCTATGGCTGAAGCTAGCGCGGCAGCCGTCGCGCCGAATATCCCGCGTCAAGGAGGCCCTATGACCCGTCAGATTTCCTTCACCCGTATTGAACAGGCACAGCTTCCCGCCTTTCGGGAACGCATGGACCGCGCCGAATCCACCGAGGATGTGCGCAAGTTCTTCGCGGAGTGCGCCTCCACACTCCTCTCTGATGCCGTCGGAAACGCCGGAGCCGTCCGACACGAGGACGTCTCCCTGGCTCCCGGCCAGACCGACGGCTATATTCTCTCCGATCGCCTGAAGTCCGACCCGGCCTTCACCACCGTCTGGCAGGACTCGGACCTGCCTCGCATCATGACGTCCATGGCGCGCGGCGCGGTGAACAGGCATACACACCTCAGCAAGAACCCCGAAAAGACCGAATCCACCTTGTTCCACAAGCAGGGCAAACGCTGATCCCCCGCGTGCCGGACGCGCATACGCGTCCGGCACGCGCCCAGCGACCACGGCAGCCCCGTCTCCGAAATGTTTTCTCCGGCAAATGCCGCAACTATCTCCTGGCACTTCGCTGGGCATAATCACAAACGCTCATCAGCCTGGCACACCGCCTGACAGGCGTCTCCCCTATCGTCACAAGCGCCCGGTCGGGTCTCTTCCAGCTTCCGAGTCGCCTCGGGACCATGTATTGTTCGCATTCCGCGCTTTCTGATGCTTTCCGTGGGCAATACATGCAATAATACGCCTCCTCCCGCGTCTATTCTCTCAGCAGCGACAGTGCGCGTACCGGGAATCATGTGAAGACACTTCAATCATCATTCGCACAGACCATCGAACGGGAGAAAAACAAGTTTTTCCGGTATGTTCGCAAGCGTCTGTCCCGCATCCCCGCAATGGACGTGGAGGACATCGTATCCGACATGATCCACGGGCTGCTGAAAAGGGCGGACATCTTCGGAGAGATCGAGAACCTCACGGCCTACGCCTACAGGTCGCTGGAAAACCGCATCATCGATTTCCGGCGCAACAGCCGCCCCACCGAATCCCTGGATGACGAAGAACACGCGGACGCGCTCACCTTCAGCCTGCCCTCAAGCGCGGACAATCCCGAACGGAGCGTGGAACGGCTGCAATTGCAGGACAGACTGCTGTGGGCCATCGGCCAGCTCTCCGCCAAGGAGCGCGCCGTATGGATCGCCACGGAGATCGACGGCCACGGCTTCCGCGACCTGGCCGAAGAGTGGGACGAACCGCTGGGAACGCTTCTGTCCCGCAAAAGCAGGGCCAATGCCCGCCTGCGGGAACTGCTCAAAGACTTCACCCCCAACTGACAGGAGAGGCCATGTGCTCATTTCATCGTAACGATTCAAAGCCCGAACGAAGCCGGTTCTATCTGGTCACGGTGCACATCGTGTTCGGGCTGCTTCTGGCGGGAACCCTGGCGTTGGTGTTCGGCTATGTGGTCATGCTCCTCTGGAACAGCCTGATACCGGACATCTTCGCGCTTCCCCCGATCACCTACTGGCAGAGCGTGGGGCTGCTCCTGCTGGCGCGCATCCTCGTGGGAGGGTTCGGGCACGGCAAGGGCAGGCACTCCCGCCCCGAACGCCGCGACGGGCCGCAGGCCTGGAAGGAGTATGACGAGTGGTGGAAAGAAGTCGGCGAGCGCTCTTTTAGGCAGTATTCGAGTGAAGACAGCTCGAAAATCATGAAATAATCCTGATGTGTTCGGATCATTCCCGATTACTTTTCAGAAAACGCGCCACCAGCGCAATAAACCGGGTGCCTGCTCGTCTTACAGTGTAGTCCGTCGCACACAGGCGAGGACTCAGGAGGCTTTTCATGGTCGATCAGAATGTTCTCGACGCTTTTCAGATGATGTGGGGCCAGTTCCCCGAACCGGTAATGCTCTTGCACAAGAGCCGCACCATCCTGGCGGTCAACGACGTGGCCCGGACTGCCGGAGTCCCCCTGGGGGTGAAGTGCTCCAGCCTGAACCCGGCAAACGAAGGCGACCACCACTGCAGGCAGTGCAAGGCCTCCCAGGCGCTGCGCGCCAGGACTCCCGTGGTCGAGACTTCACAGATCGGCGAGCGCCACGTGAAGGGATACTGG
Organism: Fundidesulfovibrio putealis DSM 16056; assembly: GCF_000429325.1. Classification (NCBI taxonomy): domain Bacteria; kingdom Pseudomonadati; phylum Thermodesulfobacteriota; class Desulfovibrionia; order Desulfovibrionales; family Desulfovibrionaceae; genus Fundidesulfovibrio; species Fundidesulfovibrio putealis. The sequence goes on from NZ_AUBQ01000004.1 coordinate 469,200, forward strand.
ATTCCCCTCAGGGACTTCGAAGACGTGTACGTGCACTTCGGCGTCACCATCACCGAGGACATCAAGGCGGCCCTCAGCGAGGCCAAGACCGCATAGCCAAGCCCCCCGCAGGGTTCGAATAATAAGGCGGTCGCCGGGATTTCCCCAGCAACCGCCTTACTGTTTGTTTGCATGGTCTCGCACTCTCAAAACAACACTCGTTCCCAGCAGGTAACAGTCTAAAATAACTAGTCTTACCCAGAGGAACAGAGTCACGTTATTCAAGCTGCTCGTCATGGCCACATAGCGCCAACGATGTCTCTTTCTCTTCTCTACTGGCAATAATCCATGGAGCGGCAGACGCTCTCCAGATTTTCGCCTTTGGCGCGCTTGTCCTTCAGGGCCTTGATGAACTTCGGCCCCATGGCCGCGTAGAACTTCACGCAGGCTTCGCGGTCCGCCGCTGGCAGCAGCGAACACTGCTTGCTGGCGTCCACCACCACGTCGCCTTCTCCAGCGGAGCTTTCCACCAGGCCAAGCACCAGCTGGCAGGCCGCGCACTCCATGTAGCTGGCCGATTGCGCCACTGGCGCGCCCGCCGACACGAACAAGGCCAATGCGGCTATGGCGGCAAATATAAGTCGAGTCACACGATTCTCCTGTTTTTTTTTACTGATGCCGGGCTCCGCCCGGACCCGGCTATCAGCTTCGCGGTCGCGTGCGGCGGCTGGGGGCTGTAACGGACGCGTCCTGCTCGGCGGGCGACGAATCGTCTTCATATCGATTCTAGACCGCCGAGCAGGGCGTGTACGGAACAGCCCCCAGCCGCCGCTCAAACGCCATACCACCGCGCTGAAATGCGAAGCGGAGAGGGTGTCCAGAGGGCGAAGCCCTTTGGCCGCCGGAGGCATCCTCCTGCCATCACCGCGCGCGGCGACACTATGGAAGCCCGCCCTGAAATTCAAGCGTGCCCTTCCCCTCTTGCCTCGAACCGGAAATTCTACTAGCTACGCGACCACTGGAGGAAACCATGCTCGCCATTCTCGACTACAAGGCCGGCAACCAGACGTCCGTGCGCCGCGCCTTCGATTTTCTCGGCATCCCGTGCAGCATCACCGCTGATCCCGAAACCCTGCGTCAGGCTTCCGGCGTCATCTTTCCCGGCGTGGGCGCTGCCGGACAGGCCATGCACCAACTGACCAGCACCGGCCTGGACCAGGTGCTGCGCGACGTAGTCGAATCGGGCAAGCCGCTTTTGGGCATCTGCGTGGGTTGCCAGATCCTGCTGGACTACTCCGAGGAAAACGACACCAAGACCCTGGGGATCGTTCCCGGCGCATGCGCCATGTTCAACCGGGGGCTCACCGAGGAAGACGGCCAGCCCATCCGCGTGCCGCACATGGGCTGGAACAAGGTGTCGCTCCAGGCCCCGTGCGAACTCTTCGAGGGCGTGGACGCCGACTCCGAATTCTATTTCGTGCACAGCTACTTCCCGGTACCCAAGCCGGAGTTCGTCATCGGCACGACCTTCTACGGCATGGATTTCTGCTCCGTGCACGGACGCTCCGGCCTGTGGGCCATGCAATTCCACCCGGAGAAGTCCGGCAGGCCGGGCCTCAAGCTGCTGTCCAACTTCGCTAAGTTCTGCGGGGAGGTCTCCAATGCTCAGTAAGCGAATCATCCCCTGCCTGGACGTACGCGACGGCCGCCTGACCAAGGGCGTGAAGTTCCTGGACAACGTGGACATCGGTGACCCGGTGGAAACCGCCAAGGCCTATTACGAGCAGGGCGCGGACGAGATCGTGTTCTACGACATCACCGCCTCCTCCGAGGGCCGGGGCATCATGCTCAAGGTGGTGGAGAAGGTCGCCTCGCAGATCTTCATCCCCTTCTCCGTGGGCGGCGGCATCTCCACCGTGGACGACATGCGCGCCGTGCTGCTGGCGGGCGCGGAAAAAGTCTCCGTGAACTCGGCGGCGGTCAAGAACCCGGACATCATCAGCCAGGGCGCGGCGGCCTTCGGGGCGCAGTGCGTGGTGGTGGGCATGGACGTGCTCAAGGTGGGTGTCAGCGAGCTTATCCCCTCGGGCTACGAGATCGTCATCCACGGCGGACGCAAGAAGATGGGCCTGGATGCCATCGAATGGGCCAAGACCGTCGAGGCGCTGGGCGCGGGCGAAATCTGCGTGAACTCCATCGACGCGGACGGCACCAAGGACGGCTACGAGCTGACTCTGACGCGCCTCATCAGCGAAGCCGTGACCATCCCGGTGATCGCCTCGGGCGGCGCGGGCTCGCCCCAGCACATGGTGGACGCCGTAACCGAAGGCAAGGCCAGCGCGGCGCTTATCGCGTCCATCGTGCACTATGGCGAGTACTCCATCACCCAGCTGAAAGAATACATGCACGGCAAAGGCGTGAAGACGCGCATGGTCTGGTAAGAGAAGACGCAAGAGAAATACAAAGGCCCGGCGATGACCGGGCCTTTTGATTTGGTGCTATGATTCGCCGGAGGCAAGTTCCTACTTCGCCCGAAACTCGCCGCTCTTGCCGCCTGCTTTGTACAGGAGCCGGACGCTCTCGATGACGATGTCCTTCTGCACGGCCTTGCACATGTCGTAGAGCGTCAGCGCGGCCACGCTGGCGGCGGTCATGGCTTCCATCTCCACGCCGGTCTTGGCGACGAGGCTGGCCTCGGCTTCCACGCGCACGCTGTGCGTGGCTTCGTCCAGCTCGAAGCGCACGTCCACGGCGTCCAGGCCCAGCGGATGGCAGAGCGGGATCAGCTCGGCGGTCTTCTTGGCGGCCATAATGCCCGCGATGCGGGCGCAGGCGAAGGCGTCGCCCTTGGGCATGCCCTCGCCTGTCAGGATGCGGTAGGTCTCGGCGGAGAGGCGCACCACGGCCTCGGCGACGGCCACGCGCGCGGTGACTGTCTTGCCGCCCACGTTGACCATGCGGGCCTGGCCCTGCTCGTCCAGATGGGTGAGCCCGGGGGTGAGCGGGAAGTCCTGGCTCATCAGGACCCCATGGCGGCGTCTTTGGCCTTCTTGAAGAAGTTCTTGACCTTCTTGAGGGGCTTGTCCTCCTCAAGCGCCAAAAACTCGCGCAGGAGCTCTTCCTGCTTCTTGGAGAGGCCCTTGGGCGTATTCACGATGATCTCCACCAGCAGATCGCCGCGCTGCGAGCGTCCAGGATGAACCAAGCCCTTGCCGCGAAGCGAAAAGACCTCGCCGGACTGGGTTCCCTTGGGGATGTCCATGGTCTCCTCGCCTTCGAGGGTGGGGACCTTGAGCTTGTCGCCCAGGGCGGCCTGAACCATGTTCATCTCCAGGGTGACCACGAGGTCCTGTCCCTGGCGGCGGAACACCTTGTCCTCCTCCACGTAGATGACCACGTAGAGGTCGCCGGGGGGGCCGCCGTGCATGCCCGGCTCGCCTTCGCCGCGCAGGCGCAGGCGCGAGCCGTCGTCCACGCCGGCGGGGATGCGCACCTTGAGCTCGCGCACGTCGGGCGTGACGCCCTTGCCTTTGCAGCGCGGGCAGGGATTGGCGATGACCGTCCCCTCGCCACGGCAGACCGGGCAGGTGACGGCGATGCGGAAGAAGCCCTGGTTCTGCTGCACCTGGCCCATGCCGTTGCACTGGCGGCAGGTCTCGGCCTTGGAGCCGGGAGCCGCGCCGGTGCCGTCGCATTCGGCGCAGGAGACGTGCTTGGGAATCTTGAGCGTGGCCTCAGTGCCTGCGGCGGCGTCGCGGAAGCTGACGCGCAGGTCGTAGCGCAGGTCGTTACCGGCCTGGGGCCGGGGACCGCGCCCGCCGCGCGATGCGCCGCCGAAGCCGAAGAATTCGCCGAAGATGTCGGAGAAGGTGCCGAAGATGTCCTCGGTGCTGGAGAAGCCTCCGAAACCGGTGTCGCCCAGTCCCTGATGCCCGAAACGGTCGTACCGGGCGCGCTTCTGCGGATCGCGCAGCACTTCGTAGGCCTCGGCGGCCTCTTTGAACTTCGATTCCGACTCGGCGTCGTCCGGGTTGCGGTCGGGGTGAAACTTGAAGGCCATCTGGCGATAGGCCTTCTTGATCTCGTCCTCGCTCGCATCCTTGGGGACGCCCAGGATCTCGTAATAATCAGCCTTGGTCATGAACAGGACCTACTGGTCGGGGGATGCGTAGATTCCCGCTTCCTCGATGGTCTCGGCGGGCAGCACCTTGCCTGCAGCGATCTCGCGCAGGGAGGTGACGATTTCCTTGTTGTTGCATTCCACCAGGGGTTCGTAGCCCTCGCGGAACTGCTTGACCCTCTTGATGGCCATCTGCACGATCATGAAGCGGTTGTTGATCTGTTCGAGGCAATCTTCGACTGTGATGCGGGCCATGGTGTCCTCGTGAAATATGCCGGTGGAGTTGAATCTCCAACCGGCTCGATTTGATGGATAATCAGGATCGGGGTTCCGTCAAGGGGGGATTTTTCATCCCATGCACAAGATGGAACAGAACTTTTTAGTCGATGCTGGAGACAAGGTCAAGCCGAACCATCCGCAAGCCTAATACGCCAACTTCCCGAGACTCTTGAGGATCAGCGTGCAGCCCATGGCGAACATGCCGGTGAGGCCCATGCCGCAGGAGAAACCCGCCAGGAGCACCGGCGCGTATTGGCGCCACATGGCCCCGTACTTCTTGTGGAAATAGTAGCGCCCCAGAAGCGCGCCTATGACCTCCAGGATAAGGCCGTGCGGAATGTGCTGCCCGAGGCCACGCACCACGCCATACACCAGGAGCACCGGAAGTCCCAGGGCGTTCAGCCCCGCGTAGGTGACGAGCCCGAGCCCCAGCCCCGCTCCCATATAGCTGCCGTTGAGCGCCTGGAAGAACAGCGAGTTGCCCTCCAGGGTGGAGGTCTGCATGAGCAGGTTGTTCAGGGCCTGGAGATGCCAGAGTTCCTGCGCGTAGGGGTAGGCCGCCGAGGGGATGGGGGCCAGCTGCCAGATGAACTGGGAGAACAGGAGGCTCGCGATCATGACCACGGGGAAGACCACGATCTCGGCCTTTATTATGCCGCGCAGGCTGGTGCCGGTCAGCTCGATCTCCCGAAAGTCCACGGTGGCCTTGCCGTAGTTGTGGATGGGGATGGGCGCGTACCATATCTCGATGCCGTGGTAGCCGAAGAATTTAGCGCCTGCGATGAAGCTGGCTTCCCGCACAAGCGGCAGGCTGACGAACTGCCCCGCTATGCCCTCCATGCGCGCGGTGATGTAGGAAATCACCGGCGTGTAGATGAAGCCGTAGAGCACGAAGAAGATCCAGGGGAAGTCCGGCACCAGCCACCGGCACAGCAGCACGTAGGCCAGGGTGGAGACCAGATAGATGGCGATGGACACCCAGAAGTTGATGTCGCCGCGCCCTGGATGGCTCTTGAAAACGTCGCGGTAGTTCACCCCGCCAGGGCCTTTGCGGAAGCTCCTGACCACATGCCAGATGCCGATGACGCCGATGGCCAGCCCCAGGCCCAGGCCGAAGCTCAGATAAAAGTCGAAGTTGTTGGCGAACACCGTATCAACGGTCCCCATGCCCTTGTGCCAGCGGTGCAGGATGCCGTGCTCGAAAAGGATGGGGTTGGCGATGAAGGTGATGAGCTGGCCGATCAGGCCGCCGATCACCGCCCAGAACGGCAACACCATGCCCGTGAACACCAGGCCCAGGTCCAGCTGAAGGCCTGTGGCGACGGCGGGCATCACGTCCTCGGTGTGGCGCGTCAGGTCGATCCAGGGAATGGGGATCAGACGCACCGACTCCGTGAAAATGAGCCCGGATAGAACCGGGAAGAGCACGTAGATGCAGCCAAAAAGGATGCCGATGACCCCGCCGATGGAGAAGACGCGCCACTTCCAGCCGGTCTTGCGCTCCTCGGAGGTCTCGGCCAGGGCCATGGTGCCAAGCGCGCCCACGGGGGCCATGGGGAAGGGCAGCTTCTCCACGTCCGAGGTGATGCGGTACAGCGCGTAGCCCAGGCCGAAGTGGTCCACCCGCTGGACGATCTGCGAACCGATCAGCAGAAGTATCGGCACCAGCCAGTCACGGTGCAGGAAGGACCGGGCCGTCAGCGATTCCGAACCGATGCCCGGAGCCACCCAGGAGGGAATGTACTCGGTGAGGCCGAGCATCTTGGCCGCGTCAGACTGCACGAGGTACTGGTTCCAGAGAAGCCCGGAGAACGGCGAATGCATGGCCGCGCCTGCCATGTAGTACAGCAGGAAGACCTCCTGCTGCTTCATGTCCGTGAAGGCCCGCTTGGCCACCTCGGCAAACAGGATGATGGTCACCCAGCGCGCTGCCGGGCCGATGCCCGCGCCGATCACCAGGTTCAGGTACATGGAGCCGGGCATCATCAGGAAGCCGATGAAGATGGCCCCTGCCACGGTCTTCCAGTCAAACCCCTCTTCGAAGTGCTCGGGGGTCTCCAGAAGGTCCCGGTATTCTTTCAGCTCTTTATCGTCATACATGGCGTTGCCCTGCCCTGGCGGCTACGGATGGATCGAAATGGGACGTCATGACGGCAACACCTGATAGCTCTGGCCCAGCCACAGCCCGACCACGGCGAACACGCCGCCCATCAGGAAATCTCCCAGGATGAGCCCGATGAAGAGCATGCGCACCTTGCGGAACAGTTCGATGCCCCCGTAGCGCAACGTGACCTGATTGCAGACCCAGCCGATGAAGAAGCTGAACCACAGGATGCGCATGGCGGAGCTGTACATGGTGAGGTAGCCCACCGGGTGCAGCGGCCACCAGTAGAAGCGCTGGAAACACAGCAGCAGGCCCATCATGACCACCGCGCCAGTAGAGGCGAAGATGATGATCCAGCTGTTGGGGCCGGAAGGCGCGTCCAGCAGGCGCTGGGCGTCCTCGTAGACGCGCAGAACCGTGGAGATCTCCCACTCGGCCTGAAGATCGCGCACGCCAACTTTGTGGCACAGGGCCAGCATGGCCACGAAGGAGACCACCACGCCGATGCCGAGGGCAAGGCACATGCCGATGAAATACAGGCGCTTTCGCGTGATCGGCTCGCCGACCTTGGCGGCGTGCACCAGCGAGGGCATGAGTGACTCGCGAAGATCCAGGAACTGCACCTTCTGCATCACCGCGCCCATCACCAGCCCGGCGCTGGTGAAGAATCCTGAACCGAAGAGGGCCAGCAGTCCGTCGGTGGGCGCGGCTGTCAGGGTGAAGTAGGCGATGCCGCCCTGGCAGATCACCCGGCTGGCCACCAGCGTCACCACGAAGAATGCGGCCAGCAGGAGCACGGAGACCAAAAGCGGCATGCCGAAATGCACGCACCAGGCAGTGAGCCCGGCTCCACCCAGCACCAGCCCCCAGAAGGCCAGGCGGGAGGAGAACCACTCCGATTCGTTGGCAGGCACGGACTTGGTGCTGAAGGCGTTTTTGACCACCTCCAGCAGGTGATGTCGCGCAAGCCACACGATAAACAGGAAGAACACGCCGTAGGCCCCGATCATCTGGGTTTCCTCGGCCATGGTCAGGGTCGGACCGAAGGTGACTCCCAGGGCCGACTGCGGCACCTGGTAGCCCACCACGGACAGGAACCCGGTCAGCAGGCCGCCCAGGATGAAGAAGGCCCAGAAGCTGAGCGATATCTGGCGCGAGGCCAGGAACGCGAAGCCGATGTAGGCCGGGATGAGGTAGATCTTGAGTTTGGTGAAGCCGGAGAACAGGCCGGTCTTGGCAAAATACGGCCCGGCCAGCAGCACCGTGGGAATCTGCGGGATGGTCGGAATGTAGGTGGCCAGGCCGTTGACCGTGTGCAGGGTCAGGGGAATCAGGAGCCCCACCAGCAGGAACCGGTCTGCGAAGAAGCCCCCCACCCTGCCCTCCTGGAAGGACTCCTCCATCATGTAGGGCAGGCGCAGAAGCGGAAAGTTCATGCGCTCGTTGACCACCCACTGCCTGCTGAAGAGGTTCACCAAACAGATGAGTACCAAAAAGCACAGCAGGATGAAGATGCCCCAGGCGGCCATGGGCGCGGCCCAGGCACTCCAGGGGATTGCGCCTAAAATCTGCTGCCAGGACAGGGCGCGCCCGCCCGGCAGGCCGTTGTACAGGAGCTCCACTGCGGCGGGGTCGGAGACGGTCCAGGCCTTGGGCAGAAGCGGGACCAGGGTCTCGGACCAGCGGTTGCCCGCCGTGGCGAAGTGGTCCACGGCGGTGATGTTCAGGAGGAACGTGCGCATGAGCCCGGTGTAGGCAATGCCGGACACCACCACGGACAGCATCCAGGTGGTGAGCAGCTCCGTGCCGGTGAGGATGGGCCGGGCCTTGAAGACGCGCGCCGTGAGCGCCACCAGCACGGTCAGGCACACCAGGAGGATGAACGGAGCCAGGGGAAAATGGCCGCCGCCCAGCGGCGTGGCCGCCAGATACATGTTGTTGTAGGGCGTGGCCAGACACAGGAGCGTGCCTGCCAGAAGGCCTAGGAGGATCGCCCGGGGGCGGATGGAGCTTTTGTGCATGCCGGTTTTGCGCCGTGTGTTCTCGTCGTGTTCCCGTTACGTGTTTTCCGCCCCGCCGTCTTGTTCAGGAAACGGCGCGGGCGCAGGGGCGTCGGGGTTCTTGGTGCTTACGTCCACGCTGGACTCGTAGGAGGTGCGCCTCTCCTCGTCCAGGGAGCGCCACACCAGCATCTGCTTGCGCAGATCGTCCAGGAACCCCTTGTTCAGGCGCTTCCACATGCCCGCCTCGCCCGCTTCCCGAGTGAGCGTGACCACGATCTCCAGATAGCCCGGATGCCACATGGCGGGCGAGAAGGATATGGTCACCTGCTGGTTGATGCCGAAATCGAACGGGGCCAGCCAGACGCGGGCCATGATGCGCAGGCAGGACTCCAGCGAGCAGAACTCGCCGTGCAGCTCGCCCGGATGCGGATCGGCTCCGGGGGATTTCCAGGGACAGACGAAGTCCTGGCGGACCTCCGCCGTGGAGAACAGCCCGTGGGACACGTCCTGATGGGCTTTGTAATATTCCAGCAGGAAGCCGCCCGCGCAGTCCTGCTCGCGGATGTGCATGAGGAAGGGCAGCGTGGCCGTGATGGTGTTGCCCACAGGCTCGGGCAGCGCCCAGGAGCGGTTCACGTCCGGGATGGCGATGTTGGCCGCCACCCGCGAGGGATAGATCACCGAGAGCAACACCACCATGATGACCAGCCCCATGGCCGCCACGCCCGCCAGCGAGCTGTAGTTGGCGGTCATTCCCTTCCAGATGGCCGTGCCGGAGAGGAGCCCGGCGGCGACCTGGGCCAGGAGGTAGCCGAGCACCGCCGAAAGCACCGCGAAGGCCAGGGCCTCGGCGATGAACAGGAAGGACACGTGCGTGGGGGCCAGCCCTACGGCGGTGTACACGCCGATCTCGCGCTTGCGCTCGTACACCGCGCCGATCATGGTGGAGAGTACGATGAGCATGGCGATGGCCAGCGGAACAACGATGTTGGGGACTCCCGCGTAGTTGATGGTGTCCGAGGAATGGAACACGAAGGTCCCGTTCGGCAATCCGGCGAAGATGGTCAGGCCGAAGCGGTCGGCCAGCCTGCCCGCAAGGTCCTTGGCGCCGTCGGCGGCCACGGCCACGCTTTTGAGCTGTCCGCCAAGACTCATCACCGTCTCGTAGGGCAGGATGAGCACCTGGTCGCCGTGCACGTGCTGGTAGCGGCCCTGGTAGGAGACCACGTCCTCGCCGGTGTCGATGGCTTCCTTCTCGGTCTCGCTGACCTCCACCGCCGTCTCGCTGGGGAAGATCACGGGGGTCAGGGGTTCGCCGTCCAGGTCGGTCAGGTTTTCCAGCTCCTTGCCGGAGAACACGCCCGCCACTTCATATTCCTCGCCCCACAGCAGCACCTTGGAGCCCGGCTTCGCGCCGATGCGCTGGGCCAGGGACTCCGGCAGGATGGCCGCGCGGCGTTCGCCTTCGCGGAACCAGCGCCCTCCGGTGAGGATGCGGTCCATCTGGGTGACCGGGGCCTCGGCATAGGACAGGCCCAGTACGCCCTGGACAGTCTCGTGTTTGTCGCCTGCGCGCACCTGGGTGACAAAGGGGCTTATGCGGTCGCGCGATTCGATGACTGCCCTGGGGGCCGCCTTGCCCTGCCCGGCCTGGTCGGAGAGGACGTTCTCGGCCTCCACGGGGATGGACTTCCAGCCCAGGTTCTTGAGCATCACGCCCTGGTAGGTGCTCTGCTCCGAGTAGCGCACCGCGTGGTCCACGCGGGCGCTGCGCACCGAGGTGAAGCTCATGATGGTGAAGGTGAGGATCACCAGCGTGGCAACGGTGAGGCTGGTGCGGATCTTTCTGCGCCGCAGGTTGGTGACGCCGATGGCGAACGACGCGGCAAAGGCTTTCAGCTTGCCTATCTCAGAGGCCTTCACGTGCTTGGCGCGGCGTTGCAGCTCCTCCATCTCCTGCTCGAAACGCATGATGATGATGAAGGACACCACAACGGCCATGCCGATGATGAAGAAGGCCAGGATGACCACCATGGGGCTGTAGGTCAGCTTGAAGGCCGGGTGCACGTTGTAGATGATGGCTATGACCGTGCTCAGGATGCCCAGGAAGCCCAAAAGGCGCTTGTGGATGTCCGCGAAGGCGAAGATCAGGCGCTCCATGCAGTAGGCGAAGGGGATGAACAGCGCGATGTAGAACAAGACCCCCATCAGGACGTCCTTCTGGGTCTTTTCCACGTCGTTATAGACCCTGGACGCGAAGGCCCAGGAAGCGCGCGCCAGGGACATGGCCTCGTCGTAGCGCTTCTCGGCCTTGAGGGCATAGGCCTGGGTCAGGAGGTCCCGCCCGGTGTTTCGCATCTCGCGGATGCGCTCGTTGAAGATGCCGTGATTCTCCAGGTTGGTGATGCGCGGGTCCAGAAGGTCCCACATGTCCTCGGAGGCGTGCAGTTCCGTCCAGGGCAGGAGCGGCCAGTCGTCCACGGAGTAGCCGGTGCCGTCGGGCCGCTCCTTGGTGGAATCCAGGAGGATCATCTTGCGGGCCAGCACCGTGTCCGACAGGATGAGCTTGTAGCTGATCCCCGGTTCCAGGAACACGCTGAACAGGGTTGAGCTCAAGGTATCCAGGCGCGAGAACCAGTAGCGCATGGGTTCGGCCTCGCGCCTGCCGTCCAGGATCTCCACCTTGGTGAAATAGCGGAAGGTGCGCGGGTCGAAGGTGGAGAATATGGTGCTCTGGCGGCTGGCGAACATCACCAGGTCCGTCTCACTGACCAGCCGACGCAGGCGCACCCGGTAGGCGTCCTTGCCGGTCTGCTTCTTGTCCACTGCCCAGACGGCCTCTCCGGTTTCGGGAGACAGCTTGAAGCCTTCGATAACGGCCTTGTCCAGCACGTGCTTGCCGTCTGCAAGGCCTGACACCCGGAAGGAGCCGTCCGAACCGGCCATGGCCATGAAGCGGGTCTCTCCCTGATAGACGAGCATCACCGTACCGGGCGCGGCCCGGTCCGGGAAGAGCTCGCCCTGGCGGATGAACTTGGCCCGGCCGTTCAGGGTGGCGAAGCCGTTTCTAGGCAGGCTTTCGGGCAGGCCGAACGGGTCGTTGGCCAGCGACGACGCCAGACCGCAGACCAGCGCGGACTGGCGGGCCAGATTCTCGCGGTCCACCCTGGCAGGCACGTCGTCCGGGGTTCCCCAGAGGAAGCGCCCGTCGTTGACCGTGGCCAGGGTCAGGCCCAGAAGCCCGGAGATTGCGCCTACCTCGCCGCCCAGTTGCGGGTTGTCCACGAAGTAGCTGCGCCAGGGACGGGCGCGGTCGGCGCGCAGGCCGTTGACGAACCGGACGTCGTCTTTGGGATAGCCCAGCTTCCGTGATGCTTCGGTCAGGAAGCCCGAAATACCCGAATAGGCCTGGACGCGGTTGATCTCTGGCTTCAGGGCGTAGAGCCAGCCGTCGTTCATGGCCCCCACGCCGTCGCCGTGGCTGGAAAGATGCAGCGAGACTGCGGCCATGATCTCGGCGTCGCCCGTGAGCTGGCGCAGTTCACGCGTGGACTCCACGGAAGCCAGCTGGCGCTTGGCGTCGGCCTCGATGTCCTGGTAGCGGTCACGCACCTGGGGCAGAAGCTCGCGCACCAGGGCAGCCTCGCCATCGCTCAAGCCGTTGAAGCCGCCGCGCCAGCTGAGGGCGCGCAACAGGCCGCGCCTCGCAGTGAGTCTGGAGAGTTCCTGTGGGGACGCGCCCGACCCGGCCAGACGAAGGCGCATGAGCTGCGTGCTCACGCGGTCCACCTCGTCCTTCAGGGCAGTCTCCAGCGCTGGGACCAGGGCCGGATCTTCCAAGGGGACGTCCGGCCTGTTTAGAAGGGCCAGGACGCTGCCCGCGTCCTTCACCTTGTTGGCCATTTCGCCGCGCATGGTGCGCAGCTCCTTGCCCTTGATGCGGAATGCCGCAAGGAAATCGCGCCATCCGGCCAGGGCCTGGGCGTGACCCGCCGTGGCGGCAAGCAGCACGGAGCGCTTGGGGCGCTCGGCCTTGAACCTGCGGGCCATGTCCATGAGCGCGGTCAGCGAGGAGGCCTCGTCCGCGCCGGGGGAGCGCCCGGCCACGAAGGCCTGGCTGTCGTAGAAGGCCTCGAACAGCAGGAGCTGCTTAGAAAGCTGGGGGTCGCTGCCCTCGATGTACAGGTAGACGTTCTCGGCCAGCAGGGGCTTCCAGGCAGCCTGGGAATCGACCATCACCTGTTTGCCCAGGGCGGGCGTCAGCTCGCGCCGGGCGGTGTCCGCGTCTACCCAGAAGCGCGGGAAGAGCACCGGAGTGAGTTCGATCTTGTCCTGGTAGACGCCTTTAGCCGCCGGTTCGCTGCCCGAGGGGCGGTCCACGTAGATGACGGCCCGCGCGCCGAGCAGGGCCGCGTTCATCCAGTTCTTGCCGGAGTCCAGGTTCATGAGAACCACAGCCCCGGCCACGTCCTTGCCGTTGAAATCGGCCAGCTCCCCGGCCCCGGCCTCGATCAGCTGGCCGCCCAGGGCCTTGGCCGCCGCCGGGGTGAGCGCATTTAAGTCGGTGGGATGGATGGGCACGTCCCTGCCGTCCACGCTCAGGACCGAGCGCCCGTACATCTTGGCTGGCATCTGGAAGGACTGACGGCCCACCGTGCCCAGTTCCAGGCTCTCAAACCATGCGTGGATGAGCCCTGCGGCTTTCGCCGCGCCGGGCGAGCCCGTGGAGCGGTCCCCCAGCGCGGAGAGCATGGAGAGAGGGTCCTGCCCGAAAGCCGCCACCTGAGCCGGGTCGGCCTTGGGCACGGCCTGAGCGTCCCCCTTCTTGGCGAAGCAGGGCGCGGCGCAGACGGCCAGGAGCATCATTGCCCACAGCACGGCGGCAAGGCGCTTCATCTAGTATTCCTTGGCCCCGATGCCGCCCAGGGTGATCTTCAGCTGGTCGCGCTCCTCGATCTTGTCGATGCGCCCGTCGCGGATCCAGACCACGCGGTCGGAGACGTTCAGCATTTTGTAGTCGTGGGTGGCGGAGATGATGGTCACGCCCCGGTCGCGGCTCAGGCTTTTGAGCAGGGCGATGATCTCCTCGCCGGTGGTCAGGTCCAGGTTGCCGGTAGGTTCGTCCGCCAGCACGATGGCCGGGGTGTTGGCCAGGGAGCGGGCGATGGCCACGCGTTGCTGCTGGCCGCCGGAGAGTTCCATGGGCTTGTGGGCGTGGCGCTCGCGAAGCCCCACCAAGCCAAGAAGCTCCAGGCCTTTCTTGGCGGCGTCCTCTTCGGGGACGCCCGCGAAAGTCATGGGCAGGGTGACGTTCTCCAGGGCGGTCATCACCTGGATGAGATTGAAGGTCTGGAAGATGTAGCCGATCTTGCGGTTTCGAAGCCAGGCCAGCTCATAGGCGTCGAGCTGGGCGATGTCCACCTCGTCGATGAACACCTTGCCGGTGGTGGGCTTGTCCAGGCCGCCGATCATGTTGAACAGCGTGGACTTGCCGGAGCCCGATGGCCCCATGATGGACAGGTATTCACCGGAACGGATGGCCAGATCCACGCCCTTCAGGGCCTGCACGGTGAGCTTGCCAAGCTCGAAGGACTTGGTGACCCCCGAGACGCGAACGATGTTATGCTTGTCCGACATGCTTATTCCTCGGCGCGCATGGCCACGACAGGGGGCATCCGGGAGGCCACCAGCGCCGGATACGACACGCCCACCAGGCTCAGGATGAACCCGACCAGTACCGACCAGCCCATGCTGGCCGCCACGTCCTCAAACCGCAGATATGTGAGCGCGGGCATCCCGAAGCGCATCATGCCCACCAGAACGCCCGTGATTCCGCCCAGGATCGCCCCGACGAAGGAGCCTGCCAGCCCCTGCATCCCGGCCTCCAGCAAAAAAAGCCGCAGCACGAAGCTGTCCAGCGCGCCCAGGCACTTCATGGTGCCTATCTCGCGGAACCGCTCGGTGACGGCCATGAGCTGCGCGTTGACGATGCCCACCGCGCAGACAAGAAGAGACAATATGACGATCCAGCGGTCCTTGGCGCTGGCAGCCACCTCGTAGCTGCCGGGGTAGCGTCCGGGAGCGAGGTCGAACCCGGCCTTGACCAACTCCGACTGAAGCGAGGGCTGCCCGGAGGCCAGAAGCCCCATGGCCACGTCGTGCCCCAGGAGCGTGAACGCGAGGAAGGCCACGGCCAGCACCAGGCTCATCACCGTGATCAGCGAGCGGAAAAACCGCACCTGAAGGCTCCGGATGCTGATGTCCAGGGACTTGCGCATGGGGAGCACCACCTGTCTGGCGATGCCTTCCGCGCCCGAGGAGAAGAGGCCTTTGTGAGTGCTTTTCTGGTCCATACCGTTATGTGTCGTATGTGCGTGGTATTCCGATTATTTAAGTCTGTAGCCCAGTTCCGGCCAAATGGGAAGAGCCCGGCGGATCAAGAACGGGCAATCCGGCTATTCCGTGATCTTCTCGCCAGCCAGGCCGCGCAGGTTCTTCCAGGTCTCCTCGTCCAGCGTCCGCACGATCTCGGATTGCTCGGCGAACTGAGCCTCCAGGCGCTTGCGCTCAGCGGGGTCGGCAGTCCTGCGGGACGCCAGCAGCGCGGTCAGTGCGAAGCTCTCGTGAATCTTGGCCAGCCGGTAGGAGCGCTCCTTTTCAGGATAGCGCTGCTGGGAGGCGTTGTAGACCTCCAGGGCCTTGTCGTTGTCCGCGCGGGCCGCAGCGTAGTCGCGCAACACCAGATACACGGTGTTGCGGGTCAGGTAGCTCTGGTAGTCCTCCGGGGCCTCCGCCACGATCTCGTTGGCCACCACCAGGGCGGCCTTGTCGCGCCCTGCATCCAGGAAGGCCGCCACCTGTTCGGGCTTGCCGGAAGAATCGCGCTTTGAACCGGAATCGCCTGAGAACAGGGAACAACCCGAGAGGGACAGGCCGAGAATCAGAAGCATCATGAGGATGCGCATCAGTATTCCTCCAGAGAAAGTTCAAGTGATACATCAGCAGTATTCCACGCGGGCCACTCCGGCCATTGGGGCAGCGCCCGGACCTCGAAACCGGCGAAGGTCGAGCTCCAGTGGTGCAGCCGAAGTCCCGTCCAGGCCGGGCCGCCGTAGCGGGAATCGCCGAGAATGGGGAACCCGGCACGTGCCAGATGCGCCCGGATCTGATGCCTGGCCCCCTTGGCGATGCGGGCCTCCACCAGGGTCAGGCCGGATTCCCCGCAAGGCCCGGCTTCAGCCGGGCAGGCCTGCTCGCGCCCATTTGCCGACGCGTCCGCAAATGCGTCCGTGCAGGCGTCAGGAAAGGCTGCGCCACGGGTGGGAATCCTATGTGCCAGAGGCCGCACGGATGTAAAGCGGAGTTCGTCCCGCGCGTTCTCATCCAGGACTTTCACGGTGGCCCGGTCGGCCATATCCAGAGCCCAGGCCAGGAGCATCGGTTGTACAAGATTTCCGGCCACCACGGCCAGATAACGCTTGTCCACCGCACCCAGGTCCTCAAGCGCCCTGAAACGCCGGGCCGAAGTCTCGTCCAGCGCCCCCAGCACAATGCCGGAGGTGTCCTGGTCCAGCCGGTTCACCAGCCTGACCGGACCATCCGGGTACAAGTGCCCGAGCATAGCTTCCAGGCTCGGGCCGCCGCCGCCCGAGAGCTCCACGGTGTGCAGGCCGGAGGGCTTGAAGAAGGCCGCGAAGCCTCCTTCCGCCTTGAGGAGGCGCGCTCCCAGGCCCTCAGGAGCGCCGTTCCCGTGTGTTTCGATACGCACGCCCTGCCCTTCATGCAGCTTGTACGAAGCCTGCCGCGCCGCGCCGTCCACCAGAACCGCGCCGCGCTCCAGGAGCCTTCGTGCCGAACGCAGGCTGAGCCCCGCCGCCTCGCACAGGAAGCGGTCCAGGCGGAGCCTCGCGCCCTGCCCGTCCACAAGAAATCGTTTTTCGTTTGTCATGGCCACAACCAGGGTTTATAGAACAATCCGAACCTTTCCAAGGAGCGTTTGCGATGACACGTACCATGAAGATTGCCCTGATCGCTGCAGGCGGCGCGGCAGCTTTGCTCATAGGCCTTCTTGTTCTCGGCATGAACCTCGACCCCAACTCCTTCAAGTCGCAGATCGCCAAGACCATCCGGGACACCACAGGGCTGGACGTCGCCTTCGAAGGTCCTATCGCCGTGACCTATTTTCCTTCGCTTGGCGTGAAGCTGACCCAGGTGACCGTGACTGTTCCGGGCCAGCCAGGCGTGCAGGACAAGCTCCCTCTGGCCAGGCTGGCCAAGGCGGACGTGTCCGTGAAGCTCATTCCGCTCATTTCTGGCAAGGTCGAGGCAGGCGCGACCAGCCTGGACGGACTGGAGCTGAACATCGTGCGAGATGTTCAGGGCAGGCTCAACCTGCCCATCCCGCCCATCAAGGAAGTGAAGGTCGAGGGCGACAAGGTGGTCGTCATTACCGAACAGGACGAGCGCTACGTGCTGGATTACCAGATCGAAGCCGTGCATCTGACCAACGCGCGCTTCACCTTTGATGACCGCTTGGCCAAAACCCAGACAACCCTGTCCGACTTCGAACTCTCCACAGGCAAGGTGGTCCGTGGCAAGCCCTTCCCGGTCAAGCTGGCCTTCGGCTACGGCCTGACCCAGCCGGACGCTTCCGGAAAAGTGGAACTGGCCGGGCAGGCGTCCGTCCTCCTCGAGGCCATGCAGTTCGCCTTCGAGAACGCCAGCCTGAAAACCACCGTGGCGGGCAAGGGCCTGCCCGTGAAATCAGCCGAAACGCAATACACCGGGACCATCCGGGTGGATCTGAACAAGCAGGTCTACAGCGGCGACCAGCTGAAGCTCGAGGTCCAGGCCAGGGGTGGCTTCCTGCCCGACGCGGGGGCTGGCTTCAGCCTGGGCATGAACGTCAGGGCGGACATGGCCGCAGGTGTGGCGGACATCACCGGGATGTCCATGGAGTCCATGGGCTTTGCCCTCACCGGCGAGATCCACGCGACGAACCTCAACCAGCCGGAAGGCGGGCAGATGACCCTCCAGATGGCCACCAACGAGTTCAACCCCAAGCAGGTGCTCGATAAATTCGGCGTGTCCATTCCCGACTCCGGCACTGCCAAGGCCCGCTTCAATGCCCAGGTGGACATGGCCAAGGGCACCTCCGACCTGACCGGCGTGTCCGTCCAGGCACTGGGACTCAACATAACGACCGAGGGGCATGCCACCAACATCAGGGGCGTCCCCAACGTGACCGGCAAAGTTGCCGTGGCCGAGTTCAACCCGCGCCAACTCATGGCCAAGCTGGGCCAGCCCCTGCCGCCGACTGCCGATCCGGCGGCATTCACTAAATTCCAGATGAGCTACCATTTCGAGGGCCAGGGCGATCGCTTCAACCTGCGGACCGACTCCTTCAAGCTGGACGACACAACCATGACCCTGGCCCTCGACGTGGACAAAGCCGGAAAGACCAAGGTGAACATGGCCTTCACCGCCGACGCACTGGACGCGGACCGCTACATGCCTGCGGCGGACTCCGGCAAGGGCCAAAAGGGCGAGTCCAAGGCCGACCCCGTGGATATCCCCGCCGACGTGACCGGAACAGTGCACGTCGGCTCCCTCAAGGCCGCGAAGCTGCGCATGCAGAACCTGAACGCCAAATTCTCCGTCAGGGACAACGTCCTGGAGGTCAACCCGGCGCAGCTGGCCCTGTACCAGGGGACCGTCAAGGCGACCCTTCGCGCCGCCCTGCGCGGCGGCCAAAACGCCCCACTCTCCCTGTCGGCGAACGCGGATGGGATCCAGGTGGAGCCCCTGCTGACCGACATGCAGGGCAAGGCGCAGGTCACGGGCCGCGCCAACCTGAGCGCCAACGTCACGGCCAGGGGCCAGGAGGCGCGCCATATCCTCCAGACGCTGGGGGGCAAAGCGTCCTTCGCGCTTCGAAACGGCGCGCTCCTGGGCTTCGATCTCTCGCCGGACATTTTCTCCTCTCCGGACAAGCTCCTGGCCCAGGGCAAGGGACAAACCCAGACCAACTTCGAGGTGGTCAGCGCGAGCTTCGCCATCAACGGCGGCGTGGCCCACACAAACGACCTGCTGGTGTCCATGCCGCCCCACAAGATCACCGGCCAGGGCTCCGTCAATCTGGCCGCCGAGACTCTGGACATGCGGGCGCAGGCCAACTTCGCCAGGCTCCCGACCATCCCGGTACACCTGAGCGGTAACATCGCCTCCCCCAACGTGTCCGTAGATGCGGCGGCGATGGCCACGGGCGTGGCCAAGGGAGTGATGGATACCATTATGAACTCGCCCCAGGACGCGGCGAAAGTCCCAGGCAACGTGGGCAAGGGCGCGCTGGACGCCGTGGGCAATATCCTCGGACTGCCGAAAAAGTAGGATGCTTTGGGCGAACGAACAAAAAAGGGGGGCTTGCGGCCCCCCTTCCCGGTTTAATGAACCGTGCGTGGTTTTATCGTCCAATGATCTCCGGACACGCGCACCAGATGCAGGCCGTCTCCAGCCGCCGCGCAGAGCACCAGCTCCAGCGAGTCGTCTATCCAGAAGGCCGTGATGCGCGGGCCAGAGGCCAGACTTCCGTCCAGGTCGCCGCTTCTCAGCGCGTCCTGCTCCATCAGGTTGGAAGCCAGGTCGTGCATGGTCTTGACCACTGTTTCAGAGACGAACAGGTCGTCGAAATCGACTTCGTTGATGTTTCTTTCGCCGATGCCCAGGCTGCTGGCGATGCGCCGGGTCAATTCGGGATGCGCCGGGGCCGGGACATGATGCTGACTGTGCATGATCCGCCTCCTTGCGAGTCTTCATGGTTCATAAAGCAATTCCCATGCCGAACCTGAGGGTGATGCATTTGCCTGGGCCGCCGCCTTTATCCGGGAGTGCTATCCTACAATATTGTAGGAAGAACCTACCATTTCGTCAGCTTCGCGGTGATTGCCCAAGCGCGCCGAACCGATTACAACCCCTGGACCAAACTCCCTCTACCCACACCGAGCGATGATCGAACAATTGCACGCTTCTGCCGGTTCCGGCAAGACATACCGGCTCACCAGACGGTTTTTGCATCTGCTGATGCAAAGCGGCAATCCTGCGCCCGCCTGCGGGCCGGTGCCGGGCCAGGGCTACGGGCCGGAAAGCATCCTGGCCATCACCTTCACCAACAAGGCCGCCGCCGAGATGAAGGAGCGCGTGCTCCTCTCGCTCAAGTCCCTGGCGCTTGGCCTGCCGGACCCGGATTTCACAGGCCCGGAAGCCAGGATCAAGGCCCGCTCCTGGCTGGAGCGCACCCTGCGCCACTTCCAGACCCTGAACATCCGCACCATCGACAGCCTTTTGAACCAGCTGGCCCGGCTTTTCGCCCTGGAACTGGGGCTGGCCCCTGACTTCGAGACCAGCCTGGACGAGGCCCAGGTGTTCGAGGCGCTCTACGACGCGGTGACCGGACAGATGGCCGCTCCCACGCAGGCATATCGCCACGGCGAGCGCAGCCAAGAGGCACTGCCGGACTTGGCCGGTCAAGGCGACGCCAGCTTGTACAGTGAGTCCCCGAACCCGTTCGGTCAAGGGGAGGAGATTCAAAAAGGCCTGCCCGGTGATCACGCGGACCGGGCCGCCCATTCTGTGGAAGCCCTGATGGGCCGCATGACCGACGCCCTGACCGTCATCGATGGCGTGGAAGGTTTCTGGCTGGCCAAGCGACTCGAGAAGCGCCTGCGGGAGGTGTTCACCTACCTGCTGGACGCGGGCGAGGCCCCGGCATGCGACGCCCAGGCCATGCACCAGGAAATGGAGGCGTTGCGCGCCGCGCTGGTCGCCTCCGCCCGGACCATGGCCGAGAGCCTCGCGCCCGCCGGCGTCAAGCCCATGAGCAACTTCAGCTCGCTTTTGGCCACGCTTGGCGGCCTGACCACGCTTAACGCCGTGCCGGAGTCGGTCTACGCCCGCAAGGCCAGCCTGGAGGAGTGCGTGCTGGCCGGTTCGCGCGCGGCGGTGACGCCCGGCCTGGAGAATCTCTATGCCACCTTGCGGGAAGACTACCGGCGCGCCCGGACGCGCGGCAGGATTCTTGCCAAGGCGCTGGCCTGGCAGCCGTTCATCGAGTTCGGCGCGCTGCTTCTGGAAGCTTTCGACGCCCACCGGCGCGACAAGGCCGTGGCGCTTCTCTCCCAGCTTCCAGGAAGCGTGGCGCATCTTCTGGCCGAATCCGGCGGCGTGCCGGAGGCCTACTGCCGCCTGGGCTCGCGCCTGAATCATCTGCTGATCGACGAGTTCCAGGACACCAGCCTCAGCCAGTGGGACGTACTTTCCCAGCTGGCCCAGGAGTGCCTGTCCAAGGGCGGCTCGCTCTTCTACGTGGGCGACGTGAAGCAGGCCATCTACAGCTGGCGCGGCGGCGAGGCCGAACTCTTCGAGGCGGCGGCGAGGCAGCCGGAGCTGGCGCTTATCTGCCCGCACCCCCATCGGGAGCACCTTGGCCGCAACTGGCGCAGCGCCCCTGAGATCGTCAACTTCAACAACCGCGTGTTCTCCTGCCTGGAATCGGAGCAGAACAGCCGCATGGTCTCCCAGGCGTTGCTGCCCGACGCCCCGGAGGGAGTCCAGGCAGCGCTCCAGAGCGCCATGGCGGCCTCGTTCGCCGGAGTATCCCAGGACGTGCCGCCCGGGCGCGAGGAAGCTGGCGGACTGGTAAAGATCACCCGCCTGCCCGGCGACTCCTCCGAAATCCACGAGGACTCCGTGCGCGAGGCGCTGGCCGCGCTGTTCGAGGACGACCTCCTCAAGCGCCGCGCCCCCTCCGAGATCGCCGTGCTCACCCGCACCAACGACGAGGCCGCCAAGGCCGCCGAGTGGCTGGTGGACCTGGAAATCCCGGTGGTCACGGAGAACAGCCTGCGTCTGGCCGAACATCCCGTGGTACGCGGCGCGGTGTCCTTCCTGGCCTTTCTGGACTACCCCCCGGACAATCTGGCCCTCTGGGGCTTTCTCTCCTGCCGGGAGCTCTTCTGCCGCTCGCAGAACATCTCGCCGCAGGCACTGACCGACTGGCTGACCACCCAGGGCAGGGGTCCACTCTACCGCAAGTTCCAGACGGATTTCCCGGACGCCTGGCAGCGTCTGGTGGAGCCGTTCATCAAGGGTGGCGGTCCGGCCAGCCCCTACGATCTGGTGCAGGAGCTGTTCACGGCCTGCGGCGTGTTCAAGGCCTACCCCGGCGACGAGGTCTTCCTGCGCCGCTTCCTGGAGTTGGTGCACAACGCCGAGACCCAGGGGTTCGGCTCGCTGTCTTCCTTCCTGGAGTTCTGGCGCGACAAGGGCCACACGGAGAAGATTCCCCAACCGGAGAACGCCGGGGCGGTGCGCGTGCTGACCATCCACAAGGCCAAGGGGCTGGAGTTCCCCGTGGCGGTCATCCCCTTCAACCTCCACCCGTTCCGTCAGCCCGGGGGCCTGACTCGCATCCAATCGAGCGATCCGGACGGGCAGGAACTGACCGCCCCCCTCTGCAAAGAACTGGGCGAGGTGTTTCACCGGCAGGCCGCCAAGTCGCTTTTGGAGCAGATCAACCTGCTCTACGTGGCCTGGACCCGTCCGGAAGAGGAGCTGCACATCTTTTTGCCTGGCGCCGACAAGCTCATAAACCGCACGCCCTTGGCCAAGGCCACGCAGCTGATGCTGCGCGCAGCCGGATTTTCCTCGGACGAGCCCGAGACGGTCCTGGGCAAGCGCCCGCCCAGGCAGGCCGAGCTAGTGACCTCGCGCGGGCCTGCCCATCAGCCCCCGGAGCCCGGCCCGCTGTCCGAGCCGCTGGGCGCGTCGCCGCCGCTCGACTGGCTGCCGGGCCTGAAGATCGCCCGCCGCGAGCTGGGCGACCCGCTGGAGCGCCTGCGCCTGACCGAACGCAAGCGCGGCATCGTCCTGCACAAGGCCCTGGAGATCTTGAAGCCCGGCGGCGACGCCTTGTCCGCCGTGCTCCAGGCCATGGCCGCAAACGGCCTCGCAGACGAGGACGCCGCCCTGGAGCTGGCCGAGGGCCTGGAGTGGCTGGCCGCGCAGGATTTCTTCCCGCAATGCCAGCAACGCGGGCTGCGCGAGGCGGAGCTTCTGGACGCGGACGGCAACATCCACAGGCCGGACCTCATGGCCTTCACCGGCCAGGAGGCCCTGGTGCTGGACTACAAGACCGGGCGCGAGGACCCGTCGCATCATGAACAGCTGCGGCGCTACCTGCGCCTCGTCCAGCAGTTGCCACAGGCCGAGGGCCTCCCGGCACGCGGCCTCATCGCCTATCTGGACCTCAAGACCCTTCGCGAAGTGCTCCCAGGAGAGACCCTGTGAATCCCATCACCATAATCCCCTGGGACCGCGATTTCATGACCGGGCTGGCCTCCCATCTGGTGGAGCGCTTCCAGGGACGCTTCGAGGACCTGATCGTCCTGTTCCCGCACCGCAGACCCCGGCGCTACCTGCTGGACAAGCTCGCGGAAGACGAACGCCTCCCCAAGCCCTGCCTATTGCCGCGCATTCTCTCCATTGACGAGCTCTTCGCCGAACTGGCCACCGAGCTGCATCCCCAGCCTCTGCGCCCGCTCACGGAGCTGGACCGGGTGGGCGTATTGCACGCGGTGGTCACCCGCCTCAAGGTTGGGCTTCGTGGCCCGGACAACGCCTTTCCCGCCGAGGTGAAGGACTTCTTCCCCTGGGGGCTTAAGCTCGCGGAGCTTTTCGAGGAACTCTTCCAACAGGGCATCGACGCCGACAACCTGGACCACGTCCAGGACATGGTGCTGCCCACTGCCGCCGCGCTGCTCGGCAACCTGAAAACCATCCAGGCGGCCTACCGCCGGGAGCTCCTGGAGTCCGGCTCCTGCACGCCGGGGCTTCTGCGCTCCCTGGTGGCCGCGCAGGCAGAGCGAGCCGTGGACATCCTTGCGGACAAGCAGGTGCTGGCCTGCGGCTTCCATGTGCTCTCGGGCAGCGAGGAAGCACTGCTGAAGCCCCTCTGGCAGAACGACCGGGCGGAGCTGCTCTGGCACACCGACCCAGCCGTGGCCGAGCCCGGCCAGGAGGCGCACTGGTCCTGCCAGGAGCACCTGAGCTGGCTCAAGGCCTGGAAGGCCAAGGCTCAGACCGCGCAGGACGAGAAGCGCTCCCCCCTGCCCTCCTGGCGCACCCGCACTGACCAGTTCAGCCTGTTTTCAGCGGCCTCCGCTCCCGAACCCTCACGGCGCGCCCGCATCACCTTCCATCAGGGGTTCGACCTGCACTCGCAGCTCATGGCCTTGCGCCAGGAACTGGACGCCGTGACCGACACCGCCGGATTCGCCGTGGTGCTTCCCGACACCAGCATGCTCATGCCCGTGCTGCACCATCTGCCGCGCCGGGACGTGAACGTGTCCATGGGTTTCCCCATGTGGCGCTCGCCGCTCTACCAGCTCATCGAGACCATCCTGCGCCTTCAGGAAGGGCGCATGCCCGGCGGCTACCACTGGCGCGAGGTCATCGCGCTTCTGCGCCATCCCCTGCTGAAGCTGCTGCGCATCGGCGAGGAAACACCGCTACGCCTGCTCTTTCACGATTGGGAAGCGGCCATACGCCAGGGCGAAAAATATCTGGACCCGTCCGGGTGGACGCCCCCCGAGGCCGTGCCCGGCGGTCCGCCCGAAGCCTCGCCCGAGGCCAAGGCCCTGCGCGAGCGCGTGGTTGAGGTCTGCTTCACCGCCTTCGAGGACGCCACCACCCCGCGCCGCATGGCCCAGGCCCTGGTGGGGCTTGCCAGCCTGCTGCTGGACCCCGAGCACTCGGGCGGCCGCTGGGAGCGCTTCATCATCGACGCGGCCTGTCTGGCGCGGCTCATGGATCAGGTGATCCCCGAACTTCACGACAGCGCCATCAGCGCCGAGCTCTTCCCGCCCGAGGCCGTGCGCTCCATGACCCGCGACCTCCTCAAACGCCAGCGCGTGCCCTTCGAGGCCGATCCCCTGTCAGGGCTCCAGGTTCTGGGCATGCTGGAGACGCGCCTGCTCACCTTCGAGCGGGTGTTCATCCTGGGCGCCACCGAGGAAGCCCTGCCCGGCACCCCCAGGCCCGACCCGCTCCTGCCCGACCCGCTGCGTCAGGCCCTTGGTTTGCCCGGCCAGCGAGAGCGCGACATGATCGCCGCCCACACCTTCTACCGCCTCATCCAGGGCGCACGCGAGGTGGGCATTCTGTACTCCTCCGGCATCCAGCCCGGCCTTCTGGACGGCAAAAGCCTGCCAAGCCGCTACGTGGAGCAGCTCATCTGGGAGGAGGAAAAACGCCAGGGACGCCTCATCGCGCCCGGAGAGGAACCGCGCCGCCTGATCACCCTGCCCATGCGCGGCGTGCGCCCGCCCGCCCCGGACGTGGAGAACACCCGCGCCTGCCGCCTGAAGCTGGAATCGCGCTTGCGTTACCAGGGCGTGACACCAACGCTGCTGGACAGCTTTCTGCGCTGTCCGCTCGCGTACTTCTTCAAGTATCTCACACCGCTGGAGGCACTGGACGAAGTCGCCGAAGAGGGCGATCCGCCAGCCTTCGGAAACCTCGTCCACGAAGTGCTCCAGGACTTTTTCCGGCCCCTTATCGGCAAACGCCTGGAAGCCGGGCAGCTGGACGGCCAGGCCCTGGCAGATCTCTTCACCAAGCGGCTGCACGACTCGCAGTTCTTCCGCCAGATGCCCGTCCACGGTCGGTTGATGCTTGAGCGCACCGCCCGCCGCCGTCTGGCCGACTTCGCCCAGGGTTCTCCGGCCTGCACCCCCCTGGAGCTGGAAAAGCGCATCGACGCCGAACTGGAACTGGACGGCGCGCGCTACCGGCTGGGCGGCACGCTGGACCGCCTGGACGAGCGCGACGCCGGGCTCTTCATCCTGGACTACAAGACCGGGTCCCCCAAGAAGCCCGGCAAAAAGTTCTGGGACGACCCAGACATATGGGATGTGGTGAACGCCGGAGATGTCGACTCCGGCCTGTCCATGCTGCCCGAGCTGGCCCAAAAACTCGTCTCCATCCAGATGCCGCTGTACCTGCACGCCTTCTGGAAGGCCACGGGGCGCGAGGCAGTCAACGGAGCCTTCGTCTGTCTGGGCAAGGGCGGCGACGAAGCCGCGCTCTTCGGGGCGGACATGGACCCGGACGCCGCTGCCGCCGCCATTCAGGACAAGACGCCACTTCTGGCCGGATTCATCCTGAAGATGATGCTTCAGTCCCCGCACTTCAGCCCGCAGGTCTCGCCGGGCTGCGCCTGGTGCGCCTGGAGGCAGGCCTGCCCCAGCGGCGGGGATGAATAGAGAAGAACAATATCGGGCTCCGCCCGAACCCGGCAGGGCTCTGCCCTGCACCCGCCAGGGGGATGATCCCCCTGGAACCTCAGTGGGCTTCGCGTAGCATGATGTCAAAGTTCAGAGTGCCGGGAGTATTGTCATGCCTGCGGTGAGCGTCATCGTCTCGCTATACAACCACGCTCGCTATCTCTCCCAGTGCGTACAGAGCGTTCTGGAGCAGAGCCATTCCGATCTCGAAGTCGTCATCGTGGACGACGCCTCCACCGACGGCGGCCTCGACGTGGCGCACGGTCTGCAACGCCAGGACCCGGACCGTGTGAAAGTCTATGCCAATCCCAGGAACCTGGGTGTAAGTCGCACCAGGAACTTCGGCGTTTATAAATCATCCGGACCTCTTTTAGCGTTTCTGGACGCGGACGATTACTGGCGGCCCGACAAGCTTGAAAAGCAGGTGCAGGCTTTTGGCGAGGACCCTGCGCTGGGGCTATGCCATTGCAGCGTGTCGATCGATTGCGACGAGCAGAGTGCCCGCTGGCTGGCCGAGAATCGCGGCATGGACCAGGACGCGCTCGTACGTTGGGGCGGCAGTTTCGACGCGTTCTGCCGCGAGGCGGTCAGCTTCAACCAGTTGGACTACTTCCGGCGGCTGCTCGTCTCCAACAACATTTGTCTCTCCTCCGTGATGCTGCGGCGGGACGTGTTCAAACAGGCGCGTGGCTTTCTTGATGGCGCAACCTGCCAATCCGAGGACTGGCTCCTGTGGTTGAAGCTCAGCATGATCACCCGTTTCCGGGCGCTGCCAGAGCAACTGGCTGTCTACAGATTCCACCACGAGAGCCATACTGCGCGGGTGTTCATGGGCGAGGACTTCGACTTTCAGGAGGTTCGGTCCGAGATTGTCCGCGCGGCCAGAGCTTTTGATCCTGTCCGTTTCGATGCGCTGTTTGCCGCTGCCTGCGATATTTAAGGGATATGCCTCCGGCGGCCAGAGAGGAAACTTTTAAGTAGCTTCGCGTCCCAGCGCGGCATGGTGTGGTTCAGGCGGGTGCCGGGGCTGTCCCGTCCACGCCATGCGCGGCGGGCTAGAACCGATGTGAAGACGATTCGTCGCCCGCCGCGCATGGCCGTCCGTTACAGTCCCCGGCACCCGCCGGCCAAACCCGCCCGCTGTTGCCCTCGGCATACGCCAGCCAGAGCCCGACCGGACAGCATCCAACGCTCTGTTAACGCCGGAACGTCGATTTCAAGAATTATTGAGCCCTGAAGCGCGGCTTTGCGCGCTTCAGGGCTTTCTTGCGAATTCTCTGAACAGTAACGGTGCTGCCCGCGAAGCCCACTGAGGGTCCAGGGGGATCATCCCCCTGGCCGCCGGAGGCATATTCCGTCTTGGCTTTCCAACTCCTACAATCCGGGAATTTCGCACAGCGAGCTGAGGCGGGCCTTGTCTTTTTCGGAAAAAATAAACGAGTCCTGCGGCGGAAGGCCCAGGCGCTTCAGGTGTTCCTGGTAGAGATCGTGATAGGTAAGGGCCTTGGCCTTGCCCATGTCCAGGCCCAGACAGTCGGCGGCCTTGGCTATGGTTGCCGGTTCGCCTTCGATTTCGATGAACTCGCCGAAGGGCAGCACGTCCAGGCAGACCAGGGCGTCGACGAGTCGCCACTGTTCGCGCAGCTTCTCGTACCAGAGGGCTTCCACGTAGCCCAGGCCGTGCAGGATCTCCCGCATGGCCTCGAAGTCCGCGACCTGGGTTTCCACCTCGTCCATGACCTTGACGCCGGTCGGCGCGGGATGGCTGGAGGGCTGCTTCCAGGTGAGCACCACCTTGTCGGTCTGGCGCAGGCGCAGCAGTTCTCCCTTGGCGCGCAGCTCACGGGTGGGGGTGTCGAACACCGCGTTTCGTTCGAAGCGGCAATTCTTGACCACCGCCCCGATGGAATTCAGCATGGCTCGGATGGGAGCCAGGCTGTCCACGGAGAATTTCGCTTCCACTTCCCTTGCCATGGCATCATCCACTGCACGCGCGCAGGACCTCCCTGGCGATGTCGTCCAGGGGGAGAATCTTGTCCACGCCGCCAAGCTTGATGGCCTCCTGGGGCATGCCGAACACCACGCAGCTGGCCTCGTCCTGGGCGATGGTGTAGGCCCCGGACTCTTTCATCTCGCGCATGCCCTCGGCGCCGTCGTCGCCCATGCCGGTCATGATGACGCCCACGGCGTTCTTTCCGGCGTAACGCGCCCCGGAGCGGAACAGCACGTCCACGCTTGGGCGATGCCGCCGCACGAGAGGGCCGTCCTTGACCTCGACGTAGTAGCGCGCGCCAGAGCGTTTGAGCAGCATGTGTTTGTTGCCGGGCGCTATGAGGGCCTGGCCGCGCAGCACCGTGTCGTTGTCCTTGGCTTCCTTGACGGTCACGCGGCAGATGGAGTCCAGGCGCTTGGAGAATGCGGCGGTGAAGTTCTCGGGCATGTGCTGCACGATGGCCACGCCGGGGCAGTCGCTGGGCAGGGCTTCCAGGAACACGCGCAGAGCCTCGGTTCCGCCGGTGGAGGCTCCTACCAGAACCACTTTTTCCGTGGTGCCGAACATGGCCTTGCCCGTTGGGCCGGGCAGGACGGCGTCCGCCGAGAGTTTGGGCTGCACCTGGATCTGCGGCGCGGGGATGCGCATGCGCATCTTGGCCTTGGCAGCGCCCTTGACTGCGTCGCAGATGCGGATGCGCGATTCGTCCAGGAACTGCTTGGCCCCGAGCTTGGGCTTGGTGATGATGTCCACCGCGCCGTACTCCAGGGCGCGCAGCATGGTCTCGGACCCGGCTTCGGTCAGGGTGGAACAGATGATGACCGGCAGGGGATGCTGGGCCATGATCTTCTTGAGGAAAGTCAGCCCGTCCATGCGCGGCATTTCGATGTCCAGCGTAATGACGTCGGGGACTTCCTCGGCCATGTGGGACGCTGCGTGATAGGGGTCCGACGCTGCGGCCATGACCTCGATGTCCGGGTCGGACGTCAGAATTTCGACGAGCGCCTGGCGGACCAGGGCTGAATCGTCCACCACCAGAACACGAATTTTTCCATTCTTCACGGAATTCGTCCTTATATCTTGCGGTAGACTGTGGGAGCTACGGGAGTCAGAGGCAGGTCCATGCCGGTGATGCTTTCGGAATGGCCGATGAAGAGGTTTCCCCCCGGCTCCAGGCTGTTGCAAAAGCGGCTCAGAAGATTCTCCTGGGTCTTGCGGTCGAAATAGATGATGACATTGCGGCAGAAGATAATGTGCTTGGGTTTGTCGAACCTGAACTCTTCCATGAAATTGAGGCGCTGAAAGCTTATGTGGCTGCGCACTTCCTGATTGAACCGGATGAGCCCCGTACATCTGTTCTTGCCGCGCAGCATGTAGCGTTTCTTGTACTCCATGGGGACGTTCGAGAGCTTCTCCTCGGGATAGGTGGCGCGCATGGCCCGCTCCAGCACTTGGGTGGAAATGTCCGTCGCGAGTATGGAGAAACGGAACCCCTGGTTCTCCCGGGCGTATTCTGAGAGCACCATGGCCAGAGTGTAGGGCTCCTCGCCGGAGGAACATCCCGCGCTCCAGAGGCGCAAGGGCTCCGAGATGCTGTGGCGCCGCAGATAATCGGGCAGCACCTTCTGCACCAGTATGTCGAAGTGCTTGGGTTCGCGGAAGAATTCGGTGGTGTTGGTGGTGACGGTGTCGATCAGGCAGATGAGTTCGTTGTCCATGCCCGACTGCGTGAAGAGGTAGTCGCAGTAGGCGGAGTAGGAATCCATGCCCAGCACGCGAAGACGTTTGTGCAGCCGGGCTTCGAGCATGGTTTTCTTGGCGGGCGGCAGCTTGATGCCGCACTCCGAATAAATGAACTCCGCCAGGCGTTTGAACTCGCGATCGGGCAGGCTCTGCGAGCGCGTCGTCGAGCCGTTCCTGCCGGGTTCCGATGTGGTGGCTGAAAACATGCGCTCGCTCATGACAGAATTATCTGACCTCGCCAAGAGACAGGCGAACTATACGTTTTACGTCCAGAATGAGCGACATGGTGCCGTCGCCCTGGATGGTGGCTCCTGAGAAGCCTTCCAGTCGGCGGAAAACAGGGCCGAGGCTCTTGATGACCGTCTGGTGCTCGCCCACCACGTGGTCCACCACCATGCCCATCCGGTTGCCGTCCACATTGAGGATGACCACCTGTTCGATGGAAGGCAACTCGCCCGGCAGCCGGAACCATTCCCTCAGGGAGATGATGGGCACGACCTCGCCGCGCAGGTTGATCATCCGCCGCCTGCCTTCCGCGCCCAGATCCTTGCGGTCCAGTTGCACGCACTCCTCCACCACGTCCAGGGGCAGGACGTAACTCTCCGTTCCCACGCACACCTGGAGCCCGTCGATGATGGCCAGGGTCAGCGGCAGCCGGATGGTCACCACGGACCCCTTGTGCAGTTCGGTATCGATGTCGATGCTGCCTCGCATGGCGTTCACCACGCGCTTGACCACGTCCATGCCCACTCCTCGCCCGGACACGCTGGAAACGGTCTGCGCAGTGGAAAAGCCAGGCAGAAAAATGAGCTCCAGGGTTTCACGCAGGGTGAGTTCGGCATTATCGGAGATGAGGCCACGCTCCACGGCCTTCTGGCGGACTTTCTCCGGATCGATGCCCTTGCCGTCGTCCACGATCTGGATGACCACGTCGCCGCCGGAGTGCTCCGCGCCCAGTTGCAGGGTGCCGCGCCGGGGCTTGCCTGCGGCTTCACGCTGGTCCGGTGTCTCGATGCCGTGGTCGATGCTGTTGCGCAGCAGGTGAATGAGCGCGTCCCCCAGGCGGTCCAGCACGGTCTTGTCGAGCTCCGTGTCCTCGCCGCTGGTGACCAGGTCGATCTCCTTGCCGATCTCGGCGGAGAGATCGCGCACCAGGCGGCGATAGGTGCTGAATGTCGAGCCGATGGGGAGCATGCGGATTGCCAGGGTGGAGTCGCGGATGTCGTCGCTCAGGCGCTCCAACTGCTCCGCCAGGGTGACGATCATGGAGTTGCCAAGGCTTGGGGCCACCTGCTTGATCTGCGCCTGCACGATCACCAGTTCGCCCACGAGGTCCTGGAGCAGGTCCAGCTTTTCAGCCGAGACGCGCAGGCTGGAGGTGCCTTCCGGCCCCTTTTTCTGCTCCTGCTTCTGCTTGACCAGACTCTGTTCGGCCAGGGCGGCCTCGACCGACCTTTCGGGCAGCATGCCCGCCTCGGTCAGGATGGCTCCCAGCCTTTTCTGCCCGCTGAGCGCCCGGTTGATACCTTCGGCGGTTATGTCTCCCCGCTCGATGAGGATCTCGCCGAGTTTTTTGAGCTCCACGTCGCCCGAAGTCTCCACCGTGCTGATGGAGAAGTCGCACTCGTCCTCCACGAAGATGAAAACGTCGCGGATGGCGTTTTCGGTGGCGTCGGAAGTCAGCAGCACGTCCCACCAGATATGGCAGTTCTGCGGGTCCAGTTCGCGCAGAGGCGGGATGTCCTCAATGTGGGCGAAAACCATGGTCTGGCCAAGGCTGCGCAGGTCCTCGATGAGATACTCGGGGTTGTTGCCCGTGGCGTAGATTCCGGTTTTGGGACGCACCCGGACCCGATGGACCGAGCCGTCCCCGGCTTCTCCGTTCTCCAGGGGAAGGTCGCAGACGCCCGGTTGCATGGCGGAGTCATCACCTGGCGCAGACTGAGCCGCCAGAACCCTGAAACCGTTCAGCACGGTCTCTGCGGCGTCCACATAGTCGCCCAGATCGGTCCCGTCATGCTCCAGGAGCACCTTCACATGGTCTTTCGCCTGAAAGGTCAGATCCAGCAGAACCTTGGTAACCTGAAGATGGCCTGAACGAACCTGATCGAAGACGGTTTCGACCTCGTGTGTGAACTGGGCGATATCGTCGAAGCCGAACATGGCTCCGGACCCCTTGAGGGTATGCATGGCGCGGAACACGCGATTGACGAGTTCCATATCACCGGGGGAGTCCTCAAGCTCGAGCAGGGCAGATTCGAGCTCCACCAGAAGATCGGCGGCCTCGTCCCGGAATGCCTGGCGATGGATGTCTTCCATGTCCGCCTTGGGTTCGTTGTTGTGAGAGGAATAAAACCGGGACCCATGCGGCAGCCCGGAACTGTGCTGCGCTACCGCAGGACTTTCTGCACCACGGCCAGCAGCTGTTCGGGCTTGAAGGGCTTGACGATCCAGCCGGTGGCCCCCGCGTCCTTGCCTTCCTGCTTCTTGCCTGCCTGGGACTCGGTGGTGAGCATGACGATAGGGATGAACTTGTAGGCAGGCTGCGCGCGGACAGCCTTTATGAGCGAAATGCCGTCCATGTTGGGCATGTTCAGGTCGGTGACGACCATGTCCACCGAGCCCTTGAGCTTGGACAGGGCGTCCTTGCCGTCCACGGCTTCGATCACGGCATATCCGGCGTTTTTCAGGGTAAAAGCCACCATCTGGCGTACGCTTGCGGAATCGTCAACGGTCATGACGGTTTTCATCGAACTTCCTCATTGTGAAACACGTGCTCGAAATCCCTCCGGGCAATTCCCAGTTCCTCGGCCCTGTGGCACAAGGCGTCCGGCATGGAGGTGTCCAGAACGACACTCTTGCCGTCCAGGCGGGCCTGGGCGGAAAGAGCGAAAAGCAGTTGGAAGAAGGTCAGGTCCACATCGGCCACGTCCTGAAGATCCAAGGCCAGGGAGGCTTCCGAATCGTTCAGCGCGTCCACCATGGCCTGCTTGAGCCCCTGGGCGTCCGCCAGCGAGAACCCACCCGAACAAACAAGTCGAATGCGGCCAGGTTGGCCGGTATCGAGAAAGAATGCGCCCATAACGTGCCGTCCTTGCCTTAAAACAATTCGACGTTGTCGCCGTATTCCCCCTCGGACTGCGCGGAAGAGACACCCGAGGTGATGCCCAGGGCGTTCTCATGCACCAGGCGTTCGGCGTCCATGGTGTAGCGTTCGAGCATCTCCCGAAGCTTGGGGGATTGAGAAAACTCCGCTCCCGGAGGCAACACGCTCTGAAGGCTGCCCACGAGTTGCGCGAAGCGGTCCTGAGCGGCGGCCATGTCGTCCAGCAGTCCGTACTGGAAGGACAGCGACTCGATGGCGCCTGAAATTTCGTCGGACAAAGCGGACGCCATGCGCTGCACTTTGACAGCCAGCCCCGACGCCTGGGACTCCAGGCTCTTGATGCCCTCGACGTCGCGGTCCAGATCGGCGAGCACCTGCTCGAATTCCTTGTCGCTGTCCTCGTAGGCTTCCACTCCGGCCAGTTCCAGCGAGGATGCGTCCACCGAGCCGAGCAGGTCCAGTATCCTGTCGGTCTGCATCCGGGCATCGACCGACAGTTTCTGGATGGCTGAGGCCAGAACGCCGAGCGCCTTGCCCTCCTCGCCCGTATGGGCCGCCTTTACCGAGGCGTTGATCGCGATAAGCTCAATTTCGGACCCCACCTCCTCGATTTCAGCCACGGTGGCAGACATGTCGGAAATGGAAGCGCTCACGGCGCGCATCACCGAGCACATGCGCCGCTCCAGGGCAGAGTGATCGCGCAGGGCCTGGGCTATCTGGCGCATCTCGTCGTCCATGCGCCCGAGTACTCCGCCTTGCCCTCCTTCCTGGGCGGCGAGGGCTTCCGCGCGCGCCGCCATGTTGCGCACGCGTAGAGCGATCCCGGAAAGGCCCGAGCTGAGCGACTGCATGGCCTCTCCGAAGCGGGTGCGTGCGTTTCCGAGCTGCGACTCCTGCAGGACCAGCACGCTCTTCACCCAGCCCCCCAGTTCCTCCCAGCTTTGGGCGTTGTGCCCGCCCTCGGTCATGGGGCCGTCCAGGGCCATGGCGCGCGCTTCGCCGGCGGCTTCCGCCACATGTTCGAGCTGCTGGCGGATGATGTCGTGGAACTGCATGGAATGGACCGCCTCCGACACGCTCTGCACCATGCTCTGTGCCTCGTCGGCGATATCGGACGCAGTCTCGCGGGAGCTGGCCTGCAACGCTTCCATGGCGGCAAGGTCGGCCTGGAGCACATCGGTCGCCGAACGCGAACAGGCGTTGCGCGCGACGTTCATCTCTTCAAGGCTCTTGGCTGCGTCCCGGCACTGGCCGATGAGTTCCCGCGAGCGGAAGAGAATCTTCTCCGAGGAGGATGCTATCTTGCCCGCCAGCTTCTCCACGTCGTCGGACAGGGTGCTGAACCCCATTCCCTGGCTGCCCAGGCGGGCGCTCTCGATGCGCGTGGCGATGCCGAGCATGGTCAGATGCTTCACGAGGCGGGTAAAATCCCTCATGTTGTCGATGAGCTGCAATCCCATGCCCGCCACGGCGTCCAGGCTGGTGACGTCGTTTCCGGAGATGGAACGATTGCATGTGTCGCCGAGGCGGCCAAGATGCGAGGTCAGGCGCGCAGTGGCATCGGCCAGGGCCTCCCCCGACGTCAGTCCGGCCAGTTCCGAAGCAAGGCGGGAGACATCCGCAGCCTTTGCGTTGAAGCCTTCCAGGTCACGCCCGAGCCGCAGGAAATCGTTCTCGCGCCCATGAAACGAGGCGAGGAATCCGTCGCCGAGACCTTCCAGCCCGATGGCGCATTGTCTCGCCGTATCGGGAACAAGGCCGTTGTCTTCCGGCAGCGGGGAGGTCATTTCATCCTGCCTTGGGAGAAAGGTTGTCCATGTGCCGGGCGATAATATTGCGCGGCATCATCTTCGATCTGCTCATCAGAGGCTAGGTTTGTCTCAACAGGCAGCAAAAATCAAGGCGTTTTCGAGTACTGCCACACTCCGACTGGCACGAACGAAGCAATGCCTGATGCACAACGCCTGCGTTCGCCTCTGGGGTCGGAGCCAGGGCATCAGGACTGGCAGGAACCCGGACAGCGGCTAGGCGTCGCCTTTCCCGGCCTTGTCGATGTCAGCCGGATCGGAAGCCGCATTCTCCACCACGCAGGAAGCTTCCTCCTTCTTGCGTTTGCGGCGCTTGACCAGCCACAGTACCAGGAGAAGCACCACCACGCCGATCAGGATGTATTGCTCGATCTGCTTGACGTCTTTCAGCACGGTGGTCACCAGCGTGCCGAAGAAGTAACCGGCGAAGCCGAACGCGACAGCCCAGATGGCAGCGCCGATGGCGTTCAGCACGAAGAACTTGAGCCCGGAGATGTCGGTGGTGCCCAGGATGAAGGGGGTCAGGTTGCGCAGGCCGTAGAAGAAGCGGAACGACAGGATCAGCACTTCATGGAAGCGTTCCAGCATCTTGTGCACGCGCTCGACGCGGCACTTCCATTTGGGCCTGTTCTCCACGAACTGCCTGCCCTTCCACCTCCCGATGTAAAACGCGGCCTGATCGCCGCTGAGGCTGCCCACGAAGGCCGAAAGAATGCACAGGGACAGGTCCAGCGTACCGGCCTGCGCCAGAAAGCCCGCTACAAGCAGAATCGTCTCGCCCTCTAGGAAGGTTCCTATCAGAAGGGCGAGATAGCCGTACGTGCCGACGAAATCCTGGAGAAACTGGAGAAAGTTGAAGTTCTGGAAAAAAACCATCAGATCCTGGTAAAGCTGGGCTATATCCATGATTGCTGCTGTCCTGCCTTGCGGTAAGAGTGCATCCGGGCGCATCCGGCAGCCACGCCTCCGCTTCGGGAGCAAGCGCGGCGATGCCACCGGGGGCCGGGTGTCGTGAACATTTCGATGGGCTGCCGGGGTAGGTGGCGAAACGGAAGGGCCGCACGCGGACAAAAACCCGGCATCGGATGTTTATGCGTCCCCCGCTCCGCTGTCCACTGTTTTGAGACCCTAGCTTTCAGGCTGTTGCCAGGATCCTGCATTTTGGTCTACCCCCACCCATGCGCGCAGTCCCGTCCCTTCGCCCCCAAACCTACAGGGGCATGGTCTTCGCTGCCCTGGGCCTGAGCTACATGTTGGTGACTTTCCACAGGCTCTGCCCTGCCGTGGTGGCTGTGGACATGATGCGCGACCTCCACGCGGGCGGCGCGCTCATCGGCATGCTCTCCGGCGCTTTTTTTTATTCCTACGCCTTCATGCAGCTCCCGGCTGGATTGCTGGCGGACTTCTGGGGGGCGCGCCGGACCACATCCCTCTTCTATCTGCTGGCTGCCCTGGGAGCCCTGGGCATGGGACTGGCTCCAGACTCCACCTGGGCCACCTTCGGGCGCGTCCTCGTGGGACTTGGCATGTCCATGATCTGGGTCTGCACCCTGAAGACCCTGGCCGAGTGGTACCCGCCTGAACGCTTCGCCACCATGACCGGGCTGCTGGTCGCCGTGGGCGGCGCGGGGTCTCTGCTGGCTTCCGCTCCCCTGGCCTGGGCCGCCCAGGAGTTCGGCTGGCGCACGGCTTTCGTGGCGCTGTCGATCCTAAGCCTTGGCCTGTCGGGGATGCTCTGGGTCGTGGTGCGCGACACGCCCGCCCTGGCGGGGTTCAAGGGTCCGGATTTCCCGCACGGCCTGCCTCCGGGGCGTCAGGCGCTGATGCCGGGGGTCAGGGCCGTGATCGCCAACCGCTGGGCCTGGCTGGTGGCCGCATGGCTCATGCTGGACAATGGCGTGTTCTTCTCCCTGGCCGGACTGTGGGCCGGACCGTACCTGAGCCACGTGCACGGGTTCTCGTCCACGCAGGCCGGGTTCGCCCTGGCCATGTTCTCGGTAGGCGTCATCTCGGGAGGCCCGCTGCTGAGCCAGTTGTCCAACAGGTTGTTCAGGAGCAGGAAGAAGACGCTGGCGTTGTCCGCTGCGTCGCTGTGCGCCCTGACGGGGTTGCTTTCCTGGCGGGCCGGGGTGATGGGCGGACTCGAATTGTACGGCGTATTCTATCTGATCGGCGTATTCGGAGGCGCGACCCCGGCCATCGGCTTCACCACCGGCAAGGAGCTGTTCCCCATCTCGCTGGCCGGGACGGCGCTTGGCATCCTGAACATCTTCCCTTTCGTGGGCGGCGCGCTGTTCCAGCCTCTTTTGGGGCTGATCCTGGAGCATCACGGACGCGGCGCGGACGGCAGCTTCACCTTGGAGGGCTACAAGGCCGTGTTTCTCACGCTCAGCCTGACTTCAGCCCTGCTGCTCGCGGTCTGCCTGGCTCTCAAGGAGACATTCCGCCACGGCGCGCAACGCCACACGACATGATCTCCTGGCCATGACGAATGACCGGCAGCCGGCAGGCCGGACTCGATTCCCTTGAAGTCCGGCCGGGACCGCCGCTGCCGGACGTTACTGCGTCATTTTGCGCAACGCAGGGTTTCCATGTCGCAGCCGTAGTTCTGCACGCAGTATTGTTCGAAACTCTTCTTGAATTCCGCCGACTCCAGGCGCTCCTTTATGAGCTGGTCTTCCAGTTCCAGCGTGCGCTGAAGCTCCGTCAGGTCGCATTTGAGCAGTTTGCGTATTCCAAGCAGTGTTGATGCGGGGCCTGCCAGACTGGATTTCAGGAACTGGAACGTCTCATCCTCCAGCTTCGCCGCCGGGACGATCCTGTCCACCAGACCGAACTGCAAGGCCTCTTCTGCGGAAAACGTCTTCCACTGCAGGATCTCCGTGGCCTTCTTCACTCCCAGAATTCGCGGCAGGTAATATCCGCTCCCCTTGGTGATCAAGCCTATACCGGCGTTGTGGTTCTCGAACACGGCGTCGTCCGTTACTATGCGGTAGTCGTACGCCAGGCTGAGGTTCAGGTGGAAGAGCGAAATCCTCCCCTGTCCAGCAAAAACGGTTATCCCGTTGAGAGTAGACAACGTGAGGATCAGGCGGTTCACCACGTTGGCGAGCCGGTCCATGACCTTGTTGTCGCGGCTGGCGAGAATGGCCTTGCACAGGAAACTGCCGTGCTCCA
This sequence comes from Fundidesulfovibrio putealis DSM 16056, assembly GCF_000429325.1. Classification (NCBI taxonomy): domain Bacteria; kingdom Pseudomonadati; phylum Thermodesulfobacteriota; class Desulfovibrionia; order Desulfovibrionales; family Desulfovibrionaceae; genus Fundidesulfovibrio; species Fundidesulfovibrio putealis. The sequence continues at coordinate 506,851 of NZ_AUBQ01000004.1, forward strand.
CATGCGCGTCCTGTTCCTGGTGGCTGAAGACAGCAAGCGCCTTGTAGGCCTTGCTGGAAAACATGGACTCCAGATACTCGTAAAACCCGAATATCGTATTGATTTCCTGGGTCAAGTGCAGAAGGTGCTGCTTCTGCCTGATGACCAGGATGTCATCAACCAACGAGGAGGAAAAGACATCGTTGTCGGTCGCAAGGCTAACTTTCGCTTTCATGGGTCGCTCCTGCGTTTGGGATCGCGTGTTCACGGGCTGAAACATGCAGCCATGGGCCGGGGGCCTTTGTGCTATTCTACACAAGAGAAGCACAACCGTGCACAACTTTCTGCACAAGAGAGGGAGGCTATATATTTCATTTCATAATCGATGCTTATGCCACATGCGGGCAAACCCGGAAGCGGCCTGCTGCACGGCGCCGTGATCACGCAGGGAGGGACGAATCGCCACGCGGGGGTTGTCATCCGCTCGGCTTTCATTCTATGCCCGCGCATGACCAACACAGAAGCGAACATTCCCCCGGAAGTGGCCGAACTGGCCGCCAACGGGCGTAAAAGTCTTGCCCGCGCCTGGCGCGAGCATCTGGGCCTGACCAAGGAGCAGGTGGCCGCCAGGATGAACATCTCTCCTGCCGCCCTGGAGCAGATCGAGGCCCGCACGGCGAAACCGCGCCGCGCCACCCTCAGCAAGGTTGCGGAGGCGCTTGGGGTGCAGGTGGAGCAGTTGATACGGTAGGCTCCCTCCGGCAGGCCGCCGGAGAGCGTGTCCCAGGGCGCTGCCCCTTGAAACACAAATTAAGAAGCCGGACTGTCGCCAGTCCGGCTTCTTGGCATTTCTCAGGGTTTATGGACACGTGCTGCCAACCCTGGCTGGTCGTCTGGTGCGAGAGGGGGGACTCGAACCCCCACGCCGAAGCGCTGGAACCTAAATCCAGTGCGTCTACCAATTCCGCCACTCTCGCATTGAGGCACACGCGCCTATCATGACTCGAAAAAGATCGCCAGTGTCATTGCGGCCGGTGCGCGGCAGCCGGGCGGCCATTCTGAGCGGCGATGGCCGCGCCGGTCGCGGAGTTCCCCGCGCCGCGACATCGCACCTTTCGAGCGCATCTCCGGCACAAATCATCGGAAGCTGATGGATCGTGCTCAGGCGGCCCAGGCATTACGGCGCTCGTCAGCTGCGCCATCTGCAAGCGCCGAGAATTAGCGCAATCCCGCCATATGGTCCGGCGGGGACGCGCCCCGCCCCACGGCGTAGCCGCTGGCCAGCGCCTTGTTCAGGAAAATCTGGGCGTTCTTCACCGCATCCGCCAGGGCGTCGCCAAGCGCCAGCCTTGCCGTGATGGCGGCGGACAGTGCGCACCCCGTGCCGTGGGTGTGTGGGGTGTCCACGCGGGGCACTGGCAGCGGCAGCGGCTCCTCGCCGGGCCTGCCCAGCCAGTCGGTGAGCATGCCGCCCTCTTCGTCCATGTGCCCGCCCTTGATGAGCACGGCCTTGGCCCCGAAGGACAGCATGCGCTCAAGTGCCGCGAACAGGCTCTCCCGACCGGTTATGGCGATTCCGGTGAGCAACTCGGCCTCGGGCCGGTTGGGCGTGGCCAGGTCGGCCAGGGGCAGCACATGTGCGCGGATGGCTTCCACCGCGTCGTCCTGCAAGAGCGCATGCCCGCTCTGGGACACGCACACCGGATCCACCACCAGCGGGAAGGCTTTTGTACCCGCCAGCACGCAGGCCACGGACCGGGCGATGGCGGCGGAGAAAAGCATGCCGGTCTTGGCTGCGCGCACGGGGATGTCCTCCAGGACGGTGCGCAGTTGCAAGGCTACGAAGTCCGCGTCCGGGGCGTGGATGCCGGTGACCCCCATGGTGTTCTGCGCGGTGAGCGCCGTGATGACGCTTGCGCCGTAGCACCCGTGGGCCATGAAGGTTTTGAGATCGGCCTGGATGCCCGCCCCGCCGCCCGAGTCTGACCCGGCGATGGTCAGGACGCAGGGATGGGCGCTCACGCCTCCAGCCCCTCGTCGCTCTTGCGGATGGACTTCAGCGACAGGCCGCTCCTGGCCAGCACCATGAGGCCGGAAACGGTGGTGGGAATGTACTGAATCATGTGGATGAGAAGCCCAATGGCCAGGGCCAGTTCCTTGTCCACGCCGAAGATGCCCAGTCCGAAGATGACGGCGGCCTCGAACACGCCCACCGCGCCCGGGGACGAAGGCATGGCCATGCCCAGGGCCGAGAGGATGAACACCGCCAGGGTCTGGCTCATGGTGAGGTCAAGCCCGGCCACCCAGTTGACCACCAGGAACGTGGGGATGGCGTAGAGCATCCAGACCAGGGCCGTGTAGCAGCCCAGGATGATGAGATAGCGCAGGGTGACCTCGTGCACCATCTGCTGCTTGACCTCGATGATGAAGCCGCGCAGGCGCTCGAAGGGCAGCATGGTCACCAGCCTCATGGCCAGTTCCGGCCACTTGCGCACCACGAACAGGCAGGCCCAGATGCCGCCGACGCCGAGCGCCAGGGGGAAGAAGGCCATCTTGAGCTTGAACTGGAAGGCGACCATGAGCCCCATGAACAGGATGGCGTTAAGGTCAAAAAAGCGCTCCCAGAAGACCATGCTGATGGACTGGCTGAGGGAGTATTTGCACTCCTTGCGCAGGTAGAAGGCCTTGGCCAGCTCTCCAAGCTTGGCGGGAACAACGTTGTTCACGGCCATGGAGATGAGAAACGCCTTGAGCCCCACCATGTTGCCGCAGGTGTAGCCGGACAGGAAGTTCATGCGCAGCGCCATGGCCCAGTATCCCACGAAGGAGAGAATGGTGGTGACGATGATGGCCAGGGCGTTGAAGCGGCCGAAAGCGCGCCCAAGCTCCACGAAGTCCACTCCCCAGAAAGCGTACACCAGGCAAGCCCCCACCAGGGACGTGCGCAAAATAAGGCTGATGGTTTTTTTCATGAGCATTGTTGATCTGCTTTTCGTTGCGGTTACCGGTTGAAACTTTCCTGGAGCCGGTAACGCAGGTGCGTGTAGCGCTTTGCCGCGCCCACGGAATTAAGGCCGATGCCCAGCGCCCTCTTGCCGCCTATGATGACAGCCAGTTTTCTGGCGCGGGTCAGGGCCGTATAGATGAGATTTCGCTTAAGCATGACGAAATGCTGCGTCACCACGGGCACGATGACCGCCGGGTACTCGCTGCCCTGGGATTTGTGGACGCTCACGGCGTAGGCCAGGGTCAACTCGTCCAGATCGGCGGATTCGTAGGGCACTTCCCGACCGTCGAAATCAACTACGAGCTCGTTTTCGCGCGGATCAACCGCGACAACCCAGCCCAGGTCGCCGTTGAAGATGTCCTTTTCATAGTTGTTGCGGGTCTGCAAGACCCTGTCGCCCGCCCGAAAGCGGTTTTTTCCGCGCACAATTTCGCGTCCGCCGGGATTCAGGCGCTCCTGAAGCAGTTCGTTCAGGGCCTGGGTGCCGACTTCGCCCCGGTGCATGGGCGAGAGCACCTGGATGTCGCGCAGGGGATCGAACCCGTAGGTCTTGGGGATGCGGTTGGCCACCAGGTCGATGATCTTCTCCTGCACCTGGGCGGGATCGTCGCACTCCACCCAGAAAAAATCGGCCTCGGGCGGCTTCTTGGCGGACTGGGCCGGGAACTGCCCCTCGTTCACCCGGTGGGCGTTGACCACGATCATGGATTCCAGGGCCTGACGGTAGATGTGGGTCAGGCGGGCCTGCTCCAGCGCCCCGGAATCGAGCATGTCGCCCAGCACGTTGCCCGGCCCCACCGAGGGCAGCTGGTTCACGTCGCCCACCAATACCAGCCGACAGGTCAGCGGCAGGGCGCGCAGGAGGTGCAGCAAAAGCTGCACGTCCAGCATGGAGGCCTCGTCCACCACCACCACGTCGGCCTTGAGCTTGTGCTCCTCGTTGTGGGCGAAGCCGCCGCCGGGCTGGGTGCCCAGCAGGCGATGCAGCGTGGAGGCCGGAAACCCCGTGGCCTCGCTCATGCGCTTGGCCGCGCGGCCCGTGGGCGCGCACAGCTTCACCTTGAAGCCCAGCTTGTCCAGCACGCGCACCACGGCGCGGGTGATGGTGGTCTTGCCCGTGCCTGGGCCGCCGGTGATGATGAAGCTCTTGTTTGTGCAGGCCTGGGCCACGGCCAGATGCTGCTCGCTGGAGAGCTTGATGCCGGATTCGGCCTCCACGGCGGGCAGAAGCTTGGCGACCTTGTCCGCCGCCGACGCCGCCGGGTGCGAGGAGATGGCCCAGAGACGCTCGGCGATCTCGCGTTCCCACTTGTAGAAGTGCGTGAGGTACACGGCGTGGGAGATGTCCTGCTGCGGGAGGGCCTCGATGCGCACGCGCTTTTGCTGCTCCAGGTTCTCCAGGGCCTCGGCCAGCAGGTGCAGGCCGACTCCGCCCAGCATGGCGTCGACTTTTTCGAGCAGTTCATCGCGGGGATAGAAGAGGTGGCCCGAATCGCTCTGGGTGAACAGGCCGTAGACGATGGCCGCCTCCAGCCGCTGGGGGCAGTCCGGCGCGAAGCCCAGCTTCAAGGCCATGGCGTCGGCGGTCTTGAAGCCGATGCCCTGGATGTCGTAGGCCAGCCCGTAGGGGTTGTCCTTGAGTTTCTGGACGGCTCCGCCCCCGTAGAACTTGAAGATGCGCTGGGCGAAGGTGGTGGGGACCTCATGGGTCTGGAGGAAGAGCATCAGCCCGCGCACTTCGCGCTGCTGGTTCCAGCTTTCGCTGATTTTTTTCAGCACCTTGGGGGTGATGCCCGGCACGGCCAGCAGGCGGTCCGGGTCCTCGTCCAGGACATCCAGAACCTTGTCGCCGAACTTGGCCAGGAGCTTGCCCGCCAGCACCGGCCCCACTCCCTTGATCTGCTTGGATTCGAGATAGCGCTTGATGCCTGTCAGCGACGCGGGCATCCGCTGTTCCCAGGATTCCACGTTGAACTGGCGTCCGTACTGGGCATGAGTGGTCCAGGAGCCGCGCAGGAGCAACGTCTCGCCGGGCGTCACCTGTCCCATGCTGCCCACGATGGTCACCACGCCGGGCTCGCCTTTGGCCTGGACCTTGGCCACAAGATATCCTGTGGTCTCGGAGAAAAAGGTGACTGTATGGACTTCGCAGGTCAATTCCGTGGACATTATGGGCCTAATCTTTTGTTGTTGAAGAACATGCACATGCTCTTCAACAGCACAATGAATGGTTCTCTTCGCTTTGGTTCATGGACCAGAAAGCGAGTGTTGAAGACGAACGGCTAGAGCCGCGTCATTGGAAAACAACCACATGTGAGAAACATGTAAAAGTCGCAGCAGAGGAACGCCTCCGGCGGCCAAAGAGCTGCGTTCTTTGGAATCCGCAATCAACCCATCCCGCTACCAACTCACCCTTCTGTTCGGGCGGCGGTTGGCGATGTATTTTGCATAACACTCATGTTTCTCAACAACAAAACAAATGGTTCTCTTCACTTCGGTTCATACACCGGAAAAGCCACCGTTGAAGGCGTTCGGCTAGATATCCTGCCGGTGAACCATGGACTGCTTGAGGGTTTCCTTGTCCACGTACTTCACCTCGGCTCCCAGGGGGATGCCCTGGGCCAGACGGGTGAGACGGATGCCGGACCCCGCGCGCTCCAGGAGGTTCTTGACGTAGCTGGCCGTGGCCTCGGCCTCCAGGGTGGAGCCCAGGGCCAGGATGACCTCGCGCACGTGTCCTTCTGACAGCCGCTGCTGGAAGCGCTCGAACTCCAGGGTGGAGGCGTCCACGCCGTCCAGGGGCGAGATAAGCCCGCCCAGGATCAGGTAGCGGCCCTTGTACAGGCCGGTTTCCTCCAGCGCCAGGAGCGAGTCCCATTCGCTGACCAGGCACAGCGACTCGGCGTTGCGGGCCGGGTCCGCACAGATGGGGCACGGGTCGGACTCGGCGAGGCCGGCGCACTGCGAGCACAAAAACAAGTTCTCGCGCAGGTCATGGATGGCCCGGCCCAGGCCCTGGGTGCGGCCCTTGGGCCACTTGAGCAGCGTCAAGGCGGCGCGAAGGGCCGATTTCGGCCCCAGCCCCGGCAAGGAAGACAACTCGCCGACCAGATCGGCCAGCGGCTTGGGGAGCGCCTTCATGCTCTAGAACAGCCCCGGAATCTTCAGCCCGCCGGTCAGTGCGCCCATCTCGGCCTGCTGCATGTCGCGGGACTTCTTCAGGGCGTCGTTCACGGCGGCCAGCACCAGATCCTGCAACATGTCCACGTCGGCGGGGTCCACCACGGCCTTGTCGATGGTAATGGAGGCGATCTCCTGGGAGCCGGTGGCAACCACGGTGACCATGCCGCCCCCGGCGGTGGCTTCAACAGTGCGCGTCTTGAGGTCTTCCTGGATCTGCTGCATCTTCTTCTGCATCATCTGAGCCTGACGCATCATGTCGCCCATGCCTTTCATATACCCTCCGAATATTTGATGACTTAGTGTTTTGCGCGAACATCGATGATGTACGCGCCCATGCTTTCCCTGGCTTCCTGGAACAGGGGGGCCTGCTCGGCCTTGGCCCGCAGCTCCTGCTGGCTGAGCTGCTTCCTGGCTGCGGCAGCGGAAATCTGGATGCGGACCTGACGCCCGAAGTACTCGTTGGCCAGAGTCTGCAAGGCGTTCAGGTTGCCGCTCTTGTCGCGGATCTGGCTGGCCTGGAAATTCGGGCAGCTCAGCATGAGCGTCCAGCCGGATTCATCTCCCTCGAAGGTGCCGTTCACGCTCTTGAGCGCCGTCTTGAGCAGGTTGTTGCCGTGCAGCTCCTGCTGGGCGTATTTCAGGAAGCCCGGCCAGTTGGGCGGGCCTTTGGGAGCGCTGAAGGACGCGGGCGCGCCGCTCTCTGCGGATGAGGGCTGGGGCTGGCCCAGGTCGTGGCCGGAGAGGCTGTCTTCCTCGTCCGCCTCGTCCTGATCGTCCTGGACTGGCCCGACAGCGGCGACGCCCTGTCCCACCCCGCCAGACGGCGTAACATCAGGGGCGGATTTCGGCCCGGTGTCGGCCGTCAGGGAAACTCTCGAGGCCGACTCTTCGGCAGGGGCCGCGTATTCTTCAGACCAGTCCATGAGCGGCGGGCCTTCTTCCTGAACCGGAGGCCCTTCCTCGGTGGCCCAGGACGGAGGGCCGTCCGAGGCGGCGCGGGACGGGGCTTCGCCTGGGGCGCTGCCCGAATCGGCCGAGGACTGCCACGGAGGCGGCACGTCGGCAGGAGTCGGCGACCCTGTGGGCGCAGCCGGAGCTGAGGCGGGGGCCTGCCTGGGCTGAGGGCTCGAAGGCGCAGACTCCGTTCTGGTGGACGCGGCCTGCGCGGGCACGGGCCTGGAAACATCGCCCACCGGGCTGGCCGGTGTGCTCCCCGAGGTCCAGGGCGGAGGCTGGTCGCTTACGGGTTCTTTTGAAGCGGGGGGTGCAGGGGACGCCTCTGGAGCTGGAGCGGGCATGGGCCTGGGGGCGCTTTGCGGCGCGGGCCGGGGCTGCGCCTGGGGCGGCTGCGGAGGCGAAGCCTGCCCCTGAGCACCGTAAGCAGGCGTGGGAGCGCGCAGCGCGGCTCCGTATGCGTTCGTGGGCGCGGGGGCGGCGGCCTGGGTCGGCCTGGGCTGCGGGTATCCCCCGCCCGAGCCGGGGGCAGAGCCTTGCACGGGACCGGGCCGGGACGCGGCAGGGGGCATGCCTGCGCCTGAAGCGCCAGGCCCGCTTGGCGAAATGGGCCTCGGGCCTGCGCCGGAACCGGGGCCAGGGCGTCCCGGAGGCGTGCCGCCAGAAGCGTTCAGCGCATCCAAGGACAGAAGCTTGGGGATATAGGCAAGGTTCAGCAGCAGGAGCTCCAGGGCCAGGGCGGGTTCCAGGCTGGTCATCACCCGGCGCTGCCCTTCCAGGGTCATCTGCCAGCAGGCGTGGATGTGGCGGGCGTCGAACTGCCCGGCCCAGGCCAGCCACTGCCTGCCCTCCTCCTCGCTCAGCTCCAGGTTGTCCAGGGCCTTCTCGCCCGACTGGTTCAACAGGAACATGTCGCGCCAGCAGGCGGCCAGCTCCCGCAGGAAGAAGCCGATGTCCAGGCCCCGGTCCAGCACGTTGCGCAAAAGCGTACTCACGCCCAGGCAATCCTGTTCCTTGAAGGACTGCATGAGCGACAGAAACACGTCCTGCCCGGCAAGCCCCAGGACGTCGCGCACGTCCTGCTCGCGCAGGGTCTCGCCGCCCATGGCCAGCACCTGGGCCAGGAGCGACATGGAGTCGCGCACGCTGCCCGCGCCGCGCCGGGCGATGAGGCTCACGGCGGAGGGCTCGTAGCCCATGGACTCCAGCCCCAGAAGACCCGACAGGTGGGCCTCAAGCTCAGGCTGGGCCAGCCGCTTGAACACGTAGTGCTGGCAGCGGCTTATGATGGTGGGCAGGATCTTGTGGGGCTCGGTGGTGGCCAGGATGAAGGTCACGCGGCCCGGCGGCTCTTCCAGGGTCTTCAGCAGGGCGTTGAAGGCCTGCTTGGAGAGCATGTGCGCCTCGTCGATGATGAAAACCTTGTAGCGGCTCTGCAGCGGCGCGTAGCCGATATCTTCCTTGAGGCGGCGGGCCTCGTCGACCGTACCGTGGGTGGCGGCGTCGATCTCGATGACGTCGGGCGAGATGCCCGCAGTGATCTGGCGGCACTGGGAGCATTCGTTGCAGGGCTCGGACGTGGGCGCGGTGAGGCAGTTGAGGGCCTTGGCCAGAACGCGCGCCAGAGTGGTCTTGCCCACGCCGCGCGTGCCGGAAAAGAGGTAGGCCGGGGCGATCTTGTCCTCGGCGGAGGCCCTGGACAGAATCCGCTTGATGGACTCCTGCCCGGCCACGTCGCTGAAGCGTTGGGGCCGGTATTTTGCGGTAAGACTTGCCATTGCGTTGTTTTATCGGACCTCAGCAGCACTCGTTCTGTTCGTTGAAATCAGCGCTCTGCCTGAAATTCTCGGCTTCGAGGGCCGCATTCTGCAAGAGCGCGATCATCTGGGGGACGTCCTCGGGATGCACCTCGACCGTCTGTTCGCCCTCCGGCAGATGCTGCAGGATGGACACGAGGCCGCGCCTGTTGGCGAACACCTCGACCGCATGGCGTCTTTCGATCACACCGCGCATGGAGCCTCCCAAGCGACGTTCCGGGCGGTCCCGGCAGGACATGCCGGGCCGCCCGGAGCGCGAGCGTTTGTGGACAGTTGAACGACAGGCCTGCCGGATTTCTCCCTTCATGCAGGAATGTCGCGCGGCAACCGGTTCCGGATACACGCCGTCATATACATCGCGCTCCTGGCTTGTGAACCCACGGGGTAAACGCCGGTCCAATTGGCGAAGCGCGCGACGAGTAGTCAGTTCGCCGCTAAACGGTGTACCCGGCAAGCCAGGAGGCGTACTTGGGGTTCTCGCCCTTCACGACCTTGAAGAACTCCTTCTGCAGGGTCTTGGCAACCGGCCCGGCCTTGCCCTCCCCGACGATGCGGCGGTCCAGCTCCCGGATGGGGGTGATCTCGGCCGCAGTGCCGGTAAAGAAGGCTTCGTCGGCGGTGTAAAGCTCATCGCGAGTGAAGCGGGACTCGCGCACTTCGTAGCCCAGGTCGCGGGCCAGGGTGATCACCGAGTCGCGGGTGATGCCGGAGAGGATCGAGGTCAGGGGCGGAGTCTTGATCACGCCATTGACCACCATGAAGATGTTCTCGCCCGAGCCCTCGGACACGTAGCCCTCGGTATCGAGCAGCAGGCCCTCGTCGTAGCCGTCGGCCAGGGCTTCGTTCTTGGCCAGCACGGAGTTCACGTAGTTGCCGCAGACCTTGGCCTTGGTCATCATCACGTTCACGTGGTGGCGGGTGAAGGAGGAGGTGCGGATGCGGATGCCCTTCTCCAGGGCTTCGTCGCCCAGGTACGCACCCCAGGGCCACACGCAGATGGCGGTGTGGATGGGGTTCTTGCCCGGGAACACGCCCAGAGACATGCCCGTGCCGATGAACGAGATGGGACGGATGTAGCCTTCCTCCATCTTGTTGGCCTTGAGGGTTTCCAGGATGCCCGAGAGAATCTGCTCTTCGGTGTAGGGGATCTTGATCTCCACGATCTTGGCGGAGTCGAAGAGCCGGTGGACGTGCTCCTCAAGGCGGAAAACGGCCGAACCGCCGCCAGCCTGCTTGTAGGCGCGGATCCCTTCGAATACGCCCACGCCGTAGTGAAGGGTATGGGTCATCACATGAACCCGGGCCTCTTCCCAGGGCACCAGAGCACCATCGAACCAGATAAGCTCGGATTTGGGCGACATAGATTCCTCTTTCATGGTATTGCCCGAAGCGCCAACGCGCGGGCTTGAATACGAAAGGCTAGACAAAAGCCCTCTCCAGGTCAAGGTCGCCTCGACATATGATTGCCTCTCCATGCTCTCGGCCATTTCGCCATTACGCTTGAATAACAGGATAATTATTCAAATTGCCTTGCTGGCAGCCCGCCAACCAAAGCATTGCCAACGCGCGCCGCACCGGGTAGATGTCGCGGCGGATATGATGACGCCACCAATCGGTCCCCAATTCCCCTGGCTGGCCCCCCTGGCCGGATACTCCGACCTCCCCTTCCGCATGCTCTGCCGCGAGTACGGGGCGGCCTGCGCCGTCACGGAGATGGTCAGTTCCAAGGGCATGGTCTATTTCAGTCCCGGCACCAAGGACCTCCTGGCCACCTGCCCGCAGGATTCCCCTCTGGCCGTGCAGCTCTTCGGGGCCGAACCCGAGATGTTCGCCCGCGCCATGGACATGCTCCTGGACCAGGGATTTACGCTGTTCGACCTCAACTGCGGCTGCTCCGTGCCCAAGGTCGCCAAGACCGGCGCGGGCTCGGCGCTCATGCGCACGCCGGACGTCCTGCGCGGGATTGTGCGGGTCATGGTGGCCAAGGCCGGTCCGGGGCGCGTCGGGGTCAAGCTGCGCTCCGGCTCCAGCGCCGAAGACCTGAGCGTCTTCAACATCGCCAAGTCCGTGGAAGAAGAAGGCGCGGCCTGGCTGTGCCTGCACCCTCGCCACGCTCGCCAGGGCTACTCCGGAACGGCCAGATGGGAGCTCGTCAAAGAGCTCAAAGAGCGCTCAAACGTGCCGGTCATCGCAAGCGGGGACCTGTTCACCGCGCAGGACGCGCACCGCTGCCTGGCCGAGACCGGCGCGGACGGCGTGATGTTCGCGCGCGGCGCCATGTACGATCCGGCCATCTTCCGTCATTTCCTGGACGGGTCCACCGCCCCGGCCAGCGGCCCCGAGATCGCCCGGCTCATCGAACGCCACGCCGCCCTCATCCGCGAATATGGCCGCCCGGAGCGTGCGCTGTTGCGCATGCGCTCCATCGTGCCCCGCTACGTGCGCAATCTGCTGGGGGCACGCGCGTTGCGCCAGGAAGTCGGTTCGTGTATGTCCTGGGAGCATCTGGCGGACATCACGGGCCGCATCGCTGAAGCCAAGCCGGCCCCGGGGCCTGAACACCACCTTCAGATCAGGGAGAACTGGGATGACCGTTCGTAGAGCCAAGACCGCCGGATTCTGCATGGGCGTGGACCTGGCCCTGCGCAAGCTCGATCAGCTCCTGAAAGACCAGAACCCGGACGTGCCCATTTACACCTTCGGACCGCTCATCCACAATCCGCAGGTGCTTGCCCACTATGCCTCCAAGGGCGTGCGCCGCACCGAGGACCCGGAGGCCATCGAGCCCGGAGCCATCGTGCTCATCCGCGCCCACGGCATACCTCGCACCGTGGATGAGCGCCTCGCAGCGCGCGGCCTCACCGTGGCCGACGCCACCTGCCCTAAAGTGAAAAAGGCGCAGAGGCTCATCGCCAAGGAGGCGGACAAGGGCGGCATCCTGCTGCTCTACGGAGAGGAGGCGCATCCGGAGGTGCGGGGGCTTCTGAGCCACGCGTCCCACGGAGCCATCGTCTTTGACAGCCTGGACGAACTGAAAGGGCACGCAGTCTACCCGACCGACTCATATTTCCTGGCTGCTCAGACCACGCAGGACGAGGCCGAGTTCGAGCGCATCCGCGACTATCTTTTCGAGACCCTGGGCAAGGAAATCCCCGTGCTCTACACCATTTGCGACGCCACCCAGCGACGCCAGGAGGAAGCCATCGCCATCGCCAGGGATGTGGACTTCATGGTGGTGGCAGGCGGACGCGACAGCGGCAACACCCGCCGCCTGGTCAAGGTTGCCGAGGCGCAGGGCGTGCCCTGCGTCCACGTGGAGACCGTCGAGGAGCTTCCGCTTGAAAAGATGCGCGGAAAGGCGCGCATCGGCTTGACAGCCGGAGCCTCTACGCCCAAAACTATCATTGATGCAGTGGAGTCGATCATTGCGTCGATCTCGTCCTGAATTTCAGGCGGAGAGGTTGTTCCGAACAGCGTTACCTGAAACGCGCGGCGTGAACCTTTCCCCGCCAGAGTGATCCGGCGAGCAACCCCGTCCCGGAGGACCCCCATGTCGCAGACAAATATTCTGCTCGAAGCCGGAACCAACGAACTCGAAATCGTCGAATTTTATCTCGACGAAGTCGTGCCGGAAGGCGACTCGTCCGGGAAGACCGAGTACAAAGGCTATTACGGGGTCAACGTAGCCAAGGTCCTGGAAATAATCCGCCTTCCCCGCGTAACGGCCCTGCCCGAGGTGTCGCATCCGTCTGTGCTGGGTGCGTTCAACCTGCGAAACCACATCATCCCGCTGGTGGACCTCTCCGTGTGGCTGGGCAAGGAACGCATCCAGACCGACTCGCCTAAGGTCATCGTCACCGAGTTCAACAAGGTGACCACCGCGTTCCTGGTTTCCGGCGTCACCAGAATCCACCGCCTGAGCTGGGAAGCCGTGGAACCGCCCAACGACTATGTCTCCACCCTGAGCGGCGAATCCATTACCGGCGTGGTCAAGCTGGAGGACCGCATCGTCTTCCTGCTGGATCTGGAAAAGATCGTGGCGGACCTTAACCCGCAACTGGGCCTGCGCCTGGACACCAGCATCGACTGGCGCTCAGGAGCGCGCTACCGGGCGCTCATCGCCGACGACTCGGCCCTGGTGCGCGAAATGCTGCGCGACCTCATGGAAAAGGCCAACTTCGAGGTGGAAGTGGTCAACACCGGCCTGCAAGCCTGGGAGAGGCTGCTCCAGGTCAAGGAAAAGGCCGAGGTGGAAGGCAAGAACATCACGGACTACGTCCAGGTTGTGGTGTCCGACATCGAGATGCCAACCATGGACGGACACAACCTCACCAAGCGCATCAAGGACGACACTACCCTCCGGGCGCTGCCTGTCCTGCTGTTCTCGTCGCTCATCACGGACAAGCTGCGCCACAAGGGCATGGCAGTCGGAGCGGATGACCAGATATCCAAGCCAGAAGTGAGCCAGTTGGCCCTTCGCGCCAAAAATCTCATCGAACAGCGACTGAACGCCGTGGCCTGATTCCGGCTCCTTCAACGAAATACAAAACGCCCGGTGGGATATCCCAGCCGGGCGTTTTTTCTTGGCCTGAAGTGTCACCGCGCTTGGCATGCTTCTCTTTTCGCCGGTAAGCAGTGCGGTCACGCATTACTTTGGCTGGTGGAGCCTGTTTCTTTCGGATGGCAGGGAGATCCTCCTGCCGGATGACAATAATCGTCGATTTTCCAGACGATTTGGACATTGCAGACACTCTCCATATTTTGGGTTCAGGGTTAAAGCTGCTGATCCACGCCTGAGACATATAAGCCCGGCTTGCGGCTTGGCAATCCTGTCAGGACGTCATCTAGCCCAGGTTCTCCACCCGCACGTTCCCCAGGCTGCGTCCCAGAAATCTTTCGCCCACTTCCTTGAAGCGCTGGGGCACGTCCGTCACGTGGAAGACGTGGTCGGGCTCGCCAACCCCAGGGTTTTCCAGGTGCATGTCGCGCAGAAGATCCTCAGCCCGCTCGGACACTGCCTCGGCCGAGTCCACAAGGCGCACTCCCTGCCCCATCACCGAGGAAAGCATGGGCTTGAGCAGAGGATAATGCGTGCAGCCAAGCACCAGCGTGTCGATGTTCTGAGCCAGGAGCGGCGTCAGGTATTCGAAAGCGGTCAGGCGTGTCACCGGATGCTCCAGCCAGCCCTCCTCGACCAGGGGGACAAAAAGAGGGCAAGCCTGGGTGGTGATGAACATGCCGGATTCATCGTGGCGCTGAATGGCGGACAAATAAGCCCCGGAATCGATGGTGGAAGGCGTGCCGATTATGCCGATGCGCCGGTTTCGCGTCCGTGACACGGCGGTGCGTGCGCCGGCGTCGATCACTTCCAGAACTGGCACGGGCGACAATGCCCGGACTGCGTCGAAGGCCACGGCAGCCATGGTGTTGCAGGCGATGATGAGCATCTTCACCTTTTTCGCCAGGAGGAACTGGGCGATCTGTTCGGCAAAACGGGCCACCGTGTCGCGTGATTTCACGCCGTACGGCACGCGGGCGGTGTCGCCGAAGTAGACGATGTTCTCGCGGGGAAGGCGCTCCATGACAGCGCGGGCCACAGTGAGGCCGCCGACGCCGGAGTCGAAGATGCCGATGGGGGAAGAGGGGGAAAGGTGCATTGTGAATGATTCCTGTGAATGAGGGAGAATGCGTTGTGAAGTGTCAGCGTGTTTCCGGCTTCATACGCTGTAATCGTCTCCCACTCAATCCACGCAATGCGCGAGAGACAAGAGCGAGCCCCAACAGCGGACACCAAACCCATAGGAGTTCAGACCATAAGACGCCTAGCCCCACCGGGGAGAGAAAGCGCTTGAGGCTGAGTGGTGCGGCTTCGATGACCTGGAAATGGGCGAAGAATCGTTCGTCGGACCACGGCCAAAGAAAGGCGACGCCAAGCCCACCGTTAGTGAAGGCATCGAGAATGCCGTGCGAAAGCGCGCATGAAAATAGAAAGAAGAAGGCAAACCGAAAACTGCTGTGAAGTTGTCGAAACATACATGCACCAAGCATGGCGGCCGCCAACGCGAACAGGATGGAGTGGCTGAATCCTCGGTGGCCGAACTCTGCGGCATAGGGGACGCCCAAACGAAACGCGACGACATCCAGATCGGAAAGTACTGAAACGACGACTCCGGCGAGCAACAGCCTCCCAGGGATGACCTTGCGGCCAAAGGCAAGGCTAAGGGCAACAGGAACGGCAGGATGCGTGATGATTGTCGGCACGGCCAGAATCTCCCGGCAAGTGTTTGGACAAGCGAGACAATACGCAGGATGCATGAGAAACGAAAGTATGGGCTAGCGTCTTCCCCAATCTTCATGAAGAGAAATCGACCATTGAAAAAGCGAAAGGCCCGCATTTTTAATGCGGGCCTTTCTGAAAAGAATCCTGGCAGCGACCTACTTTCCCACCAGCGGTCCTGGCAGTATCATCGGCGATGGAGGGCTTAACTACCGAGTTCGGAATGGGATCGGGTGTACCCCCTCCTCTGGGGCCACCAGGAAATTCCTGATGATATTTAAGTCAATAAGGGAGGAACGCGTTATGTTTGGTTAAGCGAGTCAAGCCGAACGGGCTATTAGTACCGCTTAGCTGAATGTATCACTACACTTGCACTTGCGGCCTATCAACCAGGTAGTCTACCTGGGCCCTTCGGGGAGACCTAGTCTTGAGGCAAGTTTCCCG
>NZ_AUBQ01000005.1:300000-408468 GCF_000429325.1 Fundidesulfovibrio putealis DSM 16056
GGCGCGCCATCCCCAACCATCACCGGCCAAGCTTCGCGGAACTGGAAGAGGCGGTGAAGGCCTCCAAGGGCAAATAGACGCCGGACCACCTTCGGGAGCGATGATGGACAACGGGACGATTCGGGTTTTGCTGGCCGAGGACGTGGCCATCCTGCGCAAGGGGCTCATGATGCTTCTGGGCGCGGCTTCCGACGTGGTCGTGGTGGGCGAGGCGGCAGACGGGCTGGAGGCTGTCCGGCTGGCCGGGGAGCTTTCCCCGGGTGTGGTGCTGATGGACCTCTCCATGCCGCGTCTGGACGGGATCGGGGCCATCGGGGAGATCAAGCGCCTGCACCCTCAGGTGCGCGTCCTGGCGCTCACGGCGCACCTGGACGCCGAGCTGGTCCGCAGGACCTTCGCGGCCGGGGCGGACGGATATCTTCTGAAGAACGTTGGCGAGGCCGAGCTGGCCAGGGCCATCCGCCTGGTTGCCGGGGGCAGCCCGTATCACAGCCCGGAAGTGGCGGCCCTGCTGGCCGAACAGGAACCGGAGGCGGGCTGAGGCTCCTGGCCAGAGAGGCTTTGCGCGGGACCTCTGGTATAAATTGATATTTATCAGGATCTTGCGAGGTCGGTAGTAGGTGGATGCCTCCGGCGGCCAAAGAGCTGCGCCCTTTGGAATCCAAAAGTATCCCGTCCTGTTACCGGCTCACCCCTCTGTTCGGACTGCTGCGGGCGATGAGTTTGCTTGATCCTCACGTGTTCGAATTATTCAAGACATCAGCATTACACAGCGTCATTTGAAGGCGCGCCGCTCGTGTTGGCCTTTTCAACATCCCCCTGATTCCCGGCATCCCCCGCAAGCAGCACCATCAACTCCCGCGTCGCGGCCAAGGCCGCTTCCAGGTCGCCCTGTCTGGCGGCCTGCTCAAGCCGTGCGCCCAGCAGGTTGGCTTCGGTGACGCCGAAGGCCATGGACGTGCCCTTCACGTCATGCCCGGCCCTGGCAGCCTGCTCCAGTTCCCCGGCCTCCAGATGGGCCATGGCCGTGGCCGCGCGTTCCTGAAGAAATGCCGTGAATTCGGCCATGAGCGGCTCAAATCCCTTGCGCACCTCCTGCCCGGCAGACTGGGCAACAGGGGCCTGGACCGGAAGAGGCGCGTCCTTGGGGGCGTATTCGGCCAGTGTCTGCTGCAAGGCGTTCAGGCTGACGGGTTTGGGCAGGTAGCCGGACATGCCCGCATGCAGGAAGCGCTCGCGGTCCCCGCTCATGGCGTAGGCGGTCAGGGCCACCACGGGAACCTCGGCCTTGTCCGCGCCGCACTCGCCCGCCCGTATTCGTCGTACGGCCTCCAGGCCGTCCACGCGCGGCATCTGCACATCCATGAAGACCAGGTCGAACGTCGCCTGGGAGAGCTTTTCCAGCGCCTCCGCCCCGTCCTCCGCCGTGGTCACGGCGTGGCCCAGCGAGGACAGGAACTCCGTGAATACGTGGCGGTTCACGGGGTTGTCCTCCGCAACCAGCACCCTCATTCCGGTGGGGATCCTGCCGGAGGGCCTGTCCGGATGCGGCACGGGCGGTTCCAGGCTGGCGGCGTTGGGTATGGCGAAGCGCGCGGTGAAATGGAATGCGCTGCCCGCGCCGGGCACGCTGTCCACCCAGATGCGCCCGCCCATGAGGAGCGTCAGTTCCCGGCTGATGGCCAGGCCCAGGCCAACGCCCTGGTAGGGTTTGGAAAACGAGGAGTCCGCCTGACGGAAACTCTCGAAGATGGCCCCGGTCAGCTCCGGGGAGATGCCGATGCCGGTGTCCTTGACGCAGAACTGGAGTTCGCAGTGGCTGCCGCTTTGCGTCAGGATTTCGGCGGACACGGTTATGCGCCCCTGGCTGGTGAATTTCACGGCGTTGCCCACCAGGTTGGCCAGGATCTGGCCCAGCCGGATGGGATCGCCTTCCAGGGTTTCGGGCAGCTCCCGGGGCAGTTCCAGCTTGAGCTCGATCTCCTTGGCCGCGCATTGCGACTGGAAGGGCTGGGTGGCGCGCTCCACTGCGCGCGGCAGGTTGAAGACCTTGTATTCGAGGGTCAGCTTGCCCGCTTCCACGCGCGAGAGGTCCAGCACGTCCCCGATGATTCCCAGGAGCGTCTGGGCGGACTCGGCGATCATGCGCAGGTGGATGGCCGTCTTGGCGGGGTCGTTCTGTCGCTGGGACAGCTCGGCCAGGCCGAGGATGGCGCTCAGGGGCGTACGGATTTCATGGCTCATGTTGGCCAGGAACTCACTCTTGGCCTTGCTGGCGGCCTGGGCCTCCTGGTGCGCCAGACGCAGGCGGATCTCGCCCTCCTTGATCTCTGTGACGTCCTGCAGGGACACCAGGACCCGTTCAAGCCCGGCTTCGTGCCCAGGCATGGGCCGTACGCTGAAAAAAGCGTGCTTTTGCTGTCCGGACAGGGTCATGAACGCGGATTCGTAGGCGTAGGAGGTGGCCCCCTGCGTCAGCGCCCTGAAGAGATTGACGGTGGCCGGGAAGGTTTCGGGCAGCGTGACCATCTGGAGATTGGACGACAGCTCATTGACGCTTGAGGCGCAGAAGATGTCCAGGGCGGAGGGGTTTGCGTCCAGCAGGTGGATGAGGCGCAGGCAGTCGAGCATGAAGTCCGGCTTGTCCGCCACCAGGGCTGCCATGTCGGTGACGGCGGCGGTCTCCGGGCTGCGCAGGAACTCCGCCAGGGCGGACATGTCCACCTCCAGGAAGGCCACGGGAGAGTGCATGAACAGGTTGCGGTAGCGGGCTTCGCTGCTGCGCAGGCGCTCGTTTGCCGCTTCCAGGGCGGCGGTGCGCACTTTGACGCGAGTTTCCAGGTCCTGGTTGAGCTTGGCCAGGGCGTCCCTTGACGCTGCCAGTTCCCGCGAGGCGTTCTCCCTGGCGCGGGCGGCCCGTTGCAGCCTGGCGATGCCGGAGTCCAGGGCCTGGAGGGTGTCCGCCCAGGCCGACGCCAGCATCCCCGCCTCGCCGGGGTGTCTGGCGGCCAGGGTGCGCAGCTCGCTCAGCATGGCCGGGCCAGCGCCCTCCATGGGGTCCAGGTGCGCAACGCTTTCCGTCAGGTCCCGGATGGGGCGGCTTATGCGGTTGGTGATGATCCAGGCCAGGACGAGGCCCGCCAGCAACACCGCGCCGATGGCCATCATCTGGCGTTTGGCCAGGGTGGACGCTGCGGCGGACAGCGATGAGGAGTCCATGATGAGTCCCACCCGCCAGCCCAGTTCCGGCAGTAGGAGCACGTAGGCCACGCTGTCCCCGGACTCGTATTTCCAGTCGAACCTGGCGGGGGTTTCGGGGCTGGTGACCGCGCGGGTGATCTGTTCCGCGTGGGCTTCAACCACTTCGCGAAACGCCCCGGACGGCAGAAGCAGGAAGGACTTGCCCATGTCGGACATTACGAACACGCCGCCGGGGCGGCCATGGCGCAGGCGCGAGAGGGAATCCAGCACGTCGCGCACCATGTGGTTCTTGTCGAGCACGGCGCGGGTCTCCAGGCGTCCGTAGTCGACGCTGACCCCCACGTACCAGCCCCAGGCGGGGAAATACCCCAGGCTGGCCAGGTGCTTGCTCTCCACGCGGGAGTTGCCCTCCGGCCACCACAGGAGCAGCGTGTCGAAGCCGTCGCGGTCCACGATTGAGCGCGCGAACTCCAGGGCGCCTTTGTCCACCGTGCCCTTCAGGTTGCGCCAGTTACTGCCCACCAGGGACTTTTCCGCATTGGCCAGGCCGGTGAAATCCTTGTCGAACACGAAGACGTTCAACCCGGTGCGGAAGCTGGCCTGATCCGCTGCGGCCAGGGCCATGCGCTTGGCTTCGGCTTCGGACACGCCGCTTCGCAGCAGGTGCGACTGTTCAGCCTCCAGGGAGGCCAGGAACATGTCCAGGTTCTGCTTGAGGGTCACGCGCTGGTCGGTGATGGCCTCCAGGCGTCGGTCGGTCTGGTCGTCGTTGCGGTCGCGGATGAGCAGCGAGGCCAGGGTCAGGGTCTCCATGGCCTGGGTCTCCTGCTCCCTGGTGACCGCCCCCTCGTAGGTGAGCCAGACCAGGCCCAGGGCGCTTGCCGCCGACGCGGCCATGAGGACCGCGATCAGCAGGAGCATCCTCCCCTTGAGCGTGACGGGAGGAAATACGGCCACTAATTCACGACTCGGCTGTTCATGACGTCGGGCCGGTGGAAATAGAACTCGACGCGCCGGTTCACCTTGTCGCTCTCGGGGGTGAAGGAGGGGGCGAGCGGCATGGTGTCGCCATAGGAGACGGCCCGGATGCGGTTGGGGAGCAGCTGCTTGTCGGTGAGCACGGCGCGGACCACCGCTCCGGCGCGAGCCCCGGACAGCTCCCAGTTGGAGGGGAACGGCCCGCCCTTGAACTCGTCGGGCACGGAGTGTCCGCGCACCATCAGGTACAGGTTGAAGGCCCTGAGCACCTCCTGCACCTCCTTGACGACCTTCTGGGCCTCGGGCGTGAGCTCCGCCGAGCCGGGCTTGAACATGGCGTCGTTGTTGACGCGCAGCAGCACGCCCGTGTCATCGGAGCTGACGCCGGAGCTCTGCTTGAGGAACGGGTCCTCGGTGATGATCTTCTTGAAGCGCATGGCGATGGCGTAGCGCGCGGCCTGCTCTTCCGAAAGCTGCTGGGTCTTGACGTCGGGGCTGCCTACCAGGGCGTTGTTGGGGTCGATTCCGGCCTTGCCGAGCTTGGTGTCGGCCTTGAAGTAGGTCTCCAGGGCTTTCTGCACGTCTTTTGGGACCATGTTCAGGATCCACATGAGCAGGAAGAAGGCCATCATGGCCGTGACGAAGTCGGCGTAGGCGACCTTCCAGCTGCCGCCGTGGAACTGCTGGTGGCGTCTGGTGCTTTGCGGGGGGCAGCGTTTCGCTTTCATGCCGGGTGTCCTGCCGCCGGGAATCGGCCCGGCGTCTGAATGATGGAGCTCCAGGGGGCTCCCGGATCAACTCCTGATGAGGCGTTCCAGGTCCTCGAAGGTGGGCCGGTAGACTTCGGGAACGGAGCGCCGCCCGAACTCCAGCGCGATCATGGGGGTGGCCCCGTGGGCGGTGCTGGCGATGGTGGCCCGGATCACCCCGAAAAAGGCCTCGCGCTCCAGGGACCGGTTCTCGAGCTTGGTGGCCATGGGGCCGACGAAGCCGTAGCAGAGCAGCACGCCCAGGAACGTGCCCACCAGAGCCGCGCCGATGGAGTGGCCCAGTTCGTCCGGGGGGGCGGTGATCTTCTGCATGGTGAGCACCACGCCAAGGACCGCCGCCACGATGCCCAGGCCCGGCAGCGACTCGGCCACCTTGGAGAGGTTCTGGGCCGGCAGCGAGCTCAGGGCGTGCATGGACTCGATGTCGGCGTGCATGATGCCCTCGATCTCGGCTGGTTCGCCGGTGACCAGGTACACCCGGAAGGTGTCGCAGATGAAGCGCACCACCTGCGGGTCTTCGCGCACCCTGCGGTGCGCGCCGAAGATGCCGCTGGATTCGGGGTGTTCGATGTCCGGCTCCACGCTGGCCAGGCCTTCGCGCCGGATCTTGATCAGCAGCCGGGCCAGGAGGCTTAGCACCTCGGTGTAGTCGGCGGTGTCGTAGTGCTTGGCGGAAAAGACTTCCTTGATGTTCTGGAAAACCAGCTTCAGCGAGGTCTTGGTGGAGGCGATGAGCAGGGCGCCCAGGGCCGCGCCGCCGATCACCAGCAGTTCGGCTGGCTGAAGCAGAATGCCGAATTTGCCCCCGGCAATCCAGTAGCCGCTGCCGACACAGCCCAGCACCACCAGGATGCCCAGTATCGCGATCATGTCGTTTCCTCTCCGGCCGTGCAGGGATGGGCGAGCGCGGCCTCGATTTCAGCCAGCAGGTTGTTCATGTCCAGTCCGCTACAGAACCGGGCCGTTCCGGAGAACCCGCCGCGCAGGATGTTGTCGCACCAATGGGCCAGGTGGGAGACGCCGCAGGATCTGGCGTCCAGGAATTCCAGCGCCTTCTCCAGCCGCGAGCCAACGGCGAAGCGCAGGAAGTGCGAACCGAGCAGCAGCCCTCGGTCGGTCTGCGCAACCCTGGTCAGCTGGTTGTAGGTGAAGACGCTCAGCTCTCCGTACGGGTCGTCGGCGCTGGGGTCCCACAGCTTAAGGTAGATGAAGCAGGTCTTGGCCTCAAGCAGTTTGGAGGCCACGTCCGGCGGCAGGGTGGCATGCAGCCCGAGCCCGCGGATGGACAGGTCCATGAGCACGATGCTTCCCTGGCCCAGTTTGGACAAGGCCAGGTGCGGCCTGCCGAGTTCGGCGGCGCTCAGCCGGACGTAGTCGCGTCCTGGGCAGAACCAGATGGCCAGCTCCCGCAGGTAGGCTTCGGGCACGGCCACCCTGTAGTCCGTGCGTCTGTTGGAACTTTGCACTGTCGCGCCTCTGCTTTGAGTCGGAAATCAACGATTCTGCCCATCTCGTACCATGCGCCAAATGCGGCAGGCAAGGCGGATATTGGCGATCCGGCATTGAGGATGTTCCACAACAGCCTCATGGCCCCGCCCAGTGCAAGAAGTTGATTGTCACTGCCCTGGCGCTGAGTGTAGATTCGCCGCACGGATATCCAATACATGCCGACCACGCCATCATCCCCGCCCCCATCCGGGCCACAGTCCGGGAATACCCCTGCCCGGGACGTGCCGGACGACGCGGCGGCGTTGCGCCTGGGAGGCGCGCTGCTCGCCGGCACGGCGCTCGCGGTGCTGCTGACGGACGGCGACGGCTCGGTGCTTCAGGCCAACGAGGCGGCCCTTGTGCTGTTCGGCCTGGACGGCGCGCCCCCTCCCGGTACGCCCGCCTGGGACCTCGCCGCGCCGCATTCGCGCGACAACGCGCGGGCGATGATCCTGGAGGCGCTCCATGACGGGGCCGGGAGCATGGGGAGCATGGGCAGCACGGGCGTTTTGCACCTGGCCGGGCGCGGCGGCAGGGCCGTGACGGCCCAGGCCACCTTCCTGGCGGTTGCCGGGGAGTCCGGCGGGCGGTCCGGGCTGGCCATCCTGGCCCGGGACATCACCGCCGAGCACGAGGAGACCGAGAAGCTGCGGCGCGGCACCCTGGACATCATCCGGCTCAATGCAGAGCTGCGCTCCGAATACGTGGCCAAGCAGGTGGCGCTGCAATCCCTGGAGGAGCTGTCCGGGCGGCTCAAGGGCGTGCTGGAGGCCGCCTCGCGGGTGGTGATCGTGGCCACCAGCCAGAGCGGCGTCATCACCATGTTCAACCCCGGCGCGTCCAACCTGCTGGGCTTCAGGCCCGAGGAGATGGAAGGCCTGGAAACACCGCTGGCCTTTCTGGACGAGGACGAGCTGGCCCTGCGCGGGCGCTCGGTCAGCGCCGCCGAGGGGCGCTCCATCGCCGGAGTCGGGGTGCTGGCGGCACTGGCGCGTTCGGGCCGCAAGGATTTCGGCGAGTGGACCCTGGTGCGCAAGGACGGCTCCCGTTTTGCGGCAGAGCTTGCGCTTTCGGCCATCGAGGGCAAGCACGGCGTGGAAGGCTACCTGCTGGTGGGCGTGGACGTGTCCGGGCGCAAACACGCCCAGGAGGCCATGCGCGAGCGCGAAGCCAGACTGCGGGCCATCCTGGACGGCGCGGCGGACGGCATCATCACCGTGGACCAGCACGGGCGCATCGAGTCGCTCAACAGCGCGGCGGCGTCCATGTTCGGCTACAGCCTTCCAGAGCTCCAGGGCCGGGCCATGGAGGACATCGCCCCCGGCGCGTTGCAGGGCAGGCACGCGCGGGGCCTGGGTCCCGTGCGGGAGGTGTCCGGCTGGCGCAAGGACGGGCGCCGCTTCCCCATGGAGCTGAGCGTGGCCATGGTGGACCTGCCCTCCAAGCCGCTTCGCACCTGCATCATGCGCGACATTACCCCCAGGCGCAAAGCCGAGGAGGCCCAGCGCCAGTTCACCCAGCGGCTGGCCCAGCAGCAGGCCGACATGGAGCGCGACCTCAAGGCCGCAGCGGAGATCCAGAAGAGCCTGCTGCCCAAGGACCTGCCCCCGGACCCGCGCTTTACGGCCCGCTGGCTGTTCGCCCCCAGCGCCACCATCGGCGGCGACATATTCAACATCTTGTGGCTGGATGAGAACCGCATCGCCGTGTACATGCTGGACGTAAGCGGCCATGGGGTGCCCTCGGCCCTGGTGGCGGCGGCAGCGGCCCAGGCGTTGCAGTTCCATTCGCTCTCGGTTGGCTGGGCCGCCCACTCCTCTTCCGGCCCTGCTCCGGACCGGGTGCTGACCGCCCTGGACATGGAGTTTCCGCTGGAGCGCTTCGACCGGTACTTCTCCCTGGTGTATTTCACGGTGGACCTGGAGCGCATGGCCCTCTGCTACTGCAACGGCGGACATCCCCCGCCGCTTCTGGTACGCGCGGGAGGGGGAGTGGAAGAGCTGCACGAGGGCGGCACGGTGATAGGTCTGGCAGGGCTGTTGCCCTTCCAGGCGGGGCAGGCCACGCTTGATCCGGGGGATACGCTGGTGCTCTACACCGACGGGCTGACCGAATTCGAGAACGCGTCAGGCAAGCGCTTCGGCATGGCCCGGCTGCGCAAATGGCTGGACGCCACCGCCGGGCTGCCCGTGGACGCCCGGATGGACGCCCTGCGCAAGGCCCTGGAATCCTTCGGAGGCAAGGCCAGCCCCCAGGACGACCTGACCGTCCTGGTCATCACCTTCGCATAAACAGCATCCGGCATTGGGGGAAATCATGACGGCAACGGTTGTGGAAAGCTCGATCAACGGCGTGACGGTGCTCGCCCCCCTGGGAGGCAGGCTGGACGCGTCCGGGTGCGGCGAATTCCGGCGCAGGCTTGAGGAAATCCTGGCGCGCGGCCAGACCCTGGTGGTCTGCGACCTCTCCTCCGTGCCCTTCATGGACTCCACGGGCCTTGGCGTGCTGTTGGGGGCGCTTCGCGCCCTGTCCGGCAGGGGGCGTCTGGCCTGCTCGGGGGCCGTGCCCGCCGTGCGCAAGCTGTTCGAGGTCACCCGCCTGGACCAGGGCCTCATGGGGGTCTACGACACGGTGGAGGGCGCGGTGGAGGCCCTCTCCGGGATCGAAAACCGGGGGGACAGGCCATGACGGGGCGCAAGCGCGTGCGCCTGACCATCGACAGCGCTCTGGAGCACGTCTCCATGGTGGGCAACGCCCTGCGGGGCATCCTGGAAAACGAGCCCGGGCCGCGCCAGGACATCCCGCTTGTGGAGCTGGCCGTGTGCGAGGCCGTGAACAACGCCATCATCCACGGCTACGGACGCAGGGCCGGTTCCCCGGTGGAGGTGGACGTGAGCCTGGGCGACGGACGCCTCGACGTGATCGTGGCCGACCTGGGCCAGGGGTTCGAGCGCTTCCCGGACATCCTGCCCGCGATACCCGGCGGCGACGACCTGGAACAGATGCCCATGGGCGGCTGGGGGCTTCGCATCATGGGCGAAGTCATGGAGGCCGTGGGCTATTCAAGCGCCCGGGGGCGAAACGAACTGTCCATGTCGCGCCGCTGGGAATAAGTTTGGCGGCCTAACCTCCGCAGGGGCAGGGTTGCCAAGGGGTGGCCTTTATCTTACTGGGACGTGACACGGACGCCCCGGCCTCTCTTTTGCGCGACGCTTTCCCTTTCAGCAGGAACGTTTGCATCTCCGCACCGCTTGGGCGCGGGGACGACCCGAGGGCCGCGCTTCCGCATCACCCATGATCCTCAATACCGCAAAGCAGATATCCGCACGCAACGTGCTCGAGGGCCTCCGCCAGGGGCTGACCCGCTTTTCCGGGCCGAGCCGGGTGGCGCTCATCATGGCCGAGTCGCGCGACTCCAAACTGCTGGTGCACGACCCCAGGCGTCTGCTGCGCGGCCACGAACCCAAGCTGGCCAAGGTCTTCCTGGAATCCGACGAATGGCGCGAGACCGCCCCGGACACCGCCTCCATGAAGCCTTTCGGTCAGGCTGCCTGGGCGCAGAAGCTCCACCTGACGGGCATGATCTGCTCCGGCGGATACGCCCAGCCCCTGTTCTACCAGATGTGGTTCACCGAGCTGCACCCCAACATGTGCTCCACCGGCCCCACCGAGCGCTGGCTGGAGCACGCGGTGTGGCTCCTGGCTCACGACTACGCCTCCGAGGGCGCGTTCTTCACTTCGGCCTCCAAGCACGCCCTGGAAGCCTTCGAGCACCACGCCGTGCGCAACCATCTTTTCGCCGAGATGAGCAAGACCCTGGGCAGGCCGCCGCACATCCCGCTCTATCCCATCCTGGAGGCCGTGCTGAACGTCTCCACCACCCGCGAGGAGGGCCAGCCTCCCACGGGCCGGGTCATCTTCATCGAGCCAGCCGAAGCCGACAACGTCCAGTGGATGATCCGCTTCCCGGAGGTGGAACGCCCCTTCCTGCACAACGCCAAGCATGTGCGCAAGCTGCTGCTCTCGGTGGAGGACTCCACGCGCCGTCTGGTCAGCGACGGCGAGCGGGTGCTTGGCATCTGCGCCCAGGCCAACGGCCTCTCCAACCGGCTCACCGCCGATTTTCAGGACCGGTTCGGCTTTTTGCGCCTGGGGGGCAAATCCGTGTGCAGTTTCGTGGACGGCGTGTACCAGTCCACCACGCGAAAGCCCAACCTGGTGGTGCTGGAGGAAGCCCTGCTCGAGGCCCAGACCGGTCCGGACCAGGGCCATGCGCTGTTCCAGATGACCAGCGCCATCGTGGACCAGGCCCGCAAGGAAGGCTTCGGCTGCACCCTGGTGCTCGATCCCGGCGCGTCCCTGCCCCCCATGGCCGGGCAGCACGTGGACCCGCCCCTGCACCTGGAAGACCCCCAGCACCTGGATCTGGCGAAATCGCTCGCCAAGCTGGACGGGGCGCTGCACCTCACCGGAGCGGGGCTCCTGTGCGCCTTCGCCTGCCTGCTGGACGGCAGGGGCGTGGACTCCGAGGACCGCTCGCGCGGGGCGCGCTACAATTCGGCCCTGCGCTTCACGGCCATGCATCCGCGCATCATCGTGGTGGTGGTCTCCGCCGACACGCCGGTGTTCATCATCCAGGGCGGCGTGCAGCTCAACGCCGCCTGCGACCTGCACAAGGAGGGCGACCTGGACCTGAACCCGCCCGCTTTGGAATCCTGGCTGGAGGGACAGTAGGCGTGAACGCGAGTTACGTCGTCTACCGGCGCACGCGCGACGGCAGGCTGCGCTGGGGCGTGCGGCTTCCGGTGTGGCTGCCCTGGGCGGTCATGGGCGTTACGCTCCTGGGGGCGGCGCACCTGGCCTGGAGAATGCCGGAGGTCACGTCTCTCAGCGCCCTTCGCCTGCGCCTGCACGCCGCCCGTTCCCAGAGCGCCGTGGAGCGCGGCCAGCTGCTGGCCGTGCATGACAAGCTGAGCTCCCTGCGCCGCCAGCTGGACCCGGTGGTCAGCCTCAACAGCAAGCTTTCACGCGTGACCAGCCTGGACGAGTCAGAGTCCAGGGTGTCCATGGGGTCCGCGCCGCTGGTCGAAGGCGGGAGCGGCAGCGAGAAGCGCCTTGTCCGACAGCTCTCGGCCATGGCGCGAGCCCTGGTGGAGGAGGTGGCCTTCCAGGAGGTCCGTCAGCGCCAGCTGGCTTCAGTGCTGCACGAGCGGGCACTGGAGTTCGCAGCGCGGCCCTCCCTGTGGCCCGTGCGCGGAACGATCAACTCCGATTTCGGCGCCCGCTTGATGGGGCGCTCCCGCGAATACCACAAGGGCGTGGACATCGGCGTCCCCATTGGCAGCCCCATCGTGGCCCCGGCGGACGGCAAGGTGGTCTCGGCAGGCTACGAGTCCGGCTACGGGCTTGTGGTGGTGCTCGAACACCGGCACGGGGTCAGCACGGTCTTTGCGCACCTGAAGTCGGTTTCGGTGGAGGCTGGGGACGAGGTGACGCGCGGCAAGCTGATCGCCCACTCCGGCATGAGCGGACGCACCACGGGCTCGCATCTGCACTACGAGGTCCGCCTGAACGGCCAACAGGTGGACCCCTTGAACTTCATGCTTGATTAACCTTCGGTAAACTTTCGCGTAACCGATGGACGGCCCAACCGTACATGAGTTATAAAAAGACCTTATGATCGAATCAGACAGCACAAAGGTGTCCCGATGAAATACGCGCTCCTGGCTTTGGCCCTGTGTCTTGCCGCTGTGGGATGCGCCAACGAAGTATACGAGCGCAACCTTCAATATATGACCGCCCCGACCTACGAGGCAGAGAAAGTGATCGTCGCCCAGCGCCTGGACGCGGCGCAGGCGGAACTCTCCAAGGCCCAGGCCAGCGGCGACCCGGATAGGATCAAGAAAGCCACGGCCGACTTCAACGTGGCCAAGGCCAAGGCGCGCAGCGTGGAGAACGAGGAGCGCCGCCGCACCAGGAAATACTAGGGGCAGGCTTCGCGGCCCGTTCCCGCGATTCATGCGTTCAGGCGGAGAACAATCGATTTCATGACTGCCTGGGTTCCAGGAGTCGTTCCAGGAAGCATGCCCCTTGCCGTGGGAATTCCACGCGCAGGGGGCTTTTTCGTGCTGGCGGCATGCGCCTGCGGCGCGTCAGCCCCTGGCCCAGGCCGGAACCAGACGGCGCGCCTCGCGCAGGGCGCGGTCCAGCTGGCTGGCTCCGGGAAGAAGCCGCTCCAAAAATCTCCAGTACGCAGGGGAGTGGTTCAGATGCACGGTATGGGCCAGCTCATGGGCCAGCACGTAACCCGCAACCTCCTCAGGCAGGAACAGCAGCCGGGCGTTCAGTGAGATGAGCCCCTTGGCCGAGCAGCTTCCCCAGCGGGTGCGCTGCAGGCGCACGCTGGTTCCTGAATACGAAAGCCCGAGCCGTGCGGCCTCGGACTCCAGCCAAGGCGGCAGCACGCGCTGCCCCTCCCGCACCAGCCAGCGGCGCAGGGCCTGCATCACGCTGTCGCGGCAGGCGATGTTCCCGGCAACTTCCAGAGTTGATATCCCCTGTTCCCGCACGCGCACCCCGCCCAGGTCCTTCTCCCGCGCCGCAGCGCCGTCCATCCGCGACGAGCCGGGGCGCTCCTGCGCGTTTCTCCCCGCCGTGAAGCTCCCCGCGCGGTAGCGCACGGACAGCACGCGCCCCACGGCGCGCAGCTCCACGCGGGCTGGCGGCTCGGCGGGGGACTGCCGTGCGGCGTTCGCCCGTTCCAGGTGGTGTTCCACCCACTCCAGGCGATCCATGACGATGCCAGCCAGCAGGCCGGGGTCGAACCCAGGCGGGGTAACCACGGTCAGGCCGGTTTCGGGCGTGATGACCAGCCGCACCCGTTTGGCGCGGGGGCTGATCCGGTGCGCGTAGGGGGGCAGGGAAAGGGATGTGGCGTTTTGAGTGGTCATTGGCGAATGCGGGGGCTTGCTGTCAAAATGGGTATGACGTATGGCGTTGCGCTCGGTTGATGACGTTTTTGTGAATCTGAGATTTCGGGAGGCTTTCCATGTCGTTTGGCCTGAAGACCGTTCGCATCCCGGTTAAGCTGGCCTTGAGCAGCCTTGTTTTCGCCCTTCCCATAGCGGTCCTGACCTTCTTCACGATCCGCAGCCTGGACAAGGACATCACCTTTGCGGAAATGGAGATCAAGGGCAATGCCTATCTGAGGCCCCTGGTGATCCTCCTGGAGAATATCCCCCAGGTCGGACCCCAGGCTCCGCAGGCCACGGCCAAGGTGGACCAGGCCTTTGCGGCTCTGGGCGAACTCCAGAAAACCCTGGGCGAGGATCTGCAATTCACCCCGGGGGATCTGGCCCGGCGCGACAGGGCGAAGCTCCTGCCTGCCACGGTGGAGGACGCCTGGAAGAAGACGCGCAGCGCCCCGACCCAGGACGCCCTGGACGCGCTCATGGCGGACGTGCGCGGCATGGCCGCCCACGCGGGCGACACCTCCAACCTGATCCTGGACCCGGACCTGGACAGCTATTACGTCATGGACGCGGTGCTCCTGGCCCTCCCCCAGACGCTTGACCGCCTCTCCAAGGCCCTGCAGGACGCCCTGCCCCTCACCGGCGGCAACGACCTGAGCCTCAAGGAACGCAGCATGATCCAGGTGTACGTGGCCATGCTGCGCGAATCCGACCTGGAGCGCGTGACGGCCAGCCTGAGCACCGCCCTCAAGGAAGACGCCAACTTCTACGAAACCTCCCCTTCGTTGCAGGCCGTGCTGCCGCCCAAGCTGGAAGCCTACTCCAAGGCCAATCAGGCGTTCATCTCCGCACTGGACCGCATGGTGCGCGGGGCCAAGTTCAAGCCCCAGGAGCTGACGAAACTCGGTGACGACGCCAGACGCACCACCGTGGAACTCTGGAACACGGCTTCCGCTGAACTGGACGTGCTGCTGGCCAAGCGCATCGCCCACAGCAAGACCACCAAGTACAGCGCCCTGGGGCTCACCGTGGTGGCGCTGATACTGGCCGGAATCAGTGTGCTCCTCCTCGGGCGCAGCATCGTCACGCAGCTCTCCAGCATCCGCTCCTACGCCCACAAGGTGGCTGAGGGCGACCTGCTGGCCGCGCCCTGCACCGCCTGCCACGCGGAACTGGGCGAGCTGTCCGAGGACATCCAGGTGATGGTGCGCGAGCTTCGCGCGAAGTTGGGCTACACCATGGGCCTCCAGAACGCCTTCAAGGTCCCTCTGCTGGTGGCCGACAAGGAAGCCCGCGTGACCTACACCAACCGGGAACTGCTTGAGTTCATCGAGGTGGAGGGGGAGCCCGAGGCCTGGGTGGGGCTCACCGTGGCGGAACTGGTGCGCAACGACGCCACCAAGGAAACCGTGATGAGCGACTGTCTGAAGAAAAACGCCTGTGTGTACAAGGCGGAAATCCAGTTCGCCACGCGCAAGGGCAATGTCCGCCACGCCCTGGTGGATTCCGAGCTGCTCTACGACCTGGACGGCAACATCATCGGCGTGGTGGGCGTGCTCTCGGACATCACCGAAATGAAGCGCCATGAAACCGAGCTGGAGCGCCGCAACGACTCGCTGGCCCTGGCCCTGACCTCCTCCCAGGACATCGCCGGGGAACTGGGGCACGCCATGCGCCGTCTGGCGGAGTGCATCGCCCAGGCTGCCGAGGGCGCGGCGCACCAGAACGAGCGCGCCTCGGACACCGTGGAGGCCATGGCCTCCATGAACGCCTCGGCCCAGCAGGTGGCCGATCTGGCCGGAGAGGCCGCCCAGAGCGCGGACAGCGCCAAGGGCACGGCCCAGGAGGGCGAGAGCATGGTGCGCACCGCGGTGCAGTCCATCTCCGCCGCGCAGGACCAGATGCTGGCGCTCCAGGATCAGATGCGAGAGCTTGGAGCCCAGGCCGACAACGTGGGCCGCGTGCTTCAGGTGATCGGCGACATCGCCGACCAGACCAACCTGCTGGCCCTGAACGCCGCCATCGAGGCCGCCCGCGCGGGCGACGCCGGGCGCGGCTTCGCGGTGGTGGCCGACGAGGTGCGCAAACTCGCCGAAAAGACCATGCAGGCCACCCACGAGGTCGGCTCCACCCTGGACGCCATCCGCAACGGGGCCTCGCGCACCTTGAGCGCCACGGAAAAGGCCGCGCGCGACATCGTGGAGTCCACCCGCCTGGCCGAATCCTCGGGCGAATATCTGGGGCGCATCGTGTCCATCGTGCAGGGCTCCAGCGAGCAGGCCAAGGCCATCGCCCAGGCGGCTGGCGAACAGGCCAGGGCCAGCGCCCAGGCCAACCACTCCGTGGCCGAGATCGAGGAGATTTCCGCCCGGACCTCCCAGGGCATGGAGGACGCCTCCCAGGCCCTGGAAGAGGTGAACAGCCAGGCTTCCAGCCTGGAGGAGCTCATCCGGGGGATGAAGAACTAGGCAGGTCCGATTTACGCGCGGCTCTAGGCTTCAGAGACCGCTTCGGCATTCTGGCCGGGGGACTTCAGCATTTCCTGGGGCGTCCCGGCCTCCATGGCGGTCAGAGCGGCCTGCCACTCGACGTTCAGCACGCCCAGGCATTGTTCCGCCAGCTGCAGTTGCCCGTCGGCCAGGGATTCTTCCAGCTTGGCCGCCTGGGTGCGCACGGCCGTGGCTCCCACCACTGCGGCGGAGCCTTTCATGCTGTGGGCCTCCCGCGCGGCTTCCTGCAGGACCCTCTTGGCGTCCGCGCCCGGTTCGCCTCCCTCATCCAGCAGCTCGCGCAGCTTTCGCAGGCGGCGCGGGGTCTCTTCCTGGAAGATGGCCAGGAGCGCCGTCAGCACCCGCTCGCGTCCTGCGAACCATTTGCGCAGCCAGGCCGCGTCGAATTCCCGCGCAGGGGCCGGGGCGGGCTGGGGTTTGACGGCAGGCCGCCGCCCGCTCTGCACGTCCCTCAGGATCAGTGTCAGCTCGTCTATGTCCACCGGCTTCACCACGCAGGCGTCCATGCCCGCTTCCAGGAAGCGTTCATGGTCGCCCTTGATGGCGTGGGCCGTCAGGGCCACGATGGGCAGGCCGGGGTCCGCGCCCGGAGCCTGCCCGGAGCGGATGAGCCGGGTGGCGGTCAGGCCGTCCATCACGGGCATGGACACGTCCATGAGCACCAGATCGAAGCCTCCCTCGGCCAGCTTTTCCAAGGCCCGCGCCCCATTCTCCGCCACCTCCACCTCGTGGCCTTCCTCTTCCAGGAAGGTCCGGGCGAACATCTGGTTGGCCGGTTCGTCCTCGGCCAGCAGGATGCGCATGGGCCGCAGTGGCTGGTCGCCAGATGCGCCAGATGCGCCGATACGCTCGGCGAGCCGTTCCTGCATGGCGCTCTTGACGGGCTCTGGCGGGGAGAGCTCCCCGCTCAGCCGGAGCGGCAGGGTGAAATGAAACGTGGAGCCGCGTCCGGCCTCGCTTTCCACCCAGATGCGCCCGCCCATCATGCCGATAAGCTGGCGCGAGATGGCAAGCCCCAGGCCCGTGCCGCCGAAGCGGCGGGTGGTGGTGGAGTCCGCCTGGGTGAAAGTGTCGAAAATGACCTCCTGCTTGTCGACCGGGATGCCGATGCCGGTGTCGACCACCGATATTTGCAGCACGTCCTTATGCATCATCTCGTCGCGCGCCGGGCGCGCCCGCAGGGTGACCGCGCCCCGTGACGTGAACTTGACGGCGTTGCCCAGCAGGTTGAGCAGCACCTGGCGCAGGCGCTGCGGGTCGCCGCGCATGGTCCGGGGGATCGTCCCGGACGTCTCCACACAGAGGTCCAGGCCCTTGCGCGCGGCCTGGATGCCCAGGGTGCGCGCCGCCTGGGACAAAACGTCCATGGGGTCGAAATCCTCGTTCACGATCTCCAGGCGGCCTGCCTCTATCTTGGAGAAGTCCAGGATGTCGTTCAGCACGGCCAGCAATGATGAACCTGCCTCGGACACCCCTTCCAGGAAGTCGCGCACGTCGCGGTCGGACACGCGCTTCAGGGCCAGGCGCGTAAGCCCCAGGATGGCGTTCATGGGGGTGCGTATTTCGTGGCTCATGGTGGCCAGGAAGTCGCTCTTGGCGCGGTTGGCCTGTTCGGCCTTGAGGCTTGCGGCCTTGAGTTCCTCCTCCATGTCCTTCTGGTCGGTGATGTCCTGCACCAGGCCCTCGAACAGCGCCACCTTGCCGTCCGGCCCGCGCGTCACCACCGGAGTGTTGCGGATCCAGCGCAGCGCGCCGTCCTTGCGGCGGATGCGGTGCTCCAGGGGCTTCACGTCCTGCCCTGCATCGCCGCTCATGATGCACTCGAGAAAGCGTATGACCTGCTGGCGGTCGTCCTCATGCACCAGCCTGACCCAGAGCCTGGGGTCGGCCTCGAAGGCCTCCGGCGGGTAGCCGCTGACCGGCTCGCAGCCCAGGCCGTGGCGCACGGAGACGATGCGTCCGGCCTCCATGCGCACGGTGTAAATGTAGTTGGTCACGGAGGAGAGGAGCCTGCGGTAACGGCTCTCGCTGCGGGCCAGGGCGGCCTCGGCGGCGCGCAGGCGCAGGCGTTTGAGCCCCTGGTCGGCCAGGGTGTCCACCAGCGTGGCGTGGAAGGACATGATCTTTTCCAGACGCCCGATATCCACCACCGGGGCTTTGGCGATCATCTCCATGTGCGGTTTTTCGTGCAGGTGGTAGCTTCTGGCCAGGGCCTTGTGGCGGGTCATGTCCGGGGGGGCCAGCAGGAACTGCCCGATATGGATGGCGGCCACCGCCTCGCCTTCCACCAGGACCGGCGCAATGGCGTCGCACAGGCCCAGAGGACACTTGAAGAGCTGGTATCCGGTTGCGCAATGGGGAAGGGGGTGGCCGGATTGCGGCTCCGGCCTGCGGCAGATCAGCGACACGCAGGGCGAGTCGGGCAGATGACGCAGGGAGCAACCTGTTCTCCAGCCTGCTGAAGCCAGGGCATGGCCTGCGTTGTCCAGCACGATGGCGGGCAGGCCGGTGGCCTTGTGGAGGCTCGCGAGAAGCTCTGCAAGGGTCTGCGTGTCCACGAGATCCGCGAAGCGATAGGTCATGGTCCGCCTCTTGCCGCCGGATAAGGATCGGTGGAAAGAAAACGATTTGTGAAGGGTTTTGTCAATGCGCTACGGTTGTTGGCGGGCCAGCTTTGCCATATAAGAGGAAAAACAACAGGACGTGACCATGCTCCCCGAGGACCTGACGCCTTTCTTCCCCTGGCTGGCCGGACTGCTGGGCCTGGTGCTGGGCAGCTTCTACACAGTGTGTGTGCACCGCTACCTCACCGGGGCGTCCATCGTGCTGCCGGGCTCCCATTGCCCCGAGTGCCTGAAGCCTCTTCGCTGGTGGGAGAACATCCCGCTGCTGTCTTTCATCCTGCTGCGCGGGCGCTGCTCGGCCTGCAAGGCGCCGATCCCCTGGCGCTATCCGCTGCTGGAGGCCTCAAGCTGCGCCTGGGCGGTGCTTTTGGCCCTGCGTTTCGGGCCGACGCTGCCCTGGCTTATGCTCATGGCGGTGGGCGGTGTGTTCCTGGTGGCTTCGTTCATCGACCTGGAGATCTTCATCCTGCCGGACATCCTTACGTATCCTGGCGCGGCGTTGGGCATCGCCACGGGCATCTTCGGCCTGGGGCTGACCGTCTCGCAGAGCCTTCTCGGAGCGGCGTTCGGAGCCGGACTCTTCTGGCTGTTGCGCTTCGTGCACATGCGCTCGCGCGGAGTGGAAGGCCTTGGCCTGGGCGACGTGAAGCTCATGGCCATGATCGGCGGCCTGGTTGGCTGGATGGGGCTTCCCCCGGCCATACTGTTCGGGGCGGGATCGGCGCTGGTGCTCGCGCCGGTGTTTCGTCTGGGGCGCACGCAGGAAGGCCCCATGCGCATCCCCTTCGGCCCGTTTCTGTGCCTGGGGTGCATGCTGGCCATTCTCTGGGGCGACAAATTCATGCTGCTGCTGGCGGGAAGACTGTAGCGTTTCGTCGCGCCGCGACAAAAAAATGACGTCTGGCAGGGCGCTTAGATGGCCTTGCCGTAGCGCCCCCTCACCTTCTCGATGTACTGGCGCGTCTCCGCGATGGGGGGCACGCCGCCGTGCCTGCTCACCGTGCCGGGTCCGGCGTTGTAGGCGGCCAGGGCCAGCTTCACGTCGCCGCCGAAACGGTCCAGGAGCTGGCGCATGTAGCGGGTTCCGGCCTCGATGTTCTTGGCGGCGTCGAAGCTGTCCGTGAGCTTCAGGTCGCGCGCCGTGGCGGGCATGATCTGCATGAGTCCCTGCGCCCCCTTGGGCGACACCGCCTTCACCGAAAATCCCGACTCCACCTCCACCATGGCCGTCACCAGGGCCGGATCCACCCCGTTCGTCTTGGCTGCGCGCGCGATGAACGCCGCGATCTGGGTGCGGTCGGCTGTTTCGGGGATGCGGAAGGTGAAGTAGGGCCTGTATTCTGCGTTGGTGCGGATGTCCGAGAGGTGCACGGTGCCGGAGCGGTCCTGGTAGTGATATATGGTCTGGGCGTCGCACCGCATCGGGCCGACCATGATGGCCAGCCCGATGATCAGTGCTGCTGCGATGCGTGCCGACATGGGTTCCCCTCCCGTTGCATTGGCAATGCAAGATATTTACCAAATACGCAAGGGCGGGGCAGCCGGGGGGCGGACGGACAGAAGGTGTCTCAGCGCATGCCGATCTTTGGAATGGAGAAGTAGTACGTGCCCGTGGATGCGCCGGTGGACACCTGGTAGCCGTACACGAAAAGGCTGAAGGCGTTGTGCATGGCGCTGGTCAAAAACAGCGTGTACTGGAGCGTCGGCGTCGCTCCCGCATAGTCCGCCGTGATGTCGTCGCAGTTGGCGCCCGTGCAGTTGTACCAGGTTTTGATGGTGTAGGCGTACATGTTGAAGCGGGAGTCCGAGGAGTTTGTGGAATAGACCACGCTCGGCCTGTAGATCTCGATGCGCACGGGCACCGGGCTGGCCGTTCCCACCATGGTGTTGCGGTTGATGGACAGAAGGCCGACCCTGCCGGAACCGGCGGGGTCGGTGTCGCCATCGCCGGGGTTGAAGGGTCTGGGGTCGGTCTTGTTGTTGTTGTAGCCGAAGTTGTGCACGTTGTCGTCCCAGCCGTAGTAGGAATTCGTGGAGTAGGTGTTGGTGGGCGGTGCGGTGTTGATGTTCCAGGTGGAGCCCCAGAACACGTTGGCGATGTGGTGGTTGTCCGGGTCGTTTCGGCCGTCGCTGCTGATGGTGGGCGAACCGGAGTGCCCGCTGTTGGTGTAGATGTCGAACTCCACGCCGATTTTGGGCGGGCGGATGCCCAGGCCGTTGCCCCAGTAGGGGTAGCCCTGCCCGGCGTAGCCCAGAAACGACCCGTGCGAGGAACCCGCCGGAGGACCGCCCGCGTTGCGGGGGGTATTCCAGGTGCCGTTCTTCAGGGCGAACACGAACCCGTCGGCGTTGGAGCCGCTGGAGATTGTGTAGGTGAAGTAGACGCGGATTCCGTTGTTGGTGCTGCCTATGCCGTTGTTGAAGTTGGCGCTGGCGATGGAGTTGCCTGTGCCGGCGAAGCGCGGGTCGAAGCTGATGCCTGCGGTGTAGTCGTTCAGGGAGCTGGCGTTGACCGACACGGTTGTGGGCGAGGCCACTGCCGTGCCCGGCTTGGATTGCACGATATACACGCCCGTGCCGCTTGGCGGGGCGTTAATGATGTTGGTGACGGCGTAGTTGGCCTCATAGGGCGTGCCCATGTTCACGGTGCCCACGGAGACCACCGTATAGTCGTAAGGGTTGGGCGGTGTGGCCACCACGCTCAGGGTGATCTTCTGGTTCGCGCCCAGGCCCGTGGTGATTTCGGTGCCGTTCAGGGTGTCCAGAGGGGTGTTGGTGACTCCGGTCAGGATGTCCGCCGCGTAGGAACCGGCGTAGTTCATGCCGGATTCGGCCAGCAGGCGGGCCTGGGTGTCGAAGGTGAGCATCATCTCGTTGGTCTTGGCGGTGTCGGTGATGGAGAGCACCGCCGCCGACAGGGCGGACATGATGGTCATGGCGGCAATGACCCACACCAGGGAGAAGCCGCGTTGGCCGCGAGGGTTGGTCTGTGTGGTGCGCATCGCGGCTTGCCTCATTGGAAGCGTTGCGTGTTGAGTTCGATCTTGGTGGTGAAGGTCTTGGTGGCCGTGCCAGAGAGCACCGGGACCTGGGCGTTGATGGTGATGCCCACCGGGACCGCCGGGCTTGCGATGTAGTTGGGGGCGGTCACCTGGAAGCCCGAACCGCTCACCACGTTGTTCAGGAGCACGTTGCCGTTGAGGGTGATGGTCGTGCCCGTGAGCTGGATGGTGTTTTGCGTGGCCTCGGCCCGGTAATAGTAGGTGATGGCGGTGCTGGTGAAGTTGTAGGCCCGCTTGGTGTCGATGTTGGCCACCTCGTGGGTGATGCGCGTCAGCGCCGCCTGGATATTCTCGGCGGAGGCTGCGGCGTTGCGCGCCAGAAGCGTGCCCCGCATGACCGTGGGCAGGAGCGTCAGCGCCCCGGCCGCGACGATGCTCATCACCACGAGCGTGGCGATCATCTCGAAGAGGGTGACACCTCTTTGGCCCCTCTGGCTGGCGGCGTGCCTGATCATAGCTGTTTCGTGAACACGTAGGTCACGACCTGTTGCGTGGCGTTGTCGCGGATGGTCACTTTGAGCGCGGTGTTCAGGTCCGTGACGAAGAATTTGAAGTTGGGGTCTTTGACCACCGTGTGCGAGGCCGTGATGCCGTAGTTCCCGGTGACGATCTGGGCGTTCAAGAGCGACAGGTCGTGCATGTACATGGCCTGGCTGTAGTAGTCGGCCACGATCCTGGCCATGACGTTCTGGAGATCCAGCGGGGCCGCCATGCGGGTGATGGGCTCGGAGCTCTTGGTGATGCCGGTCAGGAAATAGGGCACCACCATGGCGGCCATCATGGACACCATGATGAGTGTGACGATCAGCTCCAGCAGGGTGAAGCCGCCGCTTCGTATGGCGCGCACGGCTTTCATGGCACGAATCCGGTCCCAGTGGTGACGGTTACGGGGCTGCCGGAATATCCGGCCACAGCGTAGGACAGGGTTCCCGTGGGCTGGCCCCGGTAATCGAAAGTGGTGGCTCCGGCTGCGACGCCCGCCGTCTCGAAGGTGATGGTGGACTTGGCCACGCCGTTCCGGTCGAGCGTTCCGGTCTGTCCGGCCACGGTGAAGGTCCAGGAGACGATGTCGGCCATGGCGCGGGTGCGAGCGTTCCTGAGCGCGCCCTTGAGGGCCTCGCCGTCGGCGAAGGCGTCCGTGTCCACGGTGGAGCGCCTGGAGATGGCCACGGCGGCCAGGATGCCCACCAGCACCAGCACCAGGGTCAGTTCCAAGAGCGTGACGCCCCGCTGGGAATGTGCGCGGCTCATGGAGCGGACGGGACAGGTAGGGCCTTGGGCGGCGGGGCGGAGGCTGACGGAACCGGGAAGAGCGTCGCGTTCGACATGGGAGCGGACAGGCAGGCAGGCACACGCGCCCGTATTGGACGCCGTGGGAGGCGCGGCGAGATGCCGGACGGGGCCGGGCATGTGGTCTGAAGTCGTCTCGCGGGGGTTCATGGTGTGCGCCTCCGGGGCTTCAAGGAGCCCCGCCTGTCCCGTTCCTGCTTGTCATGCCGGGTTATCTCCGGCGCGTATCGCGTGCTCACGCTATCAAAGTAATATCCCTCTTCGATTCAGCCAAGTAAGAAACGGCAAGTTCAAGCCGGGCGGTACCCCCCTGGTCCCGCCCGGCTTGATCTGTTTCGTTCCGCCGTGTCGGGCGGATACTCCCTGCTTACTGCAGGGGAACCGTCTTGATCTTATCAGAGTTGTTCATGGCGCCGATGCGCTGGTTGATGGCGTTCACGAGCGAGCTGGTGACGGCCACGTCAATGTTGTTGCCGTTGACGCTGTAGGCCAGGGTGAAGTCGCCCACGTTGGTGTAGGGAGCGTTGGCCAGAGTGTTGTTGACGCTACCCACGGTGAAGGTGCCAGCGATGAGTTGCGAGGAGTAGACCATGGTGACGTTGGACGCGCCAGCGGCGAGGGCGCCCTTGACAGCACCAACGGCGGCCTGATCCTGCATGTCCATGTACTTCGGGATCGCCACCGCGGCGAGCATGCCCACGATAACCAGAACCGCGATAACTTCGATAAGAGTGAAGCCGCCCTGTCCGCGCATGTTGGTGATGTTGCGAGTCTTCATGGTGTTCCTCCGAGTTAAGTGAAAGTTGGTTTGTAACCGCCTCCCCCGAGGCGTCCCCTGCTTTTCGCCCGGTGGGGCCTGATCTGTTTTTCAGTCGGTGCCGGTAGGGTGGTGCCGTGCGCCGATGCCAGCCTAAAGCATGGGGCGTGCCAACTCGAATCGTGTTGGCTAACCACTTGAAAAAGTAGATTTTAAATTATATCGCGCCATTGGTTGCGCGATATTGAGGCCATGCTTTCTCCATATTGTGGAGCCCTGACCACGTGCTGTGAAGGAAGGAGCCGGGTGACAGTCGTTCGTGCCGCGCTGATCTGCCCCGTCAAAGAAGAAATACGCCGGTCGGGGAGGTTGGTGGAGGGGCCAAGGAAGGCCAACGGATACTGGCAAGGCTGGCGTTAAGCAGGTCTGAAGGGAAGGCTGGTAAAGCATCAGCCCGTTTGGACACGCTTTTTGCGGGCTCGCCCTGGCGCATCGGAGAGGCTGGAGCCGGTGGCCGGAGGCGTGCCGGGCAGGCAATGAATAATTACAGCCGCCGCCAGGATCAGTTCTCTAAAAAGTGCGGCCTGCCGCGACCATCACAAAATGATGCCACAAAGCCGGGATCTCGAACGATTCGATCACGCGGTCACGGGAAAAGACGGAACATCAAGGCGTATGCAGACGTAACCATCAGCTGCAACCCGAACCAATATGTTGTGGGGTAAAAAACTGGAATGATTCCGGATGTAAGAGGACGCAGCCCGAAGGCCTGCGGAGGCGTCCCTCGCTGCGAATCTTGCAAGTCTCTCATCTGATTGCTCAAGTTACAGGGTCGGGCTTGGCGCGTTCGTCCAGGGAGCGCCGCCTCAGCGCCCTATGGCTTTGGCAAGCTTGTCGCGCAGCTCGCGGGCCTTGGCGATGAACTCCGCATTTTCAGGGGGAGACTTGGCCAGGGCCATGTCCAGGAGAAGCAGGCCTTCCTTGCCGCGTCCGGAAGAAGCGGCCACCAGCCCGAGGTCATAAAGATCCTTGGCTGGCGTCAGGATGGACATGGGGTTCACGGCCTCCTTGAGCGTCTCGTAAGCTTTGGGATAATTCTCCAGGCGAACGTACGCTGCGTACAGGTTCTTGCGCACGCTGGGAGCTTCGGCGACGCTGGCGAATGTCAGGGCCTTGCGGTTGAGATCCACTGCGGTGTCGTAGTTTCCTAGCTCGAAGGCGGCCTGGGCCTTCAAGGTGTAGCCCAGGAAGCTCTCCGGGTGGTTCTCGATGATCGCGTCCGCATGGGGCATGGCCTGCTGGGCCTTGCCGTCAGCCATGAAGACCTTGGCGGCCACCGCGTTGGTGGTCAGGCCGGTAGGGTGCACGGCCAGCATTCGCAGGCTTTCCGCCAAGGCTCCGGCCCGCTGTTCGGGAGTCATTGCCTGATAGTCCGCGCTGATGTTGCCGTTGAGCGCCAGATGCCGGAGAGCGTACTTCTCCACCAGGGCGGGATTCTGCCGGGAGTCGGCAAAGAGGACAGCGTATTCGTCGATGAACACGGGGATGAAGTGCTTCTGCGATTCAAAAGTTTCCTTGGATCCCGCTTCCTGGACTGTCGTCATGATGAACGCTGGCGAGTAGCGGTCCACGAGATACTTGAGCAGTGTCTTGTCCTGGCTGAAGTTGTGGCTCAGGAAGAAATCGAAGCTGGAGAACAGCATGGTCTCCATGTCCATGAACAGGCTGTACTTGGGGTGCAGCTTCCAGACGAGATAGCCGCCGGAGTTGGGCTCGTTCAGGATGCGCCCGCCCGGTCCCTCTTTTTGCAGGAATTCGCAGACGCCCACGGGAATGTTGCTGTTGGCCAGCGGATACTTGCCCCGTGGTCCCATGTAGGCGGCGGTCACCAGCAGCATGGCCACGGACAGGGCCAGCCCGGCTGGCAGCACGATCTTCCAGGAAACGTCCCGGAACTTGCGGCTGCCGTAGGCCAGCAGGTCCCCGGCCACGGGCAGCAGCAGCAGGACGTACTCGTAGGTGAAGCGCCTCGACTGCGGCAGCAGAAGAAGCCCCCCGACCAGAAGGATGGCCCTGGATAGGCGCAGCCTGCGCACGGTGAGCAGAAAGACGGAGCCGATGGTGAGAAACACGATGAGCAGGTTGGAGAGCGAGACCATCACGTTGCCCACGGGGTAGAGCGAGAACACAACCAGCTCGCTCAGCCGGGTGGCCTTGAGTTCTCCAATGACCAGCTCGTGGAAGAGCGGGGCCGAGAAGGGCTTGAGCAGCAGGCCGGTGCCAGCCGGGGTGGCAAGCACCGCGTACATGCACAGGATCAGCGGCCAGCGCAGCTCCCTGGCCTGGGCCGGAACCGGGCGCTTGAAGATCTTGGGCACGAAGTATTCGGCAAGATACGCGCCGCATAAAAGCAGCATGACCGGATACTCCACGCCGTGCAGGTTCATCCAGAACACGGCGGCTACGGGCAGCCACCATGCGGCGCGGGGCTTCTGGTTGATGATGAACTGGAACAAGACGATGCCCAGGTAGGAGTAGGCGTGGGGTCGAAGCAGCAGGTCGCGCGGGAGGACCGCCCCGGCGTACGCGGCGGTGAGCGCGAGCACCAGAAGCCCAAGCGTCCCGTTGCCTTCGCCAGCCTGCGCCTTCAGGTATCTGTACACGATCCAGGCCGTGGCCCCGAACAGCACGGCCCTGCCCACGGCCAGTATCTCGTAGCCGCCCATCTTGAAGAGGCCGTAGAGGATAACCTGATGCAGCCAGTAGTAATCCACCCAGGCTTCGGGGGAGGTCAGGTAGGAGAAGTAGGGCGTGTCCGGCAGGCGCAGGTGCTCGAAGATGTAGCGGCCCCCGGCCAGATGGTAGAACAGGTCGTGATCGTAGGCGATTATCGGCCAGTAGGCCATGCAGGCGGCCATCCCGGCCAGCAGCAGGAACACCGGCAGGCCGGTGACGGAACGAAACCAGGAGTTCTCAGGAACCATCGCGCACTCCTTGTGCCGGAAATACAAACCCGCGCGGTCAGTCGCGCTTGTAGGAGGCCGGGTCCAGGCCGAACTTCTTCACCCGGTGCCACAGGCTGCGCTCTTTTATGCCAAGCATCTCGGCGGCGCGTACCTGCACGCCGTGGCTTTTGATGAGCGCGGCGATGATGAGGCTCTTTTCGATCTCCTGGAGCCTCTCGTCCAGGTCCTTGGCGCGGCTTTCCGGCATGACCGGCATCTGGGGCTGCGAGGCCTGCACCAGCCGGACCTGGGCCGGAAGATGTTCGGGCAGCACCACGCCGTCCTCTCCGGCCAGCACCGCCGCGCGCTCCAGGGTGTTGCGCAGTTCACGCACGTTGCCTGGCCAGGAGTGCGCCATGAGCAGCTGCAAGGCCTCGCTGGAGAGGGCCAGCGACGGCCCGAAGCGCTCCAGGAAATGGTTGGCCAGGAGCGGGATGTCCTCAGGCCGTATGCGAAGCGGCGGCAGCTGCAACGGGAAGACGTTCAGGCGGTGGAAGAGGTCTTCGCGGAACTCGCCGCGCCCGATCATCTCCTGAAGGTTCTTGTTGGTGGCCGCCACAAGGCGCACGTTGAAGCGGATCAGCTTGTCGCCGCCCACCCGTTCGGACTCGCCGTTTTCGAGCGCCCGCAGGATCTTGGCCTGGGTCTCCACGGGCATGTCGCCGATTTCGTCCAGGAACAGCGTGCCGCCGCTGGCCTGCTCGAACTTGCCCTTCTTGGCGGCGATGGCCCCGGTGAAGGCTCCCTTCTCGTGGCCGAACAGCTCGCTCTCCATGAGGCCCGGCGGGATGGCCGCGCAGTTCACGGCCACGAAGGGCATGTCGCGGCGCTTGGAATGCGTGTGCAGGGTATTGGCGAAGAGGTCCTTGCCCGTGCCGGACTCGCCGGTGAGCAGCACCGTGGCCTCGGACGGCGCGACCTTGGCCACCTGGGCCAGCACGCCGCGCAGCGCCCGGCTCTCGCCGATGATGCCGGGAAAAAGCGCCTTGGCGTCCAGGCTTCCCAGCACGTGGGTGACGTGCTCGAACATCTGCGCCAGGGCCTCGATCTCCGCGCCCCTGGCCTGTTCCATCTTCTCGGCGGGCTCTTTGAGCATGGGCAGTTCCTTGGCCCTGGCCAGAAACGCCTTGATGGGGCGCAGCACCAGCCTGCCGAGCAACAGGGCCACGCCGGATACGGCGCACCCGGTGACGGCGGCGGTCAGGTAGCCCTGCGCGGT
Source organism: Fundidesulfovibrio putealis DSM 16056 (assembly GCF_000429325.1). Classification (NCBI taxonomy): domain Bacteria; kingdom Pseudomonadati; phylum Thermodesulfobacteriota; class Desulfovibrionia; order Desulfovibrionales; family Desulfovibrionaceae; genus Fundidesulfovibrio; species Fundidesulfovibrio putealis. The sequence continues at coordinate 327,876 of NZ_AUBQ01000005.1, forward strand.
GGGGGAGAATCCACTGAAAGCTCCCAGGCTCAAGGCCGCGTCCATCCCAAGGACGCACAGCGCGGCAAGCCCGCCCAGGATGAACGGGATGAGAACGCCCACCGAGATGTCCACCCGCAGGCGGTCGATCATGATTTCACCATCTTGGTCAGGTCCCACATGGGCAGGAAGATGGCCATGGCGAAAAAGCCGATGATCCCAGCCAGGCCGACGATCAGGATGGGGTTGATGGCCTCGGAAAGGCTGCTGACCGCGTACTCCACCTCGGAATCGTAGTGCTCGGAAACGGCCATGAGCATTTCCACGAGGTTGCCTGTCTCTTCGCCCACGGCCACCATGTTGATCACCATGGGCGTGAAGAACTTGGCCTGGCGAAGCGGTGCGGACAGGCCGCGCCCCTCCTTGAGCATCTCCTTGATCTTGGAGAACTCCAGGGCGATGGCGGCGTTGCCGATGGTGTTCTCCAGGATGTCCAGCACCGCCAGCACCGAGAGGCCGCTGGACTGGAGGATGGCGAAGATGGAAGAGAACCGCGCCATGGCCGCCTTGGTGAACAGCGGGCCGAAGATGGGCACGCGCAGCCACAGGGCGTCCCACCACAGGCGTCCCTTTTTGGTCTTCAGGAACCGCGCGAAGAGGAACAGGCCCACGATGACCGCAGCCAGCAGGTAATAGCCGTAGGCGTCGAAGAACTCGTACATGCCGATGGCGATGACCGTGGGGGTGGGCAGGTCGATCTGGGCCTTCTTGAAGGTGACGATGAACTTGGGGATGACGAAGGTCAGGAGCACGTAGAAGGCCAGGCCAAGGGCGATCAGCACGGTGATGGGGTACTGCAGGGCCGAGCGTATGTCCGACTTGACCTTGTGCTCGTGCACGATGAGGTAGATGAGCCGGTCCAGCACCTCGGGCAGCGAGCCGGACTGCTCGCCAGCGGCGATCATGTGCCGGTACAGGTCCGGGAAAACCTTGGGGTGGCCCGCGAAGGCCTCCGAGAGGGTCTTGCCTTTCTTGATCTCCGCACCCATTTCGCCGCACACGCGCTTGAGTTTGCGGTTCTCGGTCTGCTCCTCCAGGATGCGCAAAAGCTCCAGGATGGACAGGCCCGCCTGGACCATGGTGCGGAACTGCTTGGTAAAGAGGATGAGGTCCTTCAGGGTGACGGAGGTGGTGTTGGTCTGGAAGTCGTCCAGCCAGCGCTCGAAGCCGCCCTTGGTCTTGCCGCCCCTGACCGAGATGGGGATGTAGCCCAGGGCCATGAGCTTCTGGCGGGCCTGGTCGACGTTGTCGGCCTCAAGGGTTCCCGAAATGGTGCGCCCTGCGTCGTTAAGTACCTGATAGGAGAAAGAGGCCATGGTTTACTTGAGGATGACCTTAAGTCCCTGAGGCGTCTTTTCCACCTTCGGCTGGAAAGGCCCTGCCGAGGCGTCCTTGAGATAGACCGCCACCCTCAGCTTATCTGGTTGTACTGCCGTACGCACTTTGTCAAGCCGGGCGGTGCCCACGGGAAGCTCCCGGTCCGCGCGGCGCTCCCAGGGACCCATCAGGTCCACCAGGATGCGTGCGGGATTTGGCTTGAAGGCGACCTCGAAGCGCTCGACAGGCTTGCTCGTGAGGATCTCCAGGGTTTCTGAGCCGTCCTGGGAGGATGCGCGCACGCCGGTGAAGCGGGGCGGTCCTGGTTCATGTCCGGACTCGCGGGCAGGCTGGGAGTCTTCGGCCTGAGTCCTGGCGGCTTCAGTTTCCGTCAGGGCGGGCTGTTCCGGGGCGGCAGCATCAGCCAGCGCGGCTGGCTGGTTCTGTTCCGGTGCGGCGGTCTGCGCCTGCGGGCTGCCAGCGCTCTGGGCGCTCACGGGCGCTCCGGCAGGGTGCTGGACCTGCTGGCCGATACCTGCACCTGAAGCGGCTCCGGAAGCTGCGGGCGGGGGCGTGGATGCATCCGGCGTCTGCGGGGCAACGCCAGGTTTCTCTGCCGCCGGGGCGGAGGCGAACCAGGAGGCCACGTCCGGCAGCTTTACCCCGGAGGTAATGCCCCTCAGCCTCTCGGCGCTGACGGGCGCGTATCCGAAATAGATCCCGGCGCCGGCCAGGGCCACGATCAGGGCCAGGGCCGCACCGGCCAGCCAGGGCCAGCGCCTGCGCCTGGGAAGCCCCAGGGTGCGCCAGCGCATGCAACTGCGCACCACGCCCCAGGTGACGCGGGGCCTCTCCTTGATGATGACCGCCAGAAGCGCCTGATGGCACAGCTGCACGATCTGTCGCGGGAAGCCGTCTGTTGCCAGGTACACAGCCAGGAAGGCCCAGAAGCTGAACAGCCCCTCTGGCGAGATGTCCTTGGAGCACATGGCGATGCGCGCCTGGATGAGCTCGCGCGTGTCCTGGAAGTCCAGGGGGCCAAGCCGGAAGCGCAGGTTCACCCGATCGGCCAGGTTGGCCTTGGCTTCGAGTATCGGCTCGAACTCCAGCTGCCCGAAAATCACGATCTGCAACAGCTTGTGCTCGTTGGTCTCGAAGTTCAGGAGCTCGCGCAGGATCTCCAGGCACTCCAGACTCATCTTCTGGCCCTCGTCCACGATGAGGATCACCAGCCGGTCTTCCTCCACGGCCAGGGTGAGCAGCGCGTTCTTGATGTTCTCGCGCAGCTGCCAGTCGCTCACGGCGTGGGCCTCGGCCGCGTCCACGCCGAAGAGGCCGTTCAGGTGCACCAGGAACTCGCGGGCGTCGGAGAAGTACGGATCCAGCACCAGATGCGTCACCACGCCCTGGCGGTCGCTCAGCACGCGGATGAGCTGGCGGCACAGGGTGGTCTTGCCGGTGCCCACGTGCCCGGTAACCACGGAGAGGCCCCGCTTGAGGCGGATGGCGATCTCCAGGGCCTGGAGGCATTCGCGGTGCTGCTTGGCGCGGTAGAACAGCTCCGGGTCCGGCGAGTTGGAAAAGGGCTCGCGGCGCAGGTTGAGAAGCTCGAAATAACGCATCAGCTGCCGGGCCGTCCTGTCTGCGGGGTTGCGGGGGCTTGTCCCAGGGGGATGGGCTGGCGCTCGGGGGAGCCTGCGGGGGCTTTAGGCGCCTGGGGAGCCTGGCCGGTAGGCGCGGGGCCGGAAGGGGTCAGGGGCGTCTGGGCCTGGGCCGGGTCGCGTTTTTTGAGCACCGTGGGCGTTATGAACACCAGGATGTCCTGCTTGGTGCTCTGCTTGCTGGTGTTCTTGAACAGATAGCCCGCGCCGGGGACGTCCTTCAGGCCTGGGACGCCCTGCTCGCCGTCGGTCTTGGAGTTCTTGGCCAGTCCTGCGATGATGATGGTCGCGCCGTCCTCCACGATGAGCGTGGTGTTGGTCTCTTTCTTGCGGATGGGCGGGTTGCCCATGACCCAGCGGGTCTGGTCGGTGACCACCTCGTCGTTCTTTAGGACGATCTTCATGCGCAGGTTCTTGTCGTCGATGACGTGGGGGGTCATCTCCAGGCGCAGCACGGCGTCCACGAACTGCACGTTGGTGCCGTTCTGGGACACGGTGACGAAGGGGATGCGCTCGCCGTTCTCCGTAAAGGCGGTCATGTTGTCCAGGGTGGTGAGCGACGGCTCGGACACGATGTTGATCTTGCCCTCCCTGGCCAGCGCCGTGAGCTGCAACTGGAGGATGTTGTCGTTCAACATGCCCCACATGAAGTTGAGCGCCGTGCCCTGCGAGCCAAGGCCCGTGCCCGTGGGCGTGATGGAGGCGGGATAGTTGAAGGCGTAGCCGTAGCTTGCCGGTCCCAGGCCGTAGATGGGCGTCAGGGTGCGGGTGCCATCGGCGGCGACTTCGGTGTTGTTGCCAGACAGCACGTAGCCCCGGTTGCCGTTGGCGTCTGCGGACGTCCTGAAGAAGCCGCCCCACTGGAAGCCCAGGTCGAAGAGGTTGTCACGGCTGGCCTCCACGATGAAGGCCTTCAGGTGCACCTGCAGGCGCGGCTCGTCCAGTTTCTCCACCAGCTTCACGAGCATCTCCGCGTGCTCCCGGTTGGCCTGGATGATGATGGAGTTGGAGTGCTTGTCGGCCACCACGAAGCCCTTGATGCGCCCCGGCAGTTCCGTGGCCGTGTCGCCGCTCTTGGATTCACCCCCGCCAGCGCCGCCTTCCCCGCCTTTGCCCGAATCGGCCTTCTTGGGGTACAGGTAGCCCTGCATGGTGCGCTCGAGTTCCTCCACGTCGGCGTAGTTCACCTGCACCTTCACCGTGACCACGGGCTCCACGGCCTTGATGCGCTCCACCTGGACCATCTTGTTGGCGATGGCCATCTTCATGTCGTTCTGGCCCTTCATGTCCTCGAGGGTCATGACGCGGATGATCTCGCCGTCCCAGTCGTAGCTCAGGCCGTTGGCGTTCAGGATGGAGTCGAAGGCCTGGTCCCAGGGCGTCTCGCTGACGTTCAGGTTGACCTTGTGCTTGCCCTGGTTCTCGGGGGCCTGGAGCGACGCGGACAGAATGATGTTCTGGTTGGCGATGCGCGCCATGGAGCGCAGCACGGCCTGGAGGTCGGTGTTGTAGAAGTTGAGCGACACCCGCATGGTGGGCAGGTTGCGCTTGGGTTTCATGTCGATGGGCTTGTCCGGGGCTTTCACCTGCACCTCGGAAAAGTCGACTTTGCGCGGCTGCGGGGCGTAGGTGTTGTCTTTTACGTCCTCGGCCTTCTTCTCCCACTTCTCCAGGAAGGGGTCTGGCTGTGGCTTGGCGCATGCGCCCAGAAGCACGGCCAGGGCCAGGGCCAAGAGGAGCCCCGGCGTCCAGATCGCCGCGCGGCGCTTGTCGCTGTGATTGCGGATCATCGAATTGCTCCTTGGCGCGCGCACGCGCCGTGACTACCGGCCAATGAAGAAGCTCGGGTCCTGGTACGGGATGCGCACGGTGTTCTTGCGCGCAACGCCCGACAGCACCACGGCCTCCGGTGAAATCTGGACGACCTCGAAGCCGCCGCTCTCCAGCTGTTCGCCCACCTGGTACTCGCGCCCGTTGATGACGGCCAGGCTGCGCTCGCCGATCCTGATGAAGCCGGTGTAGTGAAATTTGTCGCGGTCCACGGCGGCTTCGGGGTCGGGCGGCTTGGGGGCCAGAGGGTCGTTGGGCCAGGGCTGCTGGGAGTTGTTGACCGCGTGGAGCTCGCGCGGGGAGAGCTGGACGCGCTCCAGGGCCTGCAACTGGGATTCTGCGGCCTTGCGCGAATCGGCCAGCCTCTGGGGCGTCATCTCCGGCGAGGCGGGCGGCGGGGCGGGCCACATGAGGTAGATGGCCGAGACCAGGATGGCCGCGCCCATGCCTCCCAGAAGGATCTTTTCTCTCTTGGAAACGTCCATGCCTACTCCGATGCCAGCCACACGGTGAGGGTGCAGTCCCTGGGACCGCTGCCGGGGCCGATCTGGACCTTTTCGATGTTCTCGAAGGTCGGCTGCATGGCCAGTTCGCCCAAAAACACCCTGAACTTTTCAAGGGAACCCTTCACGTGGATGTTGACCGCCAGCGACTTGGAACCCCGGCCAAGCGAACCCGGGTCCGGCACCACGGACTGGGCCTCAAGCCCCGTCGCCACGATCAACTGCGCCAGGCTGTCGGTGATCTCGGACACGGCCTTCTGCCCAAGGCTCTGCTTTTCCGGCAGCTTGGGGGCCTTGGCCCCGCCCGCCTGGGCGATAGTCAGCATCCGCATGTAGATGGGGTGCAAGGCGTTCTGCTCCTCGATGTGGAACTTGGCCTGCTCGATCTGGCGGTCGTGCTCGTGCAGGCTCTTCTGCATGGGGATGATGCCCAGCAGCACGAACAGCACCAGCACGCCGGACCCGATGAGCAGGTACAGGACCGTTTTCGGGGGGAGCTTGCCCGGAGTGGCGCGCGGGTCGGCCATCTAGCGCCTCACCTGACAGGATAGGGTGAACCGGAGCACGTCCTCTCCGGCGGCGGTGACTTCCAGGGAGCGCTTGCTCACGGAAGGTTCGCCCAGCAAGGGCGAGGTGCGAAGCTGCACCAGATACGCCGAGAGCAGGGACTCCAGTATCTGGCTGTCGCCCTTGACGTAGCCTTCCAGTGTCAGGGTGTCCAGGCCCACGCGCCCCTGCTTGTTGACGGGGTTGGCTGGCCCCTTGGGCGCTTCCGCCGCCCCCTTGAATACGGGCTGCTCCTCGGGCGTGCCCAGGTCCATGGAGATGTTGAACAGCTTGACGTTTTCCGGCGTGAGCGCGGTCACGTCGTGCAGAACCGCTCCGGCCAGGTTGCGCGCCCCGAAGCGGCGCAGGTTGTCCACCACGCCGCGCACCTTGCTGCCGGTGCTGAGCAGCAGTGGCATGGTCACCTGGGGCTGGAATTCCCGCAACTGGGCCTCCAGGCCTTGGATCACCTGGCGTTTCAGGTAGGCCTGGGTCTGCTGCCAAGTGAACAGTCCGCCCATGAGCACGGCCACCCCCAGCCACACCAGGGCCACGATGCGGTTCAGGTCCGAGACGCGGTCCTGCTCCTCCTTCTGCTTGAAGGTGAAGAGCAGGTTGCAGGCGGCGAGCTCCGAGTCGGTGAGGCCGAGCACCAGATTGTAGGGCTGGCGTTCGCCGGGGGAGAGCGACGGGGCCTTGACCGTCAGACGGCCCAGGTTGTCCGGGGAGAGCGGGTCCAGGTGGCGGCAGGGCACGCCGAGCTTTTCGCTCAAAAAGTCCAGGAGCGCGGGGTCGCCGCCCAGCGGGCCGCCCAGGCTCAAGCTGGACACCTGCTCGTTGCCCAGGGTGACCGCGTGGTGGGAGAAGGTCATCTGCACCTGTCGCAACAGCCGCTCCCAGGAGGGTTTGAGCATATCCAGCACGTCGGCCGTGGACAAAAGCCGTCCTGGGTGTCCCTCGGGCAGGGACTGGGGGCCGTCCGCGAGGTTTTCCAGCAGGGAGCGGGCTTCGTCCTGGGTGAGCCCGGCGGGCTTGGGCTCTTCTGGCGTCAGGGGAGGGAAGGCGCTGCCGAACTGGGGAAAGGTCGATGGGGACGGGGTTTCCTGGACCAGACCCGCAAAGGAGGGCTGGACCATGGACTCGATCTCGATGGAGATCGGGGCGGAGAAGGCCGGGACTTCCGGCACGATCATGGACGATACGTCGCTCTTGCCTGCGGAGGCCTGGGCGTCCGGGCTTTCGGCTGACGGAGGCGTCGGTTCCGGCTCGCTCGGTGTCGCGGGAGCGTGGGGCCTGAAATCCTTGGAGGCCTCGGCCAGGGTCAGGGCCATGGCCGCCAGACCGCCCTTGAGCATCCGCACGAACTGGAGCTTGCCCCCGGAGAATATCTCCAGGCGCGAGAAATCCCCGCCCAGGTGCAGGACCGCCTGGGTCTGGGAGGCGTTCTCCAGCCAGCCGCCGCGCAGGAGGTTCCGCATGGCCACCGAGGGAACGGTGATGCCCGTCAGGGGGTATCCGGCCTGCAAGAAGAGGTTTCGCAGCTTTTCGAACTCTTCGCGCTTCACGGTGTAGGCCAGCACGGAGAGCCTTGTCGCGCCCTTTTCCAGCACCTCGCCCTGGAGCTCGTAGTCGAAGACCACCTCGGCGTCGTCGAAGGCGGCTTCCTTGCGCGCAGTCCAGTAGATGGCGTTGGAGAGCTGCTTCTTGCCGGTCTTGGGGACCTGGATGAAGCGAAGATCCGCCGATTCCGCCGGGACCATGGCCCACACGTCGGCGTCGGCCTTGCCCAGGAAGTCCTTCAGGGCCAGGCGCAGCACCAAGGACAGTTCAGGGGCGTCCGGGCCTTGCTCGGGGATGGGGACGGTCTTGAATTCCAGCACGCGGGAGCGGCCCGACCCCGTGGTGAGCTTGACCATGCGTATGGCCTGGCCGGTGAGCTTCACGCCCAGGCGGACGCCCTTGGCGCTGGAACCGGGGGATCGGGGGGCTTTCAGGGACAGGGAGGAGTACCACCGTTTTTTTGACGGCAGCGGCTGCGGCGCGGGAGTTTCCCCCCCGTCGGCTTTTTTCCCCGAACCCCGGATCAGCTCCAAGAGCTTTTCGGTGGAGGATGCTTTGGGAGATGTATCCAATGCCGAATGCTCCACGGTGCGTTGGCTGTTGTTGAAGGACATGGATGGCGATTTGATGGGAAATGTCAAGAGTAATCGTCCTTTTGCAGTGTGATTTCACTCTATCGCCGCAGTTGTCCGATTCGCCTGGGGTCCGGGCGCTGCCTCGCCGGACGCTTGGAAAAGGCTCTTTGCACCGCGATGCATGCCGGGGGCAGCCTGTACAAGCTGCACGAATTCCAGACGGCCTCCATTGCGTGATGCATTTCCAGGCCGCGAAAGTACTGACGCGGGAGGAATGCTCCTCCACTTTTTGGAGATGCACGCGTTGTTCATGGAGGCGGCGCGTGATGCGGTAATGCGATAGCGCGCAACGCACGTTTGTCTCCCGGAGCGCTGCGCTGGCGGGATCACGCGGTCAGAGTCCGTCCGGGAGGACCGGGAGGGCAATCCGGCATTGGACGTGCGCCGCCGATGGTGTATAAGCCTGCGCAAGAACCGTCCCAGGAGTACACATGGCCCAGATCGACGCCTTCTTTTCCATGATGCAGGAATTGGGAGCATCGGACCTGCATCTTTCCAGCGGTTCCCAGCCCATCATCCGCCTGCACGGCATCCTGCAACGGGTGAAGTTCAAGGTGCTCGAACACGAGGAGTTGAAACAGCTCCTCTATGAGATCACCCCGGAACCCAAGATTAAGGAATTCGAGGAAACCGGCGACGTGGACTTCGCCTACGCAGTGCCTGGCGTGTCGCGCTACCGCGTGAACTTCTTCCTGCAAAGCCGGGGAGTTGCTGCGGCCTTCCGCACCATCCCGGAGAAGGTGCTGTCGCTTGACGAGCTGAACATGCCTCCGGTGCTCAAGGACTTCTGCAAGCTGCCCAAGGGGCTGGTGCTGGTCACGGGGCCGACCGGCTCGGGCAAGTCCACCACGCTGGCCGCCATGGTGGACTACATCAACACCATGCGCCAGGAGCACATCCTCACCATCGAGGACCCCATCGAATTTCTCCACCAGCCCAAGAACTGCCTGATAAACCAGCGCGAAGTGGGTCGCGACACCAGGAGCTTCAACTCCGCCCTGCGCGGAGCCCTGCGCGAGGACCCGGACGTGATCCTGGTGGGCGAAATGCGCGACCTGGAGACCATCCGCCTGGCCCTGGAGGCAGCCGAGACCGGCCACCTGGTGTTCTCCACCCTGCACACGATAAGCGCCTCCAAAACCGTGGACCGCATCATCGAGGTGTTCCCCGGCGACCAGCAGGAGCAGATACGCTCGGCCCTGTCCGAGTCGCTGCGCGGCATCGTGGCCCAGACGCTGTTCACCAGATCCGACAAGCCCGGCCGTGCCGCCGCCCTGGAAATCCTGGTGGCCCTGCCCGCAGTGCGCAACCTCATCCGCGAGAAGCGCACCTTCCAGATCAACTCCGTCATCGAGACCGGCAAGAACCACGGCATGCAGACCCTGGACGACGCCATCATGGAGCTCTACGACGCGCGCAAGATCACCGCAGAAGACGCCTACAACAAGGCCATCCAGAAGACGCGTTTCAAGGACCTTTTGCCCCAGCCGCCAAGCGGGATAGACGACTGAATCCGGCCACGGATCAGAGTCGCGTTGTTGAAAAACATGAACATGTTTTTCAACAACAAAATAACTGGTTCTCTTGGTTCGAGTTCTTAAATTGTATGAACGTGTTTTGAGAACGCCACGCTAGAGGATAGGCACGATGCTCAGGTCTCATTTTGACCACCTGATGGGGTTGGCCCTGGCCCAGGCCCCGTCGCTCTCGGACACGCTGTTCACCGTGGGCAAGCGGGTGCAGGCCGAACTGCACGGCGAGCTGCGCGACCTGGACCTGCCGCTCGGGCCGCTCCTGGCCCGCCAGACCGAGGCCATGGCCCAGGTGCTCATGGGCCGCAGCCCCCGTCTGTACCGCGACCTGATGGAGCGCGGCTCCTGCGACCTGTCCTACGAGCACCCCAACAAGATCCGTTTCCGCGTGAACATCTTCTGGCAGCGCGGCAACCTGGCCCTGGTGCTCCGGCAGCTCTCGGCCCAGGCCCCCAGCATGGCGCAGCTCGGGCTTCCGGCCCCGTTCGGGGTCATGGCCAAGGAGAAATTCGGCCTGATCCTGGTGACCGGCGCGACCGGCACCGGCAAGTCCACCTCGCTGGCAGCGCTCATCGACGAGATCAACGCCACCAAGGCCGTGCACATCGTCACCCTGGAAGACCCGGTGGAGTACGTCCACCCCCACAAGCGCGGCACCGTGAACCAGCGCGAGCTGGGCCAGGACTTCGACACCTTCGCCTCCGGGCTTCGCGCCGCCCTGCGCCAGGCCCCCAAGATCATCCTGGTGGGCGAAATGCGAGACCGCGAAACCGTGGAGATCGCCCTCCAGGCCGCCGAGACCGGCCACCTGGTGCTGGGAACCCTGCACACCTCGGACACCGGCCAGACCATCAACCGCGTCATCGGCATGTTCGAGGCAAGCGAAGAGCAGCTCATCCGCCAGCGCCTGGGCGCGAGCCTCAAGTACGTGGTGTCCCAGCGGCTCATGAGCCGGGTGGGCGGCGGGCGCGTGGCCGCGTTCGAGATCCTGCGCAACAACCTTCAGATCCGCGAGATCATCCAGAGCGGCGAATCCGGCGAGAAGACCTACTACGGGGCGGTGGAGTCCGGCTCCACCTACGGCATGTTCACCTTCGACCAGTACCTGCTGGCCCTGTACGAGAAGAACCTCATCGAGCGCGACACCGCCCTGGCCAACGCCACGGACCGCGCCAAGCTGACCCTGAACATCGATCAGGTGCGCCTGTCGCGGGGGGAGAAGGTCTCGGACCTGGGGGCCTTGAAGCTGGACCTGGACTACAACGCCTCGGTCAAAAAGTCCGACGAGGAGGACGACCTGTGAGCCAGCCGGAAAGCACCATCGAACCGGACATGATCCCCTACGGCATGAAGGCCGCTCTCCTGTGCCTGGAGGACGGCCCCTGGCGCACTGGCGCAGCCGCCTTTTTCAAGGAGCTTGGCTATTACCTGATGGACGAGCCTGACCCGGCGCGCGCGGCTGCCAGGCTTCGCCTGAACGCGGTGGACGCCGTGGTGCTGGGTGAGGCCATGCGCGAACCCCTGGCGGAGATGCACGCCCGGCCCGGCCTCAGACGCCGGGAGGCGGCGCTCTTCGTGGTTGGGACAGCGCCCAGCCTGGACGCGTGGGCGGCCTTCGTATCCGGCGCGGACTGGACCCTGGCCCAGGCCGACGCCCCCCGGTGCGCCGAGCTTCTGGCCGAGGCACTCAAGCGCCAGGACGGCATGCGCGAACCCTGGCGGCTTGCGGAGGCAGCCCGGGGCGCGTAACAGGGCGGGACGCGCAGTAAAATCCATTCCGGGTAGGTATCGTGCATCCGTCCCGCTCCATTCTTGTATCCATCATAGTCCTCATCTCCCTGGCTGCGGGGATCGTCACCTTCGAGTACGGCAGGATCTCCCGCAGCCTGTACGGGCAGGCCGTGATGACGGAAGGACGCGCCGCGCGCGACCGCCTGCACATGCTGATCTCGCCGCCGCTCTCCAGCCTGAACCTGACCGCGCGCCTCCTTTCCCAGTCTGCCAGCCAGGACGAGGCCGCTCCGGGGCTTCTGGTGCTCTCGGTGCTGGCTGAGGAGAAGGGCCTGTCCGCCGCCACGGTGTCGGACGCTTCGGGCGTGGTGGCCATGGCCTGCCGCGCGCCGAACGGCTTCCTGCTTTTTTCCCGTACGGGTCAGGCCGGGGATTCCGGAAAATGGACCCGGCTGGATGCGAACATGGCTCCGGCCGGGGATGCGCAGGTGTCGGCGGATGCGCTCCAGGCCATGGGACGCATTCTCGCGGACGCAGCGGCGAACCACATGGGCGACTGGCCCGCCTGGACCAACGCCCACCCCGTACCCGGCGTGGGCACGGCTTCCATCACCGCCCTGGTCGTGTCCGGTACGGACTGGGACTCCCCGAAGACCCTGGCCTTCAGCTTCGGGCTGGAAGACATCTGGCGCTCTCTGACCCTGGATTCTCCCGAAGGGGCGCGCATACTCATCTGCACCCCGGACGGCCACGTGCTCGATCCGACAGCGCCCGTAAAAGCGCAGCCCGGCCCGTCGGCTTCCTCCGGGGCCGGTGTGGCGGACAGCGGAGCCGGGAGCGCCGTGGCCGTGCAAGCAGCCCCCGCCATAGTCCCGTATTCCATGGACACCGACCCGGCCCGCGCCGAGGCAGTCCGGGCCTGGCTCGCCGCTGGCAAGCCCGCCTCGGACGCCTTCTCCTTCCAGGCCGGGGGAGATTCCTGGTGGGCGTCGGTGCAGCCGCTGGCCGGAGAGGGAAGCCGCACCTTCGTGGGGCTGGCGCTCTCTCGCGAGGCTCTCTTCGGGCAACTCTTTACCGGGGGGCGCAACCTGCTGCTGGCCGGGGCAGGCCTTGCCGTGGCGGTGGGGCTTCTCTCCTGGCTGGCTGTGCGCTCCAGGATGCGCCGCCGCGCCGATCCCGCCCCGTTTTTCGAGACGGAGAAGGAAATCCGCGAGCTGATCTGCCAGGGGGAGAGCGAGCGCCTGGAGTTCAAATCGACGCTGCGTTTCAACCTCGCTGCGGGCAAGCCGGGCAAGGAGATCGAACTTGCGGTGCTGAAAACCCTGACCGCGTTCATGAACACCGACGGCGGCGTGCTGGTGGTGGGCGTGGACGACGAGGGCCGAGCCCTGGGCCTGGACACGGACGGCTTCGAGAACGACGACCACGTGTTGCGCCACTTCACCTCGATCTTCGCCCAGCACGTGGGCGTGGAGCATCTGTCCAGCATGATCTTCGCGGTGCGGGCCTTCGATGGACGCAAGATCCTGCTGGCGGAGTGCTTCCGTTCAAGCGAGCCGGTCATCCTGAAAGGCGGAAAGGACGAGGAGTTCTACGTGCGGGCCGGGCCGTCCAGCCGCAAACTGAGCCTCTCGGAGTTCATGCGCCGGGTGACGGGCAAAGGCGTGACGGGCTAAGCGCGAAGGCGCGGCGCTACATGAACGCGATGGTCGCCGCTTCCTCGATGGTGGTGTGGCCTGCCACCACTTTCGACAGGGCGTCCATCTTGAGCGTCGAGAACGTCCCGGCTTCGACGGCGGCCTGCTCGATCTCGCGGGCCGAGGCCTGCCTCAGGATCATGTCCTGCACCAGATCGTCCACGTAGAGCACCTCATACACGCCAACGCGTCCCGAATAGCCGAGTCCGCCGCAGTCCGGGCAGCCCTTGCCGCGCATGAACACCACGTCGCGCAGGTGCTGCATTTCAAAGAGCGACACCAGCTCCTTGGGCGGCGTATACGCCTCCTTGCACTTGGGGCAGATGCGCCGCACGAGGCGCTGGCCTACCACCACGGCCAGGGTGGAGGCCACGAGGAAGGGCTCTATGCCCATCTCCATCAGGCGTGTGAGGGCCTGGCAGGCCGAGTTGGTGTGCACCGTGGAGAGCACCTGGTGGCCGGTGAGCGCGGACTGCACCGCAATGCCTGCGGTCTCGCCGTCGCGGATTTCGCCCACCATGATGATGTCCGGGTCCTGGCGCAGGATGGCGCGAAGGCCGGAGGCGAAGGTCATGCCCGCGCGGGCGTTCAGCTGCACCTGCCGGATGGTCTCGATGCGGTACTCCACCGGGTCTTCCAGGGTGATGATGTTCACCCCGGGCTGGTCCAACTGGCGAAGCACTGCGTACAGAAGGGTGGTCTTGCCCGAACCGGTGGGGCCGGTGGCCAGGATCATGCCGAAGGGGCGGTCCATGCCTTTCTGGAGCTTTCGCCGGTCGTCCTCGCTCACGCCCAGCTCGTCCAGGCCGCTGCCGCGCGAGGAGCGCATGAGCAGGCGCAGCACCAGGTTCTCGCCGTGGATGGTGGGCAGGGTGGAGGCGCGCACGTTCACCTCCTTGCCGTCCAGCACGAAGGAGAAGCGCCCGTCCTGGGGGATGCGGGCCACGGTGATGTCCATGTTGGCCAGAAGCTTCAGGCGCGAGAGCACGGTCAAAAACACGGACTTGGGGGGCGTTGGGAATTCGCGCAGCTCGCCGTCGATGCGGTAACGCATCTGGATGGTGTTGGTCATGGGGGAGAGGTGGATGTCGGAGGCGCGTTCGCGCACGGCCTGGGCCAGTATCTGGTTCACCAGCCGCACCACCGGGGCTTCCTGCACGGCGCTTTGCAGCGCGCCGGCCAGTTCCGCCCCCTCCTCGGCGTCATCGCCGGATTGCACCGTGAGCTCGTCTATGATGCCCAGCATGTCCCCAAGGTGGGACTGCACCCCGTACTGCCCGGCCATCAGCTCCTCGAGCTCGGCCTTGGTGCAGAAGATGGGTTCCACCTCCAGCATGGCCACGCGCTCCACCTGGTCCAGGCGGTTGATGGACTCGGGGTCGGCGGTGGCGACGTAGAGGACGTTGCGCTCGGTCCTTACCGGCACCAGGTCCAGCTTGCGGGCCATGTCCTCGGGCAGGACTTCCTTGAGGGTCTTGTCCAGGGGGTATTTTTCGGCGGAGTACTTGTCGATCTTGAGTTCGCGGCTGATGAAGTCGATCAGCTCGTTCTCGTTCAAGCGCCCCTGGTGCATGAGGTACTCGACGATCTTCCAGCCGGACTTGCGCTGAATCTGGCGGACCTGGTCCACCTCGTTCTTGGTGACCAGCCCGGAATCGACTAGTTTTTCGTGGAGCGCCTTCATCCTGGAAAAAACCCCGAAATGTTGGATATGGCTCCATATACCGCGCCCCCGGCGGGCTGTCCACGTATTCCGCCCGAGGCGCTGGGAAAATGGACAGGGGGCGTCAGGTGGGGTAGGAGATGGGAAGACACATACCACTCCAGCAGGAAGACGCACTGATGTCCATGGACGGCGCCCCGCAAAATTACGTAGACACTTTTTTCGCAAGACAGCCCATATTCGACGCGGACAAGCGCGTCTTCGGCTATGAACTGCTCTACCGGAAGAGCCCGCTGGAGAAGTCCGCCAACTTTTCGGACAAGGACGTGGCCACCCTCTCGGTCATTTCCACGGCGTTGCTCGCCTCGCCGGAGCCCGACCAGGTCGGCAAGAAGATCTGCATCCACTTCTCGCGCGAATCGATCCTGTCCGACGTGCCCTCCACGCTGCCGCCGCGCACCACCGTGGTGGAGCTTGAACCGCTGCAGGTGCTCGAGCCCGACTTCGAGGCCGCGCTCAGGCGGGTCAAGCAGCAGGGCTACACCCTGGCGCTTAACCACTTCCTGCCCGGCGAGTGCGACAGGAAGCTGGTGGACCTGGCCGACATCGTGTTCGTAGACGTGCTGGAAAAGGATGAGGCCCAGCTGAAGTCCATGCTGGATGAACTCTCCGGCTGCAACTGCCTGCTGGCCGCCAAGCGGGTGGAGGACGATTCGCACTTCCAGCTCACCAAAAAGCTCGGGTTTCACCTGTTTCAGGGGTTCTTCTTCGAGAAACCGGTCATCGTACCCGGCAGGAAGCTTCCCTCCAACAAGATCACGCGCCTGAACATCTACCGCACCCTGGAAAAGGGCGACATGGACCTGGAGGAGCTGACGCGAAACATCGAGTCCGACGTGTCCATCAGCTTCAGGCTGCTGACCTTCATCAACTCCCTGGCGTTCGGCCTGCGCTACAAGGTCAGCTCCATCCGCCACGCCATCCTGATGCTCGGCTGGCAGCAGATCAAGAGCTGGCTGTGGCTGGTGCTTCTTTCGGACGTGATGCCCTCGGACAAGACCTCGGAGCTGCCGTATCTCTCCTCCATCCGGGCCAAGTTCCTGGAGCGCGCCAGCGCCAACCACGACTCGCGCGACGTCGCCCCGGACACGCTGTTCCTCATGGGCCTTTTCTCGCTGCTCGAGCCCATGCTGGACACCCCCATGCGCGAGTTGGTGGAATCGTTGCCCCTGGAGGAGGAGGTCATGGCCGCGCTGTGCGGGGAGCGCAACATCTACAGCGACTGGCTGGAGGTGGCCAAATGTTTCGAGACCGGCGACTGGGCTCGCCTGGATGAGCTGACCCGCACCCTGCATCTGGACCCCATCAAGGTGGCCAGCTCCTACTGCGAGGCCCTGGTGTGGGCCAAGGCCCTGTACGAGCAGCCCGGCGCGCCGGTATAGCGGAGGTCGCCGAGGCCTGCCCTGCGACTGCGCTGGCGTCCAGGGAGAGCAGGTGATTTTTCTCCTGAAAAACATGTCCATGGTTTTCAGGAACTCGACACCCGGCATGCGTACCCGATTCGACACGACACTCAATCCGGAGGATTTCATGCGGAAGACATTTGCCCTGTTCATCCTGATTATGGCTGTGGCCTGCCAGGCCCTGGCCGCCGAAAAGCGCATCCTGTTCATCAACTCCGCCGACCAGCAGATCAAGCAGATCCGCCTGGCCCCGGCCGGAACCAAGAACTGGGGTGCGAACCTCCTGGACAAGTACAAGCTCCACCCCGGCAAGAAGATCGACATCGCCGTGCCGCACGACCAGGGCAACTGCATGTGGGACCTGCGCTACGTGGTGGTCGACAAGCTGGGTTACACCATCAAGGACGTGGACATCTGCAAGGCCGTGGAGATCGAACTCTTTCTGAAGAACGGCGAGGCCTGGGCCAACATCAAGTAATGACGTCGCATGGGGCCGGGGCATTTGTCGCCCCGGTCCAATCCCCATGACCCAACCAAATCAGGCCGATCTGGCGCTCGCCGTCTCCTTCGCGCCCTCCATGGGCCACCTGGACCGGCAGGAATGGAACCGTCTGGCGGCGGGCGCTCCCGCGTTCATGCGCTGGGAGTGGCTCAACCTGCTGGAGTCCTGCGGGGCGGTCAGCGCCGAGACAGGCTGGATGCCCGCCCACTGCGTGCTGCGCGCCTCGGACCGGCTGGTGGCGGCCGCGCCCTTGTATGTGAAGGGGCACGGCCAGGGCGAGTTCGTCTACGACCAGCTCTGGGCGGACGTGGCCCAGCGCCTGAACCTGCCGTATTACCCCAAGCTGGTGGCCGTGAGCCCGTTCACGCCGGTGGCCGGATACCGGTTCCTCAACGCGCCGGGGTTCTCGCCGCGCGGCATTGCCGGGGCGGTGCTGGAGGGCATGGAGCACCTGATGGAGGCCAATGAGCTCTCCGGGATGCACGTGCTCTTCGCGCAGGACGACTTCGCGGACGACCTGGAATCGCTCGGCCTCACGGCCTGGGAGCACCAGGGCTTCATCTGGGAGAACCCTGGTTACCGGAGCTTCGAGGATTTCCTGGAGGTGTTCAGGGCCGGTCAGCGCAAGAACATCCGACGTGAGCGCCGCGCCCTGCGCGAATCCGGGGTGCGCGTGGAGATCGTGGACGGGCAGGACGCGCCGGACTCCTGGTTCGAGCTCATGCACCACTACTACGCCGATACCTGCTCCAAATTCGGGGAGTGGGGCTGCAAGTACCTGCCGCTCTCGTTCTTCCAGGGGCTGGCGGACGTGTTCCGGGAACATGTGGCTTTTGCCGTAGGCCACATGGAGGGGCGCGAGGAGCCCGTGGGGCTGTCCCTACTGGTCCACGGCCAGGGCGAGCTGTACGGGCGCTACTCCGGGGCCGCGCTGGAGATACCCTTCCTGCATTTCGAGCTGTGCTACTACGCGCCCATCGCCTGGGCCATCGAACGCGGGTTTCGCAGCTTCGACCCCGGCATGGGCGGCGAGCACAAGCCCCGCCGGGGGTTCAACTCCCGCGTCACCCGCAGCCTGCACCGCTTCGCGCATCCCCTCCTGGCTCACGTGTTCGAACGCCACATCCCCGAGATCAACGCGCTCACCCGCGAGCACGTCCAGGAGCTTCAGGACCTGTGCGCCTTCAGGAAAGGAGAGCGTCCATGATGCGCCGTATGGGTCTTTGTGTTGTCCTGGCTGCCATGCTTGCCTATGCGCCTTCCGCCCTGGCCCAGGAGAGCGTCACGGACCATCTGTTCACCGCGCAGGAGTGGCAGGCCAAGGGCAACCTGGAGGCTGCGCGCCGTTCCTTGCAGGACGCTCTGCGCCTCCAGCCGGGCGACGCCTTCGCGCTCATCCGGCTGGCCCAGGTGGATGCGGCCTCGGGGGATCTGAAGGCCGCCGAAGCCGGGCTTGCGCAGGTGCTGGGCCGGGAGCCGAAGAACCTTCTCGCCCTCAATTGGCTTGGATATGTGCAACTGGCGCAGGGGATGCCGGCTTCCGCCGAGAACGCCTTCCGGCGCACCCTTGGCGTGGACCCGGATAACGCCTGGGCG
This sequence comes from Fundidesulfovibrio putealis DSM 16056, assembly GCF_000429325.1. Taxonomy (NCBI): domain Bacteria; kingdom Pseudomonadati; phylum Thermodesulfobacteriota; class Desulfovibrionia; order Desulfovibrionales; family Desulfovibrionaceae; genus Fundidesulfovibrio; species Fundidesulfovibrio putealis. Next base: position 346,151 of record NZ_AUBQ01000005.1, read on the forward strand.
CAGCTCGGGCTGGCTTCCTGCCGACTGGCCCAGGGCGACGACGCTGGCGCGAGGCCGCTTCTGGCCAAGGCCCAGGCCGGAGCGTCGCAGGACGCGGAGCTGCACATGGCCCTGGGGGAAACGTTCATGAGGCTCCACCTGCTGGTGAACGCCCGCATGGAGCTGGAACGCTCGCTGGAGATAAATCCGCGCGGCGTGCGGACACTGGTGCTGGCCGGGGAGGTGTACGAGCGCCTGGGCTTCGAGAGCCTGGCCCTGAACGCCTGGAGGCAGGCCCTGGAGCTGGACCCGTCCGAGTCCCAGGCCCGATTTGCCCTGGTGGCCGTGCTGGGACGCCAGGGAGACCGCGCCCTGTCCGAGGGGAGAAAGGACGAGGCCCTGCGCGTGTGGCGCGCAGCCCTCAGCTACGAGCCCGGCAACGCCGGGATTCTGGAGAGGCTGCGCGGATTGCCGAAATAGCCCCGCCGTTCCCGCGTGACTGGTCTGGCTCGAATCATGGATGCGTTCCCATCCTGGAGAGGTGGCTTTCGGCCCGGTCGTGCCATCCGCCGCAAAGACTGCGCATGAACTAATTGAAAACGCCGACCCGGCATGCCGGGTCGGCGTTTGTTGTCATTCAGCGAACGTAGCTTCAGCCGCGAGTGCTACTCCTTGGCGGCCTTGGCTTTCTTCTCCTTGGGCTCCTTGGGCTTGCCCTTGTAGAAGATCACGTCCTTTTCGCCTGCGGGCGGCTTGGTGACCGGAGTCATGAACATGCACTGCACCGGGCAGGCCTCGACGCAGTTGGAGCAGTACACGCAGGCGAAGGAATCGCAGGTCCAGGTGCGGCCCTTGATGTCCACCTCGATGCACTGGCTGGGGCACTTCTTGGCGCAGGTGCCGCAGAAGATGCACTCGTCGACGTTGATGTCCAGAGTCCCCCGGAAGCGCTCGAAGGTCTCGCGCTTGGTGAAGGGATAGAGCCTGGTGGAGCTTTTCCCCATCAGGTTTTGCAAGACGTTTTTGGTCATCTCGAACATGTGGCGGCTCCTCTTAACGCTCCGTGCAGGAAATGCACGGGTCGATGGACAGCACGATGACGGGGACGTCCGCCAGCTCGCAGCCAGGCAACATGGCCAGCAGGGGCGGGATGTTGGCGAATGTTGGAGTGCGGATGCGCACGCGGTCCAGGTTCTTGGACCCGTTGCCCTTCAGGTAGTAATACAGTTCGCCGCGCGGCTGTTCCACGCGACGCCAGACTTCGCCCTCGGGCTTGCCCTTGACCTTGGTGCTGATCTCGCCCTCGGGCATCTTGGCCAGGGCCTGGCGAACCAAGTCGCAGGAGGCGTAGACTTCGCGGAAGCGCACCTTGCTGCGCGCGTAGGAGTCGCCGTCGTATTCCACCACGGGCTCGAAATCGAGCTGGCCGTAGGCGGCGTAGCCGGTCTGGCGGGCGTCCTGCGCCCAGCCGGAGCCGCGCAGCATGGGGCCGACCGCGCCCAGCATGTGGGCCTGTTCCTTGGTGAGCACGCCCTTGCCGCAGCAGCGCTGCTTCACGGTGTAGTCTTCCAGGATGGTCTTCTCCAGGGCGCGGACCTCGGTCTCGGTCTTGTCGATCTCGGAGAGGATCCAGGTCTTCATGTCGGGGGTGATGTCCTTGCGGACGCCGCCCACGATGTTGGTGGAGATGACCACGCGGTTGCCTGCGGTGGCTTCCATGAGGTCCATGGCGCGCTCGCGGATGCGCCAGAACTGCATGAACAGGGACTCGAAGCCGAAACCGTCGGCGAAGAGGCCCAGCCACAGCAGGTGGGAGTGGATGCGGTGGATCTCGCCCCACATCACGCGCAGGAAGTGCGCGCGCTGGGGAACTTCGATCTTCAGCATCTCTTCCATGGCTTCGCAGTAGTTCAGGGAGTGGATGCAGGAGCAGATGCCGCACACGCGCTCAACGATGTTCACCATCTGGTTGTAGTCGCGGATGTCGGTCAGCTTCTCCAGGCCACGGTGGACGTAGCCCAGGTTGGGGAGGGCCTCGACGACCTTTTCGTCTTCAACCACCAGTTTCAGGTGGATGGGCTCGGGCAGCACCGGGTGCTGGGGGCCGAAAGGAAGAATGGTACGCATGTCTAGGCCTCCTCTTTGCCTTTTTCTTTCTTGGCAAAGGTGAAGGTGCAGAACGGGCTCTTCACCACTTCCGGCTCAAGGTACAGGGTGCAGCCGAAGTCGATCAGGATGTTCTGGAAGTTCACGCCGAACTGGTCCTTGATCTCGTTCTCGTACAGGAGCGCCGGGAAGTACACGCCCGAAACCGAGGGCACGGGGGCCGTGGTGGGCACGTTCAGGCGAAGGTGCGAGAGTTCGAGATCCTTGTCGAAGTGGTAGAGCACGTCGAAGGTGTCGTCCTTCTTGATCTCCACTGCGGTGACGCCCACCAGGCGCAGGCCCTGGTCGTAGCGTTTCTGGCACTCGGGGATCAGGGAGTCCACCGTGACGGCCTGCTCATTGTCAAACATATGGGATACCTCGCTGAGGTTTCTGTTAACCGGCGGCTTCGAGCGCGGCCTTGACCTTGCCCAGAGCCATCACGACGCCATCGATCATGGCCTCGGGCTTGGGCGGGCATCCGCGCACGTAGACGTCCACGGGGATGACCTTGTCCACGCCGCCCACCACGTTGTAGGCCTCGCGGAACACGCCGCCGGACAGGCCGCAGGCTCCCATGGCGATGACCGCCTTGGGCGAGGGCATCTGGTCGTAGATGTTTTTCAAAACGTGCTTGTTGCGGTGGTTCACCGTTCCGGTGACCAGCAGCACGTCGGCGTGCTTGGGGTCGCCGATGTTGATGATGCCGAAGCGTTCGACGTCGTAGACGGGGGTCAGGCAGGCCAGAACCTCAATGTCGCAGCCGTTGCAGGACCCGCAGTCGAAGTGGACTATCCAAGGGGATTTGAGCCTTCCCTTGTTGATCCAGTCTTTGAGCATGCCCATGTTCTATCTCCAGTGAGGAAGGATTAGGCGTACAGCCAGAGCAGGTTCAGGACCGACAGGGCAAGGCCCCACGCCCAGACGCTCTTCAGCATCCATTTGAAGTTCATGCGGGCGGTGACGTTGTCGATGAGGATCTCGACGAAGTAGGTCAGCACCAGCAGAACGAGCATGCCCCAGAAGCTGGTGGCCCAGAAGAGGCCGACCAGTCCCAGCACGAAGACCACTTCGTACCAGTGGGCGATCTCGATCATGGCCAGCTGCGGGCCGGAGTACTCGGTGAGCACGCCGCGAACGACTTCCTGGTGGGCGTGGTGGCAGGTGGAGATGTCGAAGGGCGACTTGCGCAGCTTGATGGTCAGCGCGTAGCCCAGCACGATGAACATGAGGGGCAGCTGGGGCAGGAGGGGCTTGCCGTAGGCGAAGACCTCGGAGACCTTGAAGCTGCCGGTAACCATGGCGATGGCCACGAACACCAGAATGATCAGGGGCTCGTAGGTGAGCATCGTCACCAGCTCTCGTTGCGCGCCGAGCTGGGCGTAAGGCGACTGGGTGACCAGCGCGCCCATGACGAAGAACACCGCGCCGATGGTCAGCACGAAGAAGATGAGCAGAAGGTCGGAGCCCATGAAGAACAGGAACACCGTGAGCACGGCGCTCATCAGGTACACCCATACGGAGAGGACCTGCCAGGGGCTCATGATCATGGGCGATTTGCCCAGGAGCTTGAACACGTCGTAGAATGGCTGGAGGATCGGAGGACCGACCCTGGACTGGAGCCAGGCGGTGGTCTTGCGGTCCAGGCCGGCGATGAGGCCGCCGATGACCGGGGCCAGGAACACGGCGATGGTGGCGAGCAGGAGCTTACCCATTAGATCACCCCTCCCAGCAGAAGTCCCAGCATGACCGCGAGAAGAACCCCGGCCACCATGTTGATGGAGCTGGTGAGGCGTTCTTCGCCGAAGATCCAGGACAGATAGAAGTTACCGGCCTGATAGGTCACGTTGGCGCGGCCCGTGCTCACGAAAGCGGTGTTGTCGTCCTTGGCCTGCGCGCCGCACAGGTAGGGGCCGACGCAGCTGGCCGGGTCGATCTTGCGGGCGGCCTTCCAGGCCAGGTAGAAGCCCACGCCAAGGACCAGGAACAGGGGATAGATGTAGAAGATGCCCTGCGCGTTCACGAAGTTCCACGCGGAGAGGACGTATCCGGCGGCCTTGTGCGAGCTCTTCACCGCAGGCTCGATCAGCCCGCCGTAGACGAAGGGCACCAGCAGCGACAGCAGCAGCGCGCCGTAGGCCAGGATAACCAGGGGGCCGCGCACGGTGGCGGGCTGGACTTCAGGCGTGACGCCCTTGGGGTACGGGGTGCAGAGCAGGATGCCCGCCCAACGGGCCCAGAACATCACGGTGAGGCCGGAGCCCAGCGCCAGCATGATGGTGACGGGCATGTACTTCAGGGCGGCGGCGCTTTCGATGGCCATCCACTTGCCCAGGAGCACGCCGAAGGGAGGCAGCAGCATGGTGAACACGCCGATCAGGGCCACGATGGTGGTCTTGGGCATGGTCAGGTACAGGCCGCGCATGTCTTCCAGGTCGCGCGAATGGATCTTCTGCTCGATGGTGCCCACGCACAGGAACATGAGGGCCTTGGACACCGCGTGGAAGATGATGATCACGATGGCTGCGGTGATGGCTGCGGGGGTGTTGATGCCCGCGCAGGCGATGATCAGGCCGAGGTTCGCGATGGTGGAGTAGGCCAGCACCTTCTTGGCGTTGGACTGTCCCACGGCCAGGGCCGAGGCGGTCAGGAAGGTGAAGGCGCCGAACATGGCCAGCATGCCCGACAGCATGGTGCCCGCGTAGGCGGGGGACAGGCGCAGCACCAGGTACACGCCGGCCTTGACCATGGTGGAGGAGTGCAGCAGCGCGGAGACCGGCGTGGGCGCGACCATGGCGCCGGTGAGCCAGCTCTGGAACGGCACCTGGGCGCTCTTGGTGATGCCCGCGTAGCACAGCATGAACAGGGGGATCAGCGCGGCGGCTCCGGCGGCGGAGAAGCCGGGCTTCAAAAGCTCGGACAGGTACAGGCCCGTGCCGGACTTCTGCATGAAGATCAGCGCGAACACGAAGGCCACGCCGCCGGTCATGTTCATCCACAAGGCGCGAGTGGCGTTCTTCACGGAGGTCTCGTCGCCGTCGTGGGAGATGAGCATGAAGGAACAGAACGTGGTGATTTCCCAGAAGAAATACAGCCAGAGCAGGCTGTTGGCCAGCACCAGGCCGTTCATAGCGCCAAGGAACGCCACCAGGAAGAAGAAGAACCTGGGCTGCTTGGACTTGGGCAGGCGCAGGTGCTCCTCGTGGGTGGGCATGTAGCCCAGGGCGTACACGCAGATGAGTGAGCCGACGATGGAGATTACAAGGACCATGATCATGGACAGCTGGTCCGCGAACATGGCCGGCGCGGCCACGGCCGAGCCGTGCGGCATGATGAATTCAAGGTAGATGAGACCGATGATCTGAGCCGCTGTGAGCGCGGCCACCAGGGTGCTCTTGAGCTTCGTCAGCGCCATGAAAAGGATGACGAACAGCAGGCCGAAATCGAGCAGCATGATCAGCCCGTCCAGGCCGATCCCCAAAAGGCTTTTGGGCGCGTACTCGAAGGAGCCCTGCCCGACCAGGGCCAGGGAAGCTGCGGCCAGGACCACCGCAGTTCCGACCACGATCAGGCTTCTGGAGCCCTTGTCCCGAAGCAGCAACAGGGCAATTGCCGCCAGGAACGGGAGCACCACGGTCGCGAAAACCAAGATGTCCATATTCACCTCACGTTAGGTTGTGTCGAGTCAATTTCCTCGCCTCGATGCGCATGAACTGTATGGTGGAGGCCACCTCCCGCGTCTGGCTGTTGATAATTCTCCGACCCCCCGGTCGGCAGGTAACAGGCGAAAAACTGGAATGAGAGCTTGAAAACGTTCCATAAGGAATTGAAATTCTTCGGTCAAGGCACACAGAAATTAGTTCCGGTACTGTCTTGACGCCGTCTCTGGGGGCGCGGCCCGGAAGGCCGCTCATAAGCGGTGTTTTTCTCTCGGTGAACGGTATGATATTGGCGGTGAACGGCGGCATTTTTTTCGCGTCAGGACCACGTCGGAGTCTGCAAACTCCTTGGCAACCGGCGCGGGAGGATATACCCGGCTTTGACTGCCACGGAAAAATCGCTACAAGGTGGACCATCGCGCGGGGGAAACCCCGCCTGTTGGCCTGCATGTCTGGAGGATTGATGCGTCAGTTGATATGCTTTTCGTTTCTCGTCGTGGCCGCGCTGTGGGCCGGGCCTGCCGCCGCAGAGGACGTCGTCTTCGTCGGCAAGACCTTCAGCCCCAACCACATGGAGGTCCTGAGCCCCCATGCCAGCCCCGAAGAGATGAAGATATTCGAGTCCATGGCCAAAGAGATCAAGCTCAAGCGCGGCGAGGACGCCGAGCCCCCCATCAAGCCGTTCACCGGGCGCATGAAGGTCATGAAGATGCTTGCCGACATCGGCCAGAAGGTGGACCTGGAGCAGCGACTGCTTGAATACGCCTTCCCGCCCGAGGACCTTCTGTCCGAGCGCCGCAAGCTCTCCCAGGGCGAGATCCGCGCCCAGGAGGCCAACCTGGAGCGGGTGCGCGCGGAAATCTCCCTCATGCGCAAGAACCTGGACGAGACCCGGATGCGCCTCGGGCGCGGCCTGGCTTCCACCCAGGAGGTGAACGACCAAGCCAAGGAACTTGAACTGGCAAAGTTCCGCGAGCGCATCATCGAGGAGAGCTTGCGCATGGAGCGCGAGATGGCCGCCGGAGAGCTGGAACTGGCCAGGGCCAAGTTCGGGCAGAAGGCCAGCGAGAAGAACCTGCCTGGCGTGTCCTGGGTCACTACGCCGGTGGCCGGGCACGTGCTCTGGGTCAACCCGGAGGTGAAGCCCGGGGTCATCCTGTCCAAGAAGACCAAGCTCTTCGTGGTGGGCTCCATGGACCCCATCCTGGTGCGGGCCCTGGTGCACGAGATTTACATCTCCAGACTGCGCGTGGGCGACAAGGCCGCCATCGCCTTCGACACCCTGCCCGGCAAGACCTTCGAGGCCACGGTGGTGCGCATCCAGATGACGGCGGCCTGGTCGGACGTGCAGCTGCCCGCGCACTTCGAGGTGGAGCTCTCGCTGCCCAACCCCGACCTTGCCCTCAAGGAGGGCATGCGCGGGAAGGTCACGGTGCAGGTTCCGGACGGTCCCCGCTCGTAGGCTGCATCACAAGAATCGGCAGTCAGGGTTGTCGATTGCACAACCTGTTGTTTTCTCGCGCAATGTCTTTTAGGAGTCAGGAAAGGTCCGCGTGGGCGCAGCACCAGGAGGCACGATGGACGATGATTACCGCAGCACCTTCAGGGTGGAGACCGACGAGAACATCGTGCTTGAACTGGCGATCTGGCTCAGGCGCGCCTCGGAGATGAGACGGGTCCACCTGAAAGAGCTGGGTGATCCCAAGATGATCCAGGGCAAGCCTCCCTATCCGCGCATCGAGGACCTCTCTTCCGCCGGGATGAGCCTGTCCTTCAAGGCTTCGCAGCTCATGCCCGTGGAGAAGTTCGCGGGAGTGGCCCTGCTGGCCTACTTCAAGCTGGTGGACCCCACCGACACCATGGGCGAGCCCCTGAGCTTCCTGGCGGGCTATGAGGTGAAGCACTCGCAGTTCCACTCGGACAGGAACTACCTGGGGCTCAAGCTGCGCTGGGACGGGGTGCCCGATCAGAACGACAAGGCGGTGTTCTTCGCGGACGCCGCCAAGTACGGCATCGCGGACCTGACCAAGTGGTGCGACGACATGAACAGGAAGGTCTGCGGCATTGAAAACCTGCCGCCCCAGGGCCTGCGCCTGGACAGGCTGATGCGGGAGCTGGACATCATCAGGAGCGGCGCTTCCGCCGTGGTGCATTCGCAGCCGAAGAGCTAGCGGCGCGCCTTTTCTCGTTGTCCTCAAATGACGTGGCGTCGTGTGTCACACGGACGTTGCACTCAAAAATCACAGGCGCGTTTGTCGAGAGTAATAAGCGCTGCTGTTTTGACGCCCCTGCGCGGCGTGCATTCCGGGAATCTCCGGGTCGGGCGCTAACCGACTGCGGGGCATGGTCGTGAAGGCCATCCTTCCCGTCCCCATCCTCCCCGTCTGATGATCCGGGCCCTGTCTCCCACGCAACCTGCTAGCTGCTCTTCATCCCTTCTTCCAACTCTTCCATGGTGGGCTGCACGTTGCTGGGAATGGCCCGCCGGGCGTATTCCACGGCCAGGATCGGGGCCAGCCCGATGGAGTAGCCCATCAGCGCCGACTTCACCACCTTGAGCCGGGCCTGTTTGGCAGCGGCCTGGTGGTCAAGCATTGTGGCCATGGGGCCGACGAAGCCGTAGCAGAGCAGAACGCCCAGGAAGGTTCCCACCAGCGCAGCCGCAATGTGTTTGCCCAGGACCTCGGGGGGCTGGTTGATGTCGCCCATGGTGATGACGATGCCAAGCACCGCCGCCACGATGCCCAGGCCCGGCAGCGCGTCGGCGGTCTTGCTGACCGTGCCGCCCGCGAGCGAGTCGTGGTGCTTGCGGGTGCTGATGTCGGTGTCCATGATGGCTTCGTAGTGGTGCTGTTCGATGTTGCCCGCGATGACGATCTTCAGGTTGTCGCAGATGAAGTTCAAAACGGTCTTGTTCTTGGTCACGGCGCCGAAGCGGCGGAAGATGTCGGAGTCGGCGGGGCGGTTCACGTGGGCGTCCAGGGCCACGGCGCCTGAGCGGCGGGCCAGCTGGAACAATTCGTACATGAGGGTGAGGATCTCCATGTAGAAGGCCTTGGAGTCCTCCTTGGCGGTGAAGATCTGGGGCAGGTGCTTGAAGACGTCCTTCACCACGCTCATGGGCGAGGAGATGAACAGCGCACCCATGGCCGCGCCGCCGATGGTGAGCAGTTCATAAGGTTGGACAAGGACTCCAAGCTGGCCATGGGAGAGCACGTAGCCTCCGATGACGCTGCCCAGAACCATGATGACGCCAATAATCGCGGTCATATAATCCAGCCCCTCCCGGCGAGTTGCTGCCGAGCGTTGAGAATCCAGAGGGAGATGTGAGGAGCCTTTCGAGGCGTGCCGCATGGATAGTGCAGCCGCAAGACAGGCAAAACCACGTGGATTAGTTCTCCGGAATATGTCTGAAAGTCAAGCCGATCATACCGCTCTGGATTCCCTTGTGAGGAAGGCAGGCCGCCCGGGCCGGGCCGTGGAGCGAGGTTTGCAAGGCGCCGTCAGGCTGATGCGGCAGACGTGCAGTGCGGTGTCGCCCTGCCGGTGATGGCGGGTGACGCCGGGCTTGGCGTCAGGGCAGGCTATTCCGGAGGAGCACTCGGTGAAAAATCGAGAAAATCTGAGATATTTCTTGAATGCGTGAGAAATCTCGAGATTATTCAGGTATGAAAGCCGCTGCCGTCCTACGGCTTCATTAAATTTTAACTTTTCTTGTTGGCTTTTTCTGATATGTGCCTTATCTAGCTGCACGTCGTTAGCACTCACCCTTGGCGAGTGCTAACACGATGAGAAAAGCAAATACCACCTGGAGGATTACCCCCAATGAAGCTCAAGCCTTTGAACGACCGCGTTCTGGTGAAGCGTCTGGAAGAAGAACTGGTGACCAAGGGCGGCATCATCATCCCCGACTCCGCCAAGGAAAAGCCCATGAAAGGCGAAGTGATCGCCGTGGGCCCCGGCAAGGTCGGCGATGACGGCAAGCGCACCAAGCCCGCCGTGGAGAAGGGCGACAACGTCCTCTTCAACAAGTACGCCGGCACCGAGATCAAGATCGACGGCGACGAGTACCTGATGATGCGTGAGGACGACATCCTCGCCGTCATCGAGTAGTTTTTCGACGATCATTTCAACTCACATCCTGTTCATTCAAGGAGACATATATGGCCGCTAAAGAAATTCTCTATGATTCCAAGGCCCGCGAAAAGCTGAAAAGGGGCGTTGACAAGCTTGCCAACGCCGTGAAGGTCACCCTGGGACCCAAGGGCCGCAACGTGGTCATCGAGAAGAGCTTCGGCTCCCCGGTCATCACCAAGGACGGCGTCACCGTCGCCAAGGAAATCGAGCTGGACGACAAGTTCGAGAACATGGGCGCTCAGATGGTCAAGGAAGTCGCTTCCAAGACCTCCGACGTCGCCGGCGACGGCACCACCACCGCCACCATCCTGGCCCAGGCCATCTTCAAGGAAGGCGTGAAGCTCGTGGCCGCCGGCCGCAACCCCATGGCCATCAAGCGCGGCATCGACAAGGCTGTTGAAGCCATCGTCGCCGAGCTGGCCGTGCTGGCCAAGCCCACCCGCGACCAGAAAGAGATCGCCCAGGTCGGCACCATCTCCGCCAACTCCGACGCCACCATCGGCAACATCATTGCCGAGGCCATGAACAAGGTCGGCAAGGAAGGCGTCATCACCGTCGAGGAAGCCAAGGGTCTGGAAACCACCCTGGACGTGGTCGAGGGCATGCAGTTCGACCGTGGCTACCTTTCCCCCTACTTCGTGACCGATCCCGAGAAGATGGTCTGCGAAATGGACGATCCCTTCATCCTCATCAACGAGAAGAAGGTCTCCTCCATGAAGGATCTGCTGCCCGTGCTGGAGCAGGTCGCCAAGATGGCCAAGCCCCTGCTGATCGTGGCTGAAGACGTCGAGGGCGAAGCCCTGGCCACCCTGGTGGTCAACAAGCTGCGCGGCACCCTGCAGGTTTGCGCCGTCAAGGCCCCTGGCTTCGGCGACCGCCGCAAGGCCATGCTGCAGGACATCGCCATCCTCACCGGCGGCCAGGCCGTCTCCGAGGACCTGGGCATCAAGCTGGAAAGCCTGACCCTGGCCGATCTGGGCCGCGCCAAGCGCGTGGTGATCGACAAGGAAAACACCACCATCATCGACGGCGGCGGCAAGGCCGACGACATCAAGGCCCGCGTCAAGCAGATCCGCGCCCAGATCGATGAGACCACCTCCTCCTACGACCGCGAGAAGCTCCAGGAGCGCCTGGCCAAGATCGTGGGCGGCGTGGCCGTCATCAACGTCGGTGCCGCCACCGAGACCGAGATGAAGGAAAAGAAGGCCCGCGTCGAAGACGCCCTGAACGCCACCCGCGCTGCCGTTGAAGAAGGCATCGTCCCCGGCGGCGGCGTCGCCCTGGTGCGCTGCCTGAAGTCCCTCGAGAAGGTGAAGCCCGTCGACGACGACGAGACCGCCGGCATCGAGATCGTCCGCCGCGCCTGCGAAGCCCCCCTGCGCCAGATCTCCGGCAACGCCGGATTCGAAGGCTCCATCGTGGTTGCCAAGGTCGCCGAGGGCAAGGAAGGCTACGGCTTCAACGCCGCCACCGGCGAGTACGAAGACCTGATCAAGGCCGGTGTCATCGACCCCAAGAAGGTCACCCGCATCGCCCTGCAGAACTCCGCCTCCGTTTCCGGCCTGCTGCTCACCACCGAGTGCGCCATCGCCGAGAAGCCCGAAGCCAAGAAGGACATGCCTGCCATGCCCGGCGGCGGCATGGGCGGAATGGGCGGCATGTACTAGGCCACAAGCCTAGCCGCACGCTGACCAATTGAGTTGATCAAGGCCCCGAAGCGAAAGCTTCGGGGCCTTTTTAAGTTGCTAAAATGTGTTGGAGGGTGTATTTATGATAAAATATTTTTTGGAATCGTGATTGTCTGGAGATGCCATGGAAGAATATTTTAAGAAAATCGATGTGAAGCACCGGCTGAGAGATCCCGTATACGGCTTTGTTCATCTGACAGCTGCGGAAATGCGTATAGTTGATACGCCTTTGTTTCAGCGCTTGAGACGTGTGCATCAGCTTGCCTTGACAAAGTACGTATATCCTTCTGCGGAGCATTCTCGATTTGTTCATTCTCTTGGTGTCATGCACTGTTCAACTTTGATTCTCGCAGGGGTCCATGACCATAAGCAGACTAGGCTGATAAACGAACCTTCTGAAAGACTGATCAAAACGTTGAGATTCGCCGCACTGCTTCATGACATTGGGCATCTTCCATTTTCTCATGCAGTTGAGAAGCAGTGGCTGTCAGGTTTAAAGCATGAAGCGTTGAGTCAGTATATAATTGAGAAAGATCCACATATATCAAGTATTCTTGAAGGGGAGGGGGTCAACCCGAGGGAAGTGTCTTCTTTGCTGGCAAAGACTCCTCCAGCAAAATTTAGGTTGGTTCATGAGATAGTGTCTGGTCAACTTGATGCGGATCGTGCCGATTATCTGTTGAGAGATGCGCATCTGTGTGGTGCGAAGTATGGAGAATATGACTTCGCTAGATTTCTTAATATTTTTGCAGCGACAGAAGATGGTGATACAGGACTGCTCACGCTTTGCGTTGATGAGAGCGATTTGCATGTTGCTGAGTCGTTGCTTATAGCGCGCTACCATTATAATATGCAGATCCCATTTCACAGAACGCGAAGTGGGTATGATATAGTGTTGGGTCGATTTATGCGCGATTTTGTGCGCTATAATGAACCATTTAATGTTGTGTCAGGGGAGTTAAAGGAAGTTGACCTGGAACGACTCGCTTTACTTGATGACTATGAAATCACAGAGCATATAAAGAACGCAGGGAAAGGTGGAAATCCATGGTCACCTTATCTGTTGAGAGCAAAGCACCTCGTACCAGTGATCGATACAAGTTCGATGTCAGATAGTGGAGTTCGATTGTTCAAGTTGCTTGTGCGTAGACTCGAGTCTGAACCAAGCCTGGTTAAGGGTGAAGACTATTTCGTTTATAGTAGGGAGGTTGAGATTTTAAAGTGGGGTGGCTCACTAGCTGAAAAGTCAGGGCCAGATGAAACCGGGGTTCCGCCTCAAGGCATGATCACGTTGTTGAGCAAAGAGGGTAAGGGGAGGGAATCCGAACACGTTGACATCTGCCAGAGGTCATGGATATTCAGCCATCTCGCTACTGACCCACCTTCTATCCACAGAGTTTACGTCGTGCCTGAAAAAGAACAAGATGTGCGGGCACTTCTTGATGAAGTCAATGCGGTATGAAAAGGGGAGAGCCATGATAAATTCCAAAAGCGCCGTCGCCAGCGTGCTCCGTACCCTTCAGAAGAACAATCTCCCTCTCGATAAAATTGTTCTTCATAAATTTTTGTATTTCCTTAATACTCAAGGGGTTAGCACTGGTTTGAGCTTCGAACCATACACATATGGCCCATTCTCTTTCGATCTGGCGAGGGTCTTGAGTGACATGGCGTTTTGGGATGAGATCAAAGAAAACAAAGCCAGCTATGAAATTCTCACACTTGACTCACATCCGGCTTTGAATCCAGACGTGGAAAAGCAAATTTCCGATCTCTTGAAAAAATTCCAGGGTATTGTCGGTGACTTCACTTTTGATAATCTTGAAAGTGTGGGAACTGCACTGTACTGTGCAGAAAGTATAAAGTTCCAGGGTGATAGGCCTACTCAGGAACGAGTTGTGTCAGAATTTAAAAAATGGAAAGGGGAACGGTACCCGACTGCACGGATTCAAGAAGTGTACGACAAGCTGACTCCTTATATCTGGCATACCCCCTGACCAATTGAGTTGATCAAGGCCCCGGAGCGAAAGCTTCGGGGCTTTTTTGCTGGCGAATGGGGATGTCGATTCTTGACGCTGACCGCCCCAGGCGGCACAACGCATCAGGCACGCCATGCACGCGCGCATCGCCGGGGCACGCTCCGGCGACGCTGGGGTCGCCGCAAACGCAATCAACTGGCCCGTGATTCGTCCAGGCCATCAAGAAGGAACACCCATGAACGCACGTTTCGGCTTTCTCGCGTCCCTCGCCGTTGTCGCCTGTCTGCTGCTCTCCGGTTTTGCAGCCGACGCCCAGGCCGCCAACCCCCTGGTGAAGCTCACAACCAGCAAAGGCGACATCGTCCTGGAGCTGGACCCGGCCAAGGCTCCGGCCTCGGTTGAAAACTTCCTGAAGTACGTGAACGACGGCTTCTACAACGGCTTGATCTTCCACCGCGTCATAAACGGCTTCATGATCCAGGGCGGCGGCATGGACAAGGACATGCAGCAGAAGCAGACCCGCGCCCCCATCAAGAACGAGGCCGACAACGGCCTCACCAACGACAACTACACCATCGCCATGGCCCGCACCGGCGACCCCCACTCCGCCACCGCGCAGTTCTACATCAACGTGAAGAACAACACCGGCCTGAACCACACCGGCAAAAGCCAGAGCGGCTGGGGTTACGCCGTGTTCGGCAAGGTGGTGGAAGGCAAGGACGTGGTCGACGCCATCAAGGCCGTGCCCACCATGACCAAGGGGCCGTATTCCGACGTGCCGCGCGAGCCCGTAACCATCATCAAGGCCGAAGTGATCAGCAAGTAGAGACGCGTTGTCAGGGGGCCGGGCAAGCTCCACGCCAACAGGTGATCATCCCGGCTTTTGTCTTGTAGAGGCTGAGCGTCGGATGGACCGGGAGGCGTGAGGCGAGTGCCGGGGAGGTGGTCGGAAGAGAGCCTCCGGCGGCCAAAGGGGCGAGCCCCTTTGGAAACCCGTATAGGTCTGTGGTTTCCGGCGACTCTGAGTCAGATTCGTTACTGCGGGCGTCGGTATCGCACTGGGACGCGAAGCCCATTTGAAGTTTTTGAAGGAGAGTCCAGAGAGGAAACTTTTTTCAAAAAGTTTCCTCTCTGGCCGCCGGAGGCATCCTCCGAAATCAGAGAGCCCCGAACTGCGAAACGCGCAGGCCGGGGCTCTTTGTATCATGTGCGGGAAGAGGGGAAGGCTACTCGCCCGGAACCGCCACGCCCCGGCTGGTGAACGATATCCCCTGCTGGGCGCTGGTGCCGATCATCACCGCCTCCACCAGCAGCGGACTCGCCGGGGTCTCGGAAGACCAGCGCACCAGGAAGTTGGCCCCGGACCCGCCCGACTCGTCGGTCTGGGCCACGATGTACTCCACCGTCATCATGGGCTCCAGGCGAAGCGGCTTGTCCAGATAGCGTTTCACCAGCGCGCCCTTGGTATCGTAATAGTCTACGGAAGAGACGGTCACGGCCCGCTTGGGGTCGGTGTTGCGTACGGACAGCGTGATGGTCAGGTCGATGCCCCGCGTCTTGATGCCGTGGTAGATGTGCGAATAGCAGGGCACGTACACGGTCTGGCCCTTGGAGGTTTCCGCCGCGCGCGACGCTGCGGGCAGGGCCGCCAGGACGGCCAGGGCGAAGAGCAGGGGCAAGACGGCGAGGCGATGGACGCGGTTCATGACTTCCTCCGGCTGATTCGCCCCAATCTAGCGGACAAGTCCGCCCGGCGTAAAGTGTTACCCGTAAACCGGGCAGGGCGCGTCACCGTATGGCCTTCAGGTCGAAGGCGGCGATGGCGTAGAGCACCGGCACCATGAGCAGCGTCACGAAGGTGGCCACGGCCAGGCCCCCGATCTGGGCGTAGCACAGCGGCTCCCAGAGCGGGCCGCCGTTTTTCGCCAGCGGGAACAGCGCCGTGATGGTGGCCCCCACGGTGATGAGCACCGGGCGCAGCCGCAAAAGCCCCGCATCCAGGATGGCCTGGCGCAAGGGCTCGCCCGCGTGCAGCTTTTCTTCAATGAAGTCGAACAGCACGATCACGTGGCTGACGATCACCCCGATCAGGCTTGCGATTCCCAGAAAGGCCATGAACCCGAAGGGCTGGCCCATGAGCGCCAGCGACGCGAACGCCCCGGCCACGCCGTAGGGGATGGCCCCGAACACCAGCAGGGGCTTCACCGCGTTCTTGAACTGGAACAGGAGCGCCAGATAGATCATGGCCACGGAAATGCCCATGACCATGCCCATCTCCGCGAAGCCCTTCACCTGTTCCTCGTACTCGCCGCCGATAACCAGCGTGTAGCCCGGCGGGAGATCCGCCTCCAGGGCCTTGATGGCGGGCATGGCCGCGCCGATCACTTCGGATGGCAGCACGCCGGGAACCGGGAAGCAGGACACGGTGATGGTGCGGAAGTGGTTGCGCCGGGCGATGCGCTCCCCGTCCATGCCCCAGGTGATGTCCGCAACCTGGGTCAGGGGGACCTTGTGCTCGCCGTTCTGGGGATAGACGTACAGGTTGGCGATATCCGACAATTTGGCGCGCTCCTCGCCGCGCAGCCTTAGGACCACCGGTGTGGAGAGCCTGCCTTCGCGCAGGCTGGTGACCGTGAGGCCGCTTACGGCCATGGCCGAGGAACGGGCCACGTCCTGGTTGGTGATCCCGGCCAGGGTGGCCTTGTCCGGATCAATGGCCACGCGGGCAGTGAAGCGGTGCGAGCCCCAGTTGTCGCTGACGCGCTCGGCCACGTCCAGGGCGCGAAGAGCCCCCTTCATGCGCTCGGCCATCTCGCGAAGCGTTGCCTCGTCTTCTCCGGCCAGACGTATCTGCACCGGGATGCCTACTGGCGGGCCGCTCTCCAGACGGCGCACGTCAACGCGCGCGCCCGGGATTTCCCGCGAGAGTTCGGCCTGAAGCGGGGCGCTGAACAGCTCGGTGACGTGCTTGTCCTGCACCTGGATGAGCACCTGGGCGTAGTTGGGTTTCTTGAGCTCGGGCGTCACCGAGAACCAGAAGCGCGGTCCGCCGCCGCCCACGAAGCTGGTCAGCGAGGTGAGCGGGACGGGGTATTCCGGGTGGGCGCGCCCGAAGTCGTCTGCGGCACGCAGCACGGCTCGCTCCACCGTGGCGGCGAGTTCGGCGGTGAGGTCGATGGCCGAATCCTCAGGCAAGGTCACGTCCACGTAGGAGAGATACGAACGGTCGATGGGGAAGAACATGGGCTTTAACAGGCTCTTGGCCCAGAATCCGGCTCCGACCAGCACCAGCGACACGGCCAACGCCTTCCAGCGGTTGTCGATCAGCCAGCCGCCAAGGCGGTAGTAGTGGCGCGCGAAGCCCTTGTCCGGGCCTGCTTCGGCCTTGCCGGGCCGCAGCAGGTAATAGCCCAGGAAGGGGATGAAGCTCATGGACACCAGCCGCGAGGCCACCAGCGAACAGGTGACCACCACGGGCAGGCTGTACAGGAAGCGCCCCTTGTCGCCCGAGAGCAGCAGGAAGGGCAGGTAGGCCACGATGTTGGTGATGGTGGCGTACAGAATGGCCTTGGCCAGCTTGGTCGGTCCGAGCCAGGCGGCCACGGAGCGGTCCGTGCCTGCGCTCAGCTCGCGCTTGATGGCGTCGCCCGCCACCACCGGGTCGTCCACCAGGAGGCCCAGGGCGATGATCAGCGAGGCGATGGAGATCTGTTGCAGGTCGATGCCGAGCGTGTGCATGAAGCCGAAGGTCATGGCCAGGGTGATGGGGATGGACAGGGCCATCAGCAGCGCGGAGCGCCACTCCCGGAAGCCGACGGCCGCTACCAGCACCACCAGGATCACGGCCTCGTACAGGCTGTTCATGAAGAGCGAGACGCTCTCGTTCACCTGTTTGGGCTGGTCCGAGGTTCGCGCCATGACCAGATCCTCGGGCAGGCGCTGGCGCAGGCCGTCCAGGGCGGCGTCCACGGCCTTGGAAAAATCGCCGATCTGCTCGCCGGAGCGCATGGTCACGGCCAGGGATACGGCCTTGCCGGAGCGCCACTGGCCCGAGGCGTCACGATATGTATATCGGTTGATGGTGTCCGCCGGGGTCTCGTAGCCGCGCTCCATCTCCACAAGATCGCGCAGGTACAGGCCCTGCGAAACCAGCGTGGCCCCCAGTTCGCGCTCGGAGGAAAATTCGCCGGTGGGGTCCAGGGCCACGTTGCGCCCGCCGAATTCGCCCACGCCGCCGCTGGGGGCGATGTTCCGCCCGGTAAAGGCACCCTGGATGCGCCACGGCTGCACAGAGTGCGAGGCCAGCCGCTCCTGGGAGTAGTCCAGGAACACGGCCTCTGGCCGAACGCCCCAGCGCGTGACCTTGGCCACCTGGGGCACGGCGCGCAGGGTGCGCGAGATGGTCTCGGTGAAGTCCTCCAGGTCCCTGAAGCTATAGGCGTCTCCGGCGGATTCCTCGAAGGCCTGGCGCGTACCGGCGGGGTCGGCCACGATGACAGGCTGCCACAGGTCCGGGTGCAGCTCGGAGTGCTTCATGCCGGTGCGGGCGAAGGTCATCACCAGATCGCGGAAGGCCTCGGGGGGCATGGACGCGGCCACGTCGGCCACCACCATGCCCGGCTCCGTGCCGGTGCGCAGGTCCGAGACGCCCGGCGTGTTCTTGAGATAGGCGGCAAACAGCGCGAGTTTGCGCTCCACCTGTTGCTGCGGGACGCTTGGCGGCACCACCAGGGCCATGGACAGCCTGGGGCCGGGGGCGCTCTGGCGCAGCGCCTCTATGACTCGCACCGCCTGTGCGGCCCGCACGGCGACCTCGGCCTGGGAGGCCCTGGGCGAGGCCACGGTGAGCATGAGGGTGGCCGTGTCGCCGAAATCCTTCAGGAACGTGATGGGGCCGGCTCCGTCGGGCAATCCCTTGATGGAGTTCAGCTTCAGGTTGATGTCGTCCAGCACTTCGCCGGTCTGGGCGATCTCGTCGCGCAGCTTCACGGTGATGACGGACATGCCGGTGCGGGTGACGGATTCCACCCGGTCCACCTTGTCGTTCTCGGCCACGCGGGCTTCGATGACCCGCGTGACCAGCTCCTCCACCTTTTCGGCGCGCACGCCCGGCCAGGGGCAGAGCACGGCTGCCACGCGCACGGGGATGTCCGGGTCCTTGCGCTGGGGCATCTTGGCGTAGCCGAAGGCGCCCCAGGCCAGCACCGCGATAAGCAGCACCCAGGAGACGTGGCGGTGCTCCACGAAGAAGCGGGCCATGTTGCGTTTGTCGTTCACGAAAAGACTCCCGTCAAAAGGCCGGACGTACCGTCCGACCCGAGAACTCAAATATACTTGGATGATCCGGCGCCGCATCCCGTCTTCAGACGCTTCTGGAACGCCGGACCCATACGGGTTTCCAAAGTGCCGGACGCATCGTCCGACCAGAGAATTCAAAGAATCCGGAATGTTCCGGTGTTGCGCCTCGTCTTCAGACGTTTCCGGACCGCCGAACCCATAAGGGTTTCCAAAGGGGCTCGCCCCTTTGGCCGCCGGAGGCTGTCTTCCACGCCAAAACTTGCCTCACTACTTGATCACGCGCACTTCCTGCCCGTCGGTGGCCAGCGTGGACCCGCGTGTGATCACCTGCTCGCCGGGTGTCAGCCCGGACAGGATGGTCACCATGTCGCCAGCCACCCCGGCAACGCTGACGGTGCGCAGCTGGGCCACGGTCTTGCCGTTCTTTTCGGCCAGAACGTGCACCACGAAGTCGCTCCCGCTGGCGGGGCGGGCCAGGGCGTGCAGGGGGATGGCCGCCAGGGAGGCGCGCTGTCCGGCGGAGGCGCGGCGCACCGTGGCGATCATGCCGTCCTTCAGGGAGAGGTCAGGATTGGCGATGGTCACTTCCACCTCGAAGGTGCGGCTCTTGGGGTCGGCGGAGGGGGAGATGGCCGTTACGATCCCTGTGAACTCACGACCGGCCAGGGCGTCGCAGACGATGCCCAGGGTGTTGCCCAGGCTCACGCGGGCGATGTCCTGGTCGGGCAGGCCGAACACGGCCTTCACCGAGGTCAGGTCCACCAGCACGAAGGCCACGGTGCCCTGGTTCACCAGGGTGCCGTGCTCCACGTCGCGGCGCACCACCATGGCGTCCATGGGGGAGACGAGGGTGGCGTCGCGCAGGTTGATCTCGGCCTGCTCGAGCGCCGCCTGGGCCTGTGCGGCCTTGGCCTGCGCGACCTCCAGGCGTTCCTGGGTGCGGTCGAACTCGCTGCGCGATATCACCTGACCGTTTATGAGCTTGGAGTTGCGCTCCTGGTCGCGTTTGGCCAGGGCCAGGGTGGCGCGGGCCTCGTCCAGGGTGGACTTGGCCTGGGCCAGCCTGGCCTTGTAGTCGGCGTCGCGCAGGCGGGCCAGCACCTGGCCCTTGGTCACGCGCGAGCCCTTGTCGCGGGCCGAGGGCGTGACGGTCTCCACGTAGCCGGGCACCTTGAAGGCCAGGCTGACCTGCTCGCGCGGGGCCAGCACGGCGCTGTAGCGGGTGGCCAGGGCGGCCTGCTCGCCGGAGGTGGCGGCCACGGAGGCCACCGGCTGCACGGATACGGGCAGGGGCGGTTTTTCGAAGGCGTGCTCGCGCGCGCAGGCGGCGCACAGGGCCAAGGCAATGGTCAGGACCAGCGGGGCGATGAGTCTGTTCATACGATACCTCGTGGTTGTCAGACGAAGGGGCGGCTCGCGCCGTTACGAGAGCCCGCCGGGGCACTCGCGCAGGGCGCGCAGTCCGGCCAGGGAGAACTGGAACACGAGTTCGCCGAGGCGCGCCACGTCGTGGGGCAGATAGGTCTTGTCCGGGTAGAGCTGGGTGATGATCTGGCGGTTCTGGGTGTGAAAAAATATCTGGCCCACGATGGACCCGGCGCACAGGCGCACGGTCTCGGGGTCGGCATCACCGATGATGCCCCGGACGACCCGCTCCAGCTGTTCCTTGATGGGGCGCATGAAGCGCTCCACCAGGGGTTGCAGGGCGGGGCTTGGGTTGGCCAGCTCCATCCAGAAGAGGTCGCTGCGTCGGGCCATGGCCGGATCGTCCGGGTAGTTCAGGCGCAGTATATTGAAGATGAACCGTTCCAGGGCCTCTTCCGGAGGCTGCCCCGGATAGAGCCCCTCTTCCATGGGGAATTGGTCGTGGCATTCGGACATGATGCGCTCCAGCGCCGCTGCGTGCAGGGCGTCCTTGGAGCCGAAGTGGTAGTTCACGGCGGCCACGTTGGCCCCGGCGCGAGCGCAGATGTCGCGCACCGTGGCCAGGACGAAGCCTTTCTCGAGGAATACCTCGATGGCGGCCTCGAGGATGCGGGTGTGGGTGTCGCTGTGGTCCATGTTTAAGCACCGTTTCAAGCTGCGATTTAAACGGTGTTTAAATCCGGGTCTGATTTCCGTCAACAGATTTATTCAGCTCGTGCGGGGGGGAGCGTTACGCCGCCGTTGGCATCCCCGGCGCGTCGGGCTATGATGCCCGCCTCATGACCATCGAAACCATCTGGCACTCGACTGCCTGGCCCATACTCAAGCTGCTGGGGGCGCTCTCCTTGAGCCTCTTGGCGGCCAACCTCGTGGAAACCCTCAACTGGACACGCTTCCTGGCCCGTTTCGCCCGCCCGCTGATCCGCGCGGGCCACATGCAGGACATCGTCGGGGCCAGCTTCTCCATGGCCTTCTTCTCGGGCATGGCCGCCAACACCATGCTCTCCGAGGCGCACCAGCAGGGCAAACTCTCCGACCGGGAGCTCATCCTGGCCAACATGTTCAACTCGCTGCCCACGTATTTTTTGCACCTGCCCACGATGATTTTCGTCACCGTGCCCTTTCTGGGGCGCGCGGCGGCGGTGTACGTGGGCATGACGCTGGGCGCGGCCATCCTGCGCACGCTGGGCATCGTGGCGGCCGGGCGGGTGCTGCTCCCCCTGCTGCCCGAGGGCTGCGTGGAGTGCCAGCTGCCCGAGCGCGGCCCCACCTGGCGCGAGGCCCTGCTCAAAAGCTGGAAGCGCTTCAAGAAGCGCATCACCAAGATCTGCCTGATCACCGTGCCCATCTATGCGGCCATGGTGGCGCTCAATTCCTGGGGTGCGTTCGCGGCGGCGGAGCGCTTCATAGCGGACAACCTGAGCTTCATGTCCTGGCTCTCGCCCAAGGCCGCGTCCATCGTGGTGTTCGGCATGGCCGCGGAGTTCACGGCCGGGCTGGCCGCCGCGGGCGCGCTTCTGAACGCCGGGGATTTGCCGCAGAAGGAGGTGGTGCTGGCGCTCCTGCTCGGCAACCTGCTCTCCACGCCCATGCGGGCCTTCCGCCACCAGTTCCCGTACTACGCGGGCATCTTCAAGCCCGCCCTGGCCATGAAGCTGATCGTGCACAACCAGAGCTTCCGCGCGGCCAGCCTGCTGGTGGTGGGCGTGGGCTACTACTTCCTGGGGTAGCCGTGACTGCGGGCGAAGTTCTGGAGAGGCTGCGGGAGCTTGGCAGCGAGCACAACCGGCAGGGCATGGCCCGCTTCGGCATCAATACGGCGCGGGCCCTGGGCGTCAGCATGGCGTCCATGCGGCCCCTGGCCCGCGAGTTTGGACGCGAGCATGAACTCGCCCAGACGCTCTGGGACACGAAGGTGCACGAGGCGCGCATCCTGGCCTGCCTGATCGACGATCCCAAAAAAGCGGGGCGCGACCAGCTGGAGCGCTGGGTGGAAGATCTCGATTCCTGGGACCTGACCGATCAGTTCTGCAACAAGCTGGCGGTGAAGACGCCGCTGGCCTGGGAACTGGCCGTGAGCTGGGCTGCTCGGGAGGAGGAGTTCGTGCGCCGGGCCGGATATTCGCTGATGGCCCAGCTGGCCGTGCACCACAAGGCCGCGCCGGACAGGGATTTTCTGCCGCTCTTGGAACTGGTCGAGGGCGCGGCGGACGACGAGCGCAATTTCGTGAAAAAGGCCGTGAACTGGGCCTTGCGGCAGATCGGCAAGCGCAGCCCGGCCTTGAGAGTCGCCGCCGTGGAGACGGCCCGCAGGCTGGTCAAGCGGGAATCGAAGTCCGCGCGCTGGATCGCGCGGGACGCGTTACGGGAGTTGGACCCGGCCTGAAATTTGCGAGAGTTTATGGAATTTAAAAAGTGCGTCATCAATAACAATTGTTATCAAGATGGGAACGAGACGTGCGTTGGTTTTTTATGAGTAAGAATGGTATAAGATGATAATATTAAGCCGTTTTGTATGTTCACTGTTCTGTAGGGAGTATGTAAATTACATCAAAGCTTGGAATTATAAGTGTGATGCAGACAATGGCTGTCTAGCGTCGATAACTATGACCTCTGTTTTGTACGGTGATAATGTTTTTATGTTTGAAATTTTTTCTTGAATCGCTTTAATGCGTTTTATGTCATCGTCATTGTAAATTATTATCATGTAAAATCCGTAAATTATATTTTCGGATTCAAGGTACTTGGGGAGCTGCTTGGAAAATCCATTCCAGTATTTTGTGTTGTTTGCCTTTTTTAATTCAAGGAGGCATCTGTAGCTGTATCCTTGTGAGAATTTAAAATCAACGGGGCCTCGTCCAATGTTTACTTCTTTAGAGATATCGATGTCATTTGCTTGACAGTAGTGCTTTACTATTCCAAGTAGCAGAGATTGTGCTGCACTCTCTCTTTTCTGTGATTTGTCGTCGTTAATTAGTAGTTCCCATCCCCTGTTATTGGTGATGAAAATCTGGAAGTGATTTAATATATTGCGTACCGAAAGAATGAATTCCTGTTCGCTTGTTGTGTTGATTGTGGTTGGATTGTCTGTACAATATTGTTTGGAAGGTTTGTACCACGAGAGAATCCCGAGTCTGTCTTTCTTAAAATTGTATGGGATAGGCTTGTCACCCTCAATGAATTGAATGAAACGCTTGCGCATATCCGGGTGCTCTTGCGCAATGCGGATAATGGCTTTTTTGTCAATTTTGCTGGTGATGTCTATGTTGAGCTCGTTGCGCAGTGTCTCGCTTTCGTTGTCGAGACAATATGTCCAAAAGCTGTCAGAATTAATTGTTGGAAGATGTCTGAGAAATGATTTGGGAGTTATAATGGTCCCATGGAAGTTATAGGGGTTGTATGGTAATTGTTCGACAGTGTCCTCCCATCCACCTCTCTCATAATTGAAGATGCCGTGCCGAACTTTGCAGGCTTTTGTTGGAATATTATGATCTCGGCATATATCCTGTGTGTATTTTATAAAATATGGCTTCAAAATGTTTGCCGTCGCGTCGCTAATTCTGTCTTTCCCGATTCTTTCTTTAAATAGGCCGAATTCTTCAAAGTGATTGATATTTGCAAATCCTGCTTGTGTGCATTCAAGGACAGCTCCAGCGAGGATGTTGGCAAATCCTCCTGCAGATCCAGCGCCGCCGGTACCGTCAATTGTAAAGCCAAGACATAGTTCTTCAACCTCAGGGAATGAAAGTATCTTTAAAGATTGTTTCCAAAAAGTGCTTTCAGTGTCAGATGCACGAGCAACAGTTTTGAAGGCATGTTCAAAGAATTTTATTACTTCAGCGTGGCATTTTTCGAAATATGGGTTCTGAGATTTGTAAATTAAGAATGGATCTAGGAAAAGGTTGCTGTCAATGGAAAGGACCGTGTCGAACCATTCGTATTCAAGCTCGGGAAGCTTATGGTACTCTGAAAAGAGCATGGCACGACCTCGTTATTGTGGATTGTACTATGGGGAAAATTTATAGGGTTTAAACTCATTTGTCAATAACATGGCGGCGATTGTCTTCGTCGATATAGATGTTTGACGGGTGGCGTGAGTTTAGTTTTGCGTTATTCAGTCTCTTGCGAGGGTTAGGGGGTGACAGGGGTGCAGTCCACCAGCAGCCCCATGAGCTCCTCCGGCTTGTCGATGAACAGCTTAGCCCCGGCCTCTTCTAGGGTGTCGCGCCCGCGAAAGCCCCACGTCACGCCGACCGGCGTCATGCCAGCGTCCAGCCCGCATTTCACGTCCATGGGCGAATCCCCCACGAACAGAAACTCTTCCGGCGTCATGCCCAGGCGTTTGGCAATGGCCAGGGCTCCTTCCGGGTCGGGCTTCCTGCGTATCGCCGCCGACTCCCCCACGATGGCCGCCCAGCGCACTCCCCCGAAGAACTGCGTCATGTTGGCCTTGCAGAACTGCTCCGGCTTGTTGGACAGCACGCACAGGGCGATGCCCCGCCCGGACAGCGCCTTCAACAGCTGCGGGATGCCGGGATAGGGCTTGGTCTTGCGGTCCAGGTGTTTGGCGTATTCCTCGCGCATGCGCGCAAGCACCCTGGGGTAGGCGTCCATGTGCTCCGGGGGCATGGCCCGCTGCACCAGCATGGCCACGCCGTCACCCACGAACTGCTTGTAGCTCTCCACGGGATGCGCCGGGTAGCCGAAGGCCTTGAGCGTGGCGTTGCCCGCGTCGGCCAGGTCTTCCAGGGTGTTCAAGAGGGTCCCGTCCAGATCGAAGATGACGGCGCGCACGGACATCAGCGGCTCCTTGAGGTGTTTGCGGCCCATTCGGGGCCGGATGGCGGCTGGAGGGCGCAGGCCCGGTTGAGCGAAACCGGGGGCATCAGTCCTTCCAGGTGAAGCGGAAACAGCAGCGGGGCGCGCCCGTGCCGATGGTTTCGGGGCGTTCCATGACGATGTGCGGCGAATAGGCCGTGGCGAAGGGCTCGTCGCGGCAGCAGGACACCAGCCCGACCAGCTCTTCCGGCAGGCCCATCTCCCGGTAGGTCTCCACGTAGGCGCAGCGCGTCACCTCGAAGCTCAGCTCGTCCGGGCCGCTCTGCACGTTCTCAATGGAGAGCGCCCCGGAGCCGCGCCACAGGTCCACCACGGTCTTGAAGTGGGCGAAGCTCGCCCCGCCCGGCGCGCCGAAAGCGAAGGCCCGCCCGGCCTGGGCAGCCAGGTCGCAGGCGGCGCGGCGCACGGCTTCCAGGGCCGCGTTCTTCCCCAGGGTTTCCGCCAGGGTCAGGTACATGGCCCGGAAGATGTCGGCCTCGATGGCCCGTTGCCTGAGAAGCGTGATGCCCACGCGCAGCTCCGTCGAAAGAATGTCCAAAAGCCCGTCCCGGCGCGCTCCGGAAACGTCCGGGAGGGGCGCAATCGTTTTGCCTATTTATAATAGAGCTTGATCTGGTTGGTGAAGCGCTCGGTCTGGCCGGGCGTGGGCTGCCCGGCGGTGATCACCACGGATTCGCCCGCGTCGAATTCGGGCGACTGCGCCACGAAGTGCTCGGCGCGCTTCATGTGGCTCTCGTCCGTGACCGGGATCAGGCGCGGGGTGACGCCCCAGACGAAGTTCATGTGGTGGATGACGCGCTCGTCCGGGGTCAGGGCGTAGATGGGCAGGTTCGGCCTGCGCGACGAGATGAGGCGCGCCGTGGCGCCGGAGAGCGAGTGGCTCACCAGGGCCCTGGACTCGGCGTTGTCCGCCAGGATGCAGGCGGAGTAGGCCAGGTACTTGGCCGGGTTCTTTTCCTTCTTGGGGGCGTAGGGGCCGTCGAGGCGTTCCAGGTAGTAGCTCACGGCGTTGGAGGAGATTTCGCGCATGTAGGACACGGCCTCCACCGGGAAATCGCCCACGGCGGTCTCCTCGGAGAGCATCACGCAGTCTGCCCCGTCCATGATGGCGTTGGCCACGTCGGTGGATTCGGCCCTGGTGGGGATGGGGTTCTTCACCATGGAGAGGAGCATCTGGGTGGCCACGATGGCCGGTTTCTGCGCGTGGCGACAGGCCCGGATGATCTTCTTCTGGATGATGGGCAGCATGGCAATGGGACATTCGGTGCCCAGGTCGCCGCGCGCCACCATGACCACGTCGGTCAGGGCCAGGATCTCGTCCAGATGGTCCACGGCGTTCTGGCGCTCGAGCTTGGCCACGACCGGAATCCACACGTCGTGCTTCTTGATCTCGCCCTTGATGTGGCGGATGTCGTCGGCGTTCTGCACGAAGGAGATGGCCACGGCGTTCAGCCCGATGTCCAGGCCCTCGTGCAGGTCCTTGATGTCCTTCTCGGTGAGGGCGGGCAGGGCGTGGTGCTTGCCGGGAAAGGCTATGCCCTTGCGCGAGGACAGCATGCCGGCGTTGTGGGCCTGCATCTCGAAGAGCCGGTCGGACTTCACGGTGCGGGTCACGGTGAATTGCAGCATGCCGTCGGAGAGGTTCACGGGCATGCCCGGAGCGAGTCCGGACAAGAGGCCCGGCACGTCCAGCGGCACGAAGGTCCGGTCGCCCAGGTCGCCGGGGACTTCGTCCGGCAGGCCCAGCAGCAGTATCTCTCCCTTGTCCACCTGCCTGGGGGCGTTGGCGATCTCGCCGATGCGGGTCTTGGGGCCGCACAGGTCGCCAAGCGCGGTGAGCGGGCGCCCGATCTCGGACTCCACGTCGCGGATGATCTTTATGATCGGCTCGAAGTCCGCAGCCACGGAGTGGGAGAAGTTGAGCCGGAAAATGGAGGCTCCGGCCAGGGCCAGGGCCTTTATGGACTCGCGCGACATGGATGCGGGGCCTAACGTGGCGATGATCTTGGTGGTCATGGGGTTCTCCGGGAGAGGGTTCGGCGTCATGTATACCGGATCGGGTTGTGGTTGTGTATCAAAAAAACGCTTTTGGGACGGGGCACAAAGGGATGCGCTCCGCCGGGCTTTTGTGTAAAACCCGGTCAGCGAGGACCAGTCAATGCTGAACAAAATGAGGCTTCTCACCCCCGGCCCCACGCCGCTGCCCGAAGAGGTGCGCCTGGCCATGGCCCGGGACATGATCCATCACCGCAAGGCGGAATTCCTGCCCGTGATGCAGGATGTGCGCGCCGGGCTGAAATATCTCTTCCAGACCTCCCAGGAGGTCATGCCCCTGTCGTGCTCCGGCACCGGGGCCATGGCCGCCGCCGTCACCAACCTGTTCTCCCCCGGCGAGAAGATCCTGTGCGTCGAGGGCGGCAAGTTCGGCGAGCGCTGGGGCGAAATCTGCGACATGCACGGCCAGATTCCCGTGCGCATGCCCGTGGAATGGGGCCAGGCGGTAGATCCGCAGGCCGTGCGGGCCATCCTGGACGCCGATCCCTCCATCACGGGCGTGTGCGTTCAGGCCTCCGAGACCTCCACGGGCGTTCTGCACCCCGTGAAGGAGCTGGCCAAGATCACCAAGGGGCGCGACGTCCTCCTGGTGGTGGACGGCATCTCCGCCGTTGGCATCTCGCCCTGCCCCATGGACGCCTGGGAGCTGGACTGCCTGCTCACCGGGTCGCAGAAGGGGCTCATGCTGCCGCCGGGCCTGGCCTTCATCGCCTGCTCGGACAAGGCCTGGGCCAAGTGCGCCACGGTGAAGCCCGCCAACTTCTATTTCCAGCTTCAGGGCGAGCGCGAGAAGATCGCCAAAAACCAGACCATGTTCACCTCCTCGGTGGGGCTTCTGGTGGGGCTTCGCGAGAGCATGAGGCTCTTTAGGGAGTTCGGACTGGAGAACCTGTTCCGCAAGCAGTGGGCGCTGACCATGATGGCCCGCGAGGGCGCGGCGGCCATGGGCCTTACGCTTCTGGCCCCGGACAGCTTCACCTGGGGGCTCACGGCCATCAAGATGCCGCTTGGAGTTGATGGGTCGGCAGTGGTCAAGGCCGCGTCCAATGATTATGGGGTGGTATTGGCAGCAGGCCAGGGCCACATGAAGGATCAGGTGGTGCGCCTTGGGCACATGGGGCACGTGGACTTCGGGGACGTGCTGGCCGGGCTGGCCGCCTTCCGCGAGGCCTTCGTCGCCTCCGGCGGCTACGTGAGCTGTCCCGACTGCCTGGAACGGGCCATGAACGCCTACGGGCAGGCCATGAAATCCGGCCCCCCGGCCCATCTGTGCGCCTAATCGGCCACCTGGAGGAGTTTCCATGAATCAGAAGAACGAGTGCGACACCTGCCCCGACGGACAGGCCGACTATGCCGGAATGTGCCTGCCCGAGGTCGATTTCATCACCTTCGTGTATTCCCTGGCCTCGGCGGCCATGGTGCACCTGGGAGAGATGCCGGAGCCGGAATCCGGCCAGACTTCGGTCAGCCTGCCGCTGGCCAAGCACACCATCGACACCCTGGCCATGCTCCATGAGAAGACCAGGGGCAATCTCGCCGAAGACGAGGCCAAGCACCTGGGCGACATCCTGGCGCACCTGCGCATGATCTACGTCCGCGCCAACGGTTGAGTGTCTGCGGGCGCGGGCCGCGTGCCGAAACGGCAGCGCCACGACTGAATGAGTATTCCCGGCCTCGCAGGCCGTCATGATCTGGCCGCGCAAGCGGAGCAGGAGGTTTTGATGTCTCGGATTCCCGTTGGGCTGGTGGGCGTCACCGGCTATACCGGCATGGAACTGGCGCGGCTTCTGGCCGTGCATCCCTCCCTGGAACTGGTCCGGGCCACCTCGCGCACGGACGCGGGCAAGACCCTGGCCGAGATATACCCCTTCGTGCAGGGCACGCGCCTTGAGCACCTGACCCTCACCCAGCCCGACGCCAAGGACCTTGCGGCCTCATGCCAGCTGGTCTTCCTGGCCGTGCCCCACGGCGCGGCCATGGACACCGCCGCCGAGCTCCTGGAGGCCGGACTCAGGGTGGTGGACCTCTCCGCCGATTTCCGCCTGCGCGACCCCGACATCTACGCCCAGTGGTACAACCTGGAGCACCGCCACCCCGGCCTGATCGGCGAAGCAGTGTACGGCCTGCCCGAGCGCTACGCGGACAAGATCGTCCCGGCCCGGCTGATCGCCAATCCGGGCTGCTACCCCACCTCGGTGATCCTGGGCCTGTGGCCTGCGCTCGAAACCGGGCTGATCGAGACGGGCGACATCGTCTGCGACTGCAAATCCGGCACGTCCGGGGCCGGGCGCAAGGCGTCCGTGCCTACGCTGTTCTGCGAGATGCACGACAACTTCCGGGCCTACGGCCTGGGCACGCACCGGCACACCCCGGAGATCGAGCAGGAGCTCGGCCACCTCGCCGGGCACTCCATGACCGTGTCCTTCAACCCGCACATCCTGCCCATCGACCGGGGCATCCTGTCCACCCTCTACGGCAGGCTGAGAGGCGGCGCGACCCTGGACACCGTGCACTCGCTCTACTCGGACCACTACGCCCACCACCCCTGGGTGCGCGTGCTGCCCAAGGGAAAATTGCCCGAGACGCGCCACGTGCGCGGCACCATGTTCTGCGACCTGGGGCTGGTGGTGGACCCGCGCACCAACCGCCTGATCGTGGTCTCGGCCATCGACAACCTCTGCCGTGGCGCGTCCGGCCAGGCCCTGGCCTGCGCCAACCTGATGCTGGGACTCGACGTGACGGAAGGGCTGGCCCTCTCGCCGTTCATGCCTTAAGATGGCGTAAGCTGGCGGGAGCCGCCGGAGGATCGCGCGTCGGCGCATCCCGAGCAGGCCGTCATGGGATGAGGCATGAAAGAAACAGCCGAGCAGCAGACGACGGGCGACGACATCCTGGAGCACGTGTTCGTGGCACGCCAGCCCATCTTCGACACGAAGATGAAGGTCTGGGGCTACGAACTGCTCTACCGACACGCTGCCGGGGCCTCAGAGGCCCTCATCGCCGACGGGGACATGGCCACCTCCAACGTCATCGCCGACGGCGTGACTCTGGGGCGCACCGGCCTGTCCCAGGGCGAGAAGACCCTGGTCAACTTCCCCATGCAGCTCCTGCTGGACGGCTTCGGCTTCGCCCTGCCGCCGGACAATTGCATCATCGAGATCCTGGAGACGGTGGAGCCCACCCCGGAGATCCTCGCCGCCCTGAAAAAGCTCAAGCACGCGGGCTACACGCTGGCCCTGGATGACTTCGTGGGCCAGCCCGAGCACGCGCCGTTCCTGGAGTTGGCCGACATCATCAAGGTGGACGTGCTGGGCACGCCTCCGGGCGAGCTGGCCGGGATGGCCGCACGGCTGGGGGGAGGCAAGCGGCTGCTGCTGGCCGAAAAGGTCGAGGACGCGGCCATGCACCAGAAGGCCCTGGGCCTGGGGTTCTCGCTGTTCCAGGGGTACTTTTTCCAGAAGCCGGAGCTGGTGAAGGGCCGCAAGATGTCCAGCTCCGAGATGTCCAAGGTCAAGCTGCTCAAGGAACTTGCCGACGAGGATTTCGACCCCGGCAAGGTCTCCAGGATCATCGAGACCGACCTCTCCCTCTCCTACCGCCTGCTGCGCTACATCAACTCCGCCTCCTTCGGGCGCGAAGAGGCCATCGACTCCATACGCCAGGCCATCATGGTGCTCGGGCAGCGCAACCTCTCCAAGTGGCTCCAGGCCGTGCTCATGAGCGACCTGAACCCCACGCCCAAGGGCAGGGAATTGGTGATCATGTCCGTGCGGCGCGCCAAGTTTCTGGAACTCTTGGGGAAGATTCTGCGTCAGCCCCCGGCCAGACCGGACGCGCTTTTCGTGCTGGGACTCTTCTCCATGCTGGACTCGGTGCTTGGGATTCCCATGGACGAGGTGCTGAAGGACCTCCCGCTGACCCCGGCCCTGGCCGAGGCCCTGAGCGGCGAACGCAACAAGGCTCACGAGCTTCTGAGTCTGGCCCAGGACCTGGAGCGGGCCGACTGGACGGCCGTGGGGAGTGTCCTGCAAGGGCTGCAACTGCCCGCCAACACGGCGTCCAAACTGCACGCGGACGCCCAGCGCTTCACCGGGGAGCTGATGCGGGAAGTGTGCGTGCTGCCGCAACCGGGGAAAAGGCACTGAGGCGAGATAACACGTTGACACGTGATTTTTCTGGAGAGCGTTTTCGGTCGTAATATCTAGGTCTTCTTCGTGTGTAGAGGAAGATCACCAAAGCAGACGCGGTGCCTGAGATGTAATTCTTCTTCTGCTGCAGCTGGCCTGTCAGTTAAAGCCCACCGGATGAGTATCGTTGCACGATCTTCTTCTTTGGTGATTTCGTTCCTGATTCTATTTCCTGCAGAATGAGGGAGCTTTCCCTGGACAAGCCCTCTCACTATTCGTTTGTGAAGGTTGCCTGATTTGCCGATGGTCAAGGAACAGCCTTTCGGATTTGCCTTGACATCGTATACCCCGGGAGATTTGGGGAGTGTTACGCGATTGTTCCTCACAGATTCCCATGTCACCCAGTCAGACCAATCGAGAAGAATGTTGCCAAGATGGAGCCGTTGGTGCTCCCCACCCGTATTGTTGAAATCTGAATTCGTTCCAAACGCTTGGTTCTCAGCAGGATGCTGACTCACTGCTCCCCCGCCTCCCGGTCGTCCACCACGCGTTTGGTCTTGCCGAAGCTCCTGGGCAGTTCGCCCTGTCCCATCACCTCCACCCAGGCCCGCACCATCACCTGCTTGCGCAGCTCTTCGCTCACGGCCTCGGACAGGTTCTGGTCGTAGGCGGGGTCGGCCTCGGGGCGGCGCTCCACCTGCAGGAGCATCTGGTCCTTGCCGCCCTTGCGGAACAGGTGGATGCGGAACTCACTGCCAAGCTCCTTGAACAGTTCGATCACGGCGGCCACCTGGCCGGGGTAGATGTTCACGCCCCGGAAGATGATCATGTCGTCGGAGCGGCCCAGGATCTTGTCGTGGCGCGGCAGGCGCACCCCGCAGGAGCACTCGCCGGGCAAAAGGCGCGTCAGGTCGCGCGTGCGGTAGCGGATAAGCGGCGCGGCCTCCTTGCGAAGCGTGGTCACCACCATCTCGCCCACCTCGCCCGGAGCCACGGGCCTAAGCGTCTGCGGGTCCAGAATCTCCAGGATGTACAGGTCCGACCAGTAGTGGATGCCTGCGTGAGCGCAGCACTCCAGGCCGGTGCCCGGCCCGTAGAGCTCGGTCATGCCCACGATGTCGAAGCTCTCCTCGATGCCAAGCAGTTCGTGGATGCGCCTTCGCATCTTGTCGGAGTGCGGTTCGGCCCCGAAGATGGCCTTTTTCAGGGCGATCTTGCCCTTCAGGTGGCGCTTCTGCACCTCCTCGGCCATGAGCAGCGCCATGGAGGCCGTGGAGCACAGCGTGGTGGTCTGCATGTCCTCCAGAAGCTGCAGGTGGATCTCCATGTTGCCCGGCCCAACGGGCACGGCCATAGCCCCGAAGTGCTCGCAGCCGATCTGGAAGCCCGCACCCGCCGTCCATAGGCCGTAGCCCACCGCGATCTGCACCCGGTCCAGCACGGAGAGCCCGGCCATCTCGTAGCAGCGGGCGAACATGTGCTTCCAGGTGTCGATGTCGGTCTGGGTGTAGGCCAGCACCTTGCGCTTGCCCGTGGTGCCGGACGAGGCGTGCACGCGCACCACGTCCTCCTGGGGCACGGACAGGAGCGGCAGGGGGTAGCCCTCGCGCAGGTCGTCCGTGGTGGTGAAGGGCAGGGAGGTGATGTCCTCCAGGGACAGGGTCATGCCCGGTTCGTACCCGGCTGCCGTGAGCTTCTGCCTGTAGGCCGGGTTGCCCGCGAAGGCGTGCGCCAGGGTCCAGTTGAGCCCGGAGATCTGGATGGCGGAAATTTCGTCGGCGGAAATATCAGGAATGAAGCGATGGGATGTGGGCATGGGTCTAAAGTCCGTGGTTTCAGGTGGTTGCGGTAGGCTGCTGCGCGCCGCGCGTGTTCCAGGCTACCCCAAAAGCGCGATGAGAAAAACCCCCAGGACCATGAGTGCGGCCCCGGCCAGACGCTCGCGCACCTTGCCCTCGCGCAGCACCAGCCAGCCGAGCAGCACCGCGAACACCGCGCTCATGCGCTTCACGCCGATCACGTAGGGTACGATGGCCACGGTGAGCGCGTACATCTGGCAGGCGCAGGTCACGGCTTCCAGGAAGCCGGTGGCGGCAAGCTCGAAGGGCTTGTCCAGCACCTGCCGGAAGCCGCGTCGGGAATATTTCCATACCACCGGGGTCTGGCAGATGGTCGTAAACCCGAAGGCGCAGGCGATCCAGAACATGGGCGACGAATTTCGCAGGCCGATCTTGTCGATATTGGCGGAAATCGACCACAAAAAGGCCACGATCAGCATGTAGCGCACGCCCTTGTCGCTGACCAAGGCCTTGAACGGCCCAAGCCAGCCCTTGCGCGAGCCGTTCAGGTTCAAAACGTAGGACCCGGCCACGATGCAGACGATCCCCACTATGCCCGCCGGGTCCGGCACCTCGCCAAGCATCAGCGGCGAGGTGATCAGCAGAAACAGCGGCGTGGCCGTGAGCATGGGCGCGGCCAGCGACAAATCCGCCGCCTCCAGCGACTTGACGTAGAACATGAACGTGACCACGGCCATGGGGCCGATGGTCAGAAGCGCCCACCAGAAGCCGGGCGTCAGTTCCGGGACGCCTTCACGAAGCGCCGCCACGGACAGAAACAGCGTGGTGGACAGGCAATAGGCCCAGACCACCACAGGCGCTTCCACGCCGGTGACGCTACGCTTCAGGCAAAGGTCCTTCACGGCCTGACTCAAGGCCGCCACAAGCATAAGGCCGACCCACAGCATCTATCTGGCCGCTATCCCCCGGAGTGTGCGTCCGTCGTAGCCGAAACCCTTGCAGGAAGGCGAATCGATAAGGATTATTTCCGAGGGCTCCACAGCCCTGAACTTGACCAGAACCTCCAGGTCCACCCGTACCTGGTCGCCCTGGACGGCCATCGTGCCGCCGAAATCCAGTTGTCCCGAGACGACGTAGATGAACACCCGGCGCGCGTCGTCGCAGTGGAAGGTCTGCTCGGTTCCCTCGTCCATCACGCACCTGTAGATGGTGGCGTCCGTATGGAAGCTGACCACTTCCGGGACGCCCTGGCCCGAAGCCACCGGGCGCAGATGGTTGCGCCAGGAGGCAGGTGTGAAGGAGCGCTGGTCGTAGGAGGGCTTGAGGCCCGGCACGTCCGGGAAGAACCATATCTGGAAGAAGTGCACCGGCTCGTGCCCCAGGTTGTACTCGGAGTGGGTCAGCCCCGTGCCCGCGCTCATGCGCTGCACCTCGCCCGGCTTTATCACCGCGCGGTTGCCCATGGAGTCCGCGTGGGTGATCTCGCCGGAGAGCACGATGGTCACGATCTCCATCTCCTTGTGGGGATGGGTCGGGAATCCCGTGCCGGGAGCCACCACGTCGTCATTGAACACGCGAAGCGCCCCGAACTGGATGTTGTCCGGATCGTAATAATCCGAGAACGAGAACAGCCAGTAGGTCCTCAGCCAATCGTAGTCAGAGTAGTGGCGGGCTGCCGCCGGTATGCGACGGATCATGGCGCACCTCCGAAGGGTTTCTTAACCCTATTTCCCCGCAGGACGCCAGCCCTCCATGAAACTCCCGGCCCCCTTGCCTTCGCGGAGGTGCTTGATGAGCGCCGAACCGATCACCACGGCGTCTATGCGGTCGCCGAACGGGGTCACCTGCTCGGGGCGCGCGATGCCGAACCCCAGCGCGATGGGCACGTCGAAGTACGGGCGCACCTCGTCGAGCTTGGCCAGCACCTCTTCCGGCAGGCTCTCGCGCACGCCAGTGGTGCCCAGCACCGACACGAAGTACACGAACCCGCGCGCCTTTTCGGCGTAGAGCTTGAGGCGCTCCGCAGGCGTGTTCAGGCCCACCAGGCAGATGACGTCCACGCCCGTGCCTTCAAGCGCCGCCGATGCGGGCTGGGCCTCCTCAAGAGGCAAGTCCGGGATGATCAGCCCCGACACGCCAGCCGCCGCACAGTCGCGCCCCAGGCGTTCCAGGCCGTACTGCAGGAAGGGGTTGTAGTAGCCCA
This sequence comes from Fundidesulfovibrio putealis DSM 16056, assembly GCF_000429325.1. Classification (NCBI taxonomy): domain Bacteria; kingdom Pseudomonadati; phylum Thermodesulfobacteriota; class Desulfovibrionia; order Desulfovibrionales; family Desulfovibrionaceae; genus Fundidesulfovibrio; species Fundidesulfovibrio putealis. Next base: position 381,481 of record NZ_AUBQ01000005.1, read on the forward strand.
TGAGCACCAGCCCGGCCTTGAAGTCGCCCTTGCGGCGGGCCAGTTCGCCAAGAATCCAGGAGAGGCACGCGCCCTTCTCCAGGCACTCCAGGCTGGCCTGCTCCACCACGGGGCCGTCGGCAACCGGGTCCGAGAAGGGGACGCCTATCTCGATGATGTCCGCGCCTGCCGCGTCCAGGGCGGTCAGCTCGTCCCAGAAGCGCTCCCGGTCCGGGAATCCGGCGGGCAGGTATGGGATTACAGCCTTGCGGCCTGCGGCGTTGGCGGCGCGTATGCGGTCGGTGAGAATCGACATGGGGGATGCCTCCGGCGGCCAGAGAGGAAACTTTTTGGAAAAAAGTTTTCCTCTCTGGACTCTCCTTCAAAAACTTTTAAGTAGCTTCGCGACCAGCGCGGAGGCCAGTCGGGAAGGCGGATATCCATTGCCGGGGTCCGGGGGGAGGCTCTCCCCCCGGCGGGTCCAGGGCGGAGCCTGGCCGGGTCTGGGGCGGTGCCCCAGTTCGCTAGCTTTTCTTGTTCTTCTCGTACTCTTCGATGATGCCCAGGTCCTTGTCGCCGCGCCCGGACAGGCACACCAGTACCTGGCTGCCCTTGGGGATGCTGGCGGCGTTCTCCAGCACCCAGGCCACGGCGTGGGAGCTCTCCAGCGCCGGGATGATGCCCTCGGAGCGGCACAACGTATGGAACGCGTTGTAGGCCTGGGTGTCGTTTATGGTGCCGTACTGGGCGCGCCCGCAGTCCTGGAGCCCTGCATGTTCCGGCCCGACGCCGGGGTAGTCCAGGCCCGGCGCGATGGAGTGCGACGGCTCGATCTGCCCTTCCGGCGTCTGAAGCAGCATGCTCATGGCCCCGTGCAGCACGCCCGCCGTGCCGAGGTTCAGCGGCGCGGAGTGGTGGCAGCCCGGTTCGCCCGTGCCAGCGGCCTCCACGCCGATCAGTTTGACTTCCTCGTGCGGGATGAACTCGTGGAACGCACCGATGGCGTTGGAGCCGCCGCCCACGCAGGCCACCACGTAGTCGGGCAGGCGTCCGGCCTTTTTGAGCATCTGGGCCTTGGCCTCCCGGCTGATGACAGACTGGAACTCGCGCACCAGGGTGGGGAAGGGGTGCGGTCCGGCCGCCGTGCCGAAGCAGTAGTGCGTGGTGCGCTGGTCGGCGATCCAGCGGCGAAGCGCGGCGTTGATTGCGTCCTTCAGGGTCTGCGTGCCGGAATCGATGGGCACGACAGTTGCGCCCAGAAGACCCATTCGGCGCACGTTGTGCGACTGGCGCACCACGTCGGTTGCGCCCATGTACACCACGCATTCCAGGTTCAGCATGGCGGCGGCGGTGGCCGTGGCCACGCCGTGCATGCCCGCGCCCGTCTCGGCCAGCAGCACGGACTTGCCCATGTGCCTGCACAACAGGCCCTGGCCGATGGCGTTGTTAATCTTGTGCGCGCCGGTGTGGTTCAAGTCCTCGCGCTTGAGCCACAGATCGAAGCCGAGCTTTTTCGAGAGGTTGGGGCAGCGGTACAGGGCCGAGGGCCTGCCCACGTAGTCCTCCAGGATGGAGTGGAACTCGGCCTGGAAGGCCTCGCTCGGCACGATGGTGTTCATGGCCTCCTCGATCTCGAGGAGCGGCGGTATGAGCAGCTCTGGGACGAACATGCCTCCGAATTTTCCGAAATAGCCTTTCTGCATGGGATGATGCCTCCGGCGGACAGGGCAGGAATTTTGGGACGCAGCGGGCCTGGGCCGTCCTGGCCCTGACCCGGCGGGCGCTTTGACGGCGTCCGGTGTGGCTTCCCGATAATCGTCCTCCCTGGAGCCCCCTCAATACCTTTTGATGTTTCGAATCACTCGTTCGACAGTCTCTATGTTTTTTACTCCGGGCGCGGATTCCACCCCGGAGTTCACGTCCAATCCGTCAGGACGGGCCTGCTCTACGGCCAGGGCCGCGTTGTCCGGAGACAATCCCCCGGCCAGGAGCCACGGGCGCGGCGCATTCAGGCGCGCCAGCGCGACAAAATCAAGGCTTGTGCCGTGTCCGCCGCCGGACGTGCCGGAGTCGAGCAGCATGAAGGCGCACAGGTCCGCGTAGCGGGCCATTTCCTGTTCCAGCGCTTCCAGCGAATCATGGCGCTGCGGCCAGAACACCCGGATGACGCGCTGCGGCCCGACGGCGCGGCAGAAATCCGCGTCCTGCCCGGCGTGAAGCTGGGCGTAGTCCAGCTTCGCCGTCTCCATGATGCGGTTCACCTCGTCCGCGTCCTGCTCCACGAACACGCCGACCCGCTTGGCGTTTCCCCGTGCGATGCCAGCCACATGTTCGGGCGTCACGCAGCGCGGGCTGTTCTTGGCGAAGATGAAGCCCAGCAGGTCCACGCCCATCGCATTGATGGCTTCCACCTGTTCAGGCAGAGTCATGCCGCAGACTTTGAGCAAAAGGTTCATCTGCCTTTTCCCCACACAGGCGCGTGCCGGACACCACACAGGGCCTCAGCGTACCCTGCTCGAACGGTCGTCGAACCAACCCCTATAAGGGTTTCCAAAGGGCGGAGCCCTTTGGCCGCCGGAGGCATATTCTCTTCTGCCTTCCTGCCTCTAGGCCGCCGGAGGCTTCTTCCACGACTCACTCCCCGCATCCCGGTCACCTCACCCAGCCTGCGCCGTCAGCTTCTTCAGCGCCGCGCCGGGGTCGGCCTCACGCATGAGCGACGTGCCGACCAGCACGGCGTCGTAGCCTGCGTCCACCATGCGCGCGACGTCGGCGGGCGTCTCGATGCCGCTGGCGGCGATCCAGATCTGCCCGTCCTGCTTGTGCTTCGCCAAGCGCTCGGCCACGGCGAGGTCGGTGGTCAGCGTGTCCAAGTCGCGGTTGTTGACCTGAATGATCTCGGGGTCCAGGGGCAGGACCTTTTCCAGATCGGCCTCGTCGAACACTTCGACCACGGCGGCCAGCTCGAAGGCCATGGCGAGGCCGAGCATCTCGCGCAGCTCGTCCTGGGTGCTCATGCGCGCGATGAGCAGGAAGGCCGAGGCTGGGGTGGCCGCCGTCTCGATCACCTGCACGGGGTGCAGGATGAAGTCCTTGCGCAGCATGGGCAGGCCCGCGCCGCACATGCGCTCCAGGAAGCCGAGGCTGCCTTTGAAGTGGGCCTCCTCGGTGAGCACCGAGATGGCGGCGGCTCCGGCTTCCTTGTAGGCCTGGGCGACGGCTTCCGGCGTGAGGTTCACGTTGATCTCGCCGCGCGAGGGTGATGCGCGCTTGTACTCGGCGATCACCGCGCCGGGACCGGCCTCCCAGAGGGCGCGGATGAAGTCTGGGCGCTCGCCCTCGAAGGGCGGGGGCATAAGCCCCTGGTCTTCCTGCTCGATCAGGCGGGCGATGTCGGCGGCTTTGGCCTCGCGGAATTTCTCAAGCATGGATCTGTCCGCTCCAGAATTTGGCGGCAGCGCCGGAGGAGACGGCGTCGCGGGCCTTGTCGATGCCCTGCTTAAGCGTCAGGCCGTCTTCCAGAAGATGCAGGCACGCGCCCAGGTTCAGGGCCAGCATGTCCTTCATGGCCTCGGGGCCGTGTCCTTCCAGGAGCTCCAGCAGCACGGCCACGGCTTCGTCCTTGCTGGCCACGGCCACCTCGGAGAGCTTGTGCAGCGGGATGCCGTAATCCTGCGGGTCCAGGCGCTCGCGACGCATCCAGCCGTCGCGCACCCAGCAGACCTCGGCGGGGCCGAAGGGAGAGAGCTCGTCGAAGCCGCCCGCGCCGTGCACCACGATGGCCCGGCGAACGCCCGTGAGGGACAGAGCCTCGGCGATGAGCGGCACGAAGCTGGCGGTGGGCACGCCCAAAAGCTGATGCGTGGGGCGGGCCGGGTTCAGAAGCGGCCCCATGAGGTTGAACAGGGTGCGCGCGCCGAGCTCCTTGCGAATGGGCATGATGCGCTTGAAGGCCGGGTGGAAGTTGGGGGCGAAGAGGAACACGAAGTTGCGCCGCGCCAGTTCGGCTGCGACCGTCTCCGGCTCCACGGTGAGGCCCAGGCCCAGGGACTCGATGATGTCCGCCGAGCCGCAGGTGGAGGACACGGAGCGGTTGCCGTGCTTGACCACCTTGTGGCCGAGGGCCGCCAGATACAGGGCCACGGCGGTGGAGCAGTTGAAAGAGCAGGTGTTGTCGCCGCCGGTGCCGCAGGTGTCGATGCGGTCGCCTTCCAGGCCGGGGACGAGGCGGGCTTCTTCCAGCGCGGCCTTCACGCCGCAGGCGATCTCCAGGCCGGTCTCACCCTTGGTCTTAAGGCCCATGAGGAACGCCCCGACGCAGGACGCGGGCATCTCGCCGGTGTACATGGCGCGAAACGATTTCAGGGCCTGTTCTTCGGTAAGGTTCTTGCCGATGGCCAGATGTTCCAGGACTTCCATGGAGACTCCTTGTTCCCGGCGGCAGGGACGCGCCCGCCGCCGTCAGGTCTTTTTATATGCCGGGCGTTACCGCTTGTTTCCGGGAAAATTGAACAATGTGGAGCGGATCAGCCGCTCTCCCAAACCCTGCTTGTCGATGATGGCCTGGGTCAGCTCGAACTGCCAGGGCTCGGACAGGGGCGACACGTAGATCTTGTCCACGATGTCCGCCGGTTCCACGGGGATGTGCAGCCCGAAGCTGTCCAGGAGCCTTGGGTTGTCGTCCCCGCCGTCGTTAATGAAGATCAGCCGGAACTCGCGCTCGTGCTCGAAGGGTTTGCGCTTAAGCAGCGCAAAGTCGAAGATGTCCGAGATGACGCAGTCGTCCTTTATCATGTCCTTGTAGAGGACCTTTCCGGCAGTCAGTTCGTGCGGGGCCATCTCGCTCATGATGCGCCCGAAGGTGGTGCGAATGGCTATGGAGTGGCCGGAGCCGCCGAACAGCTTCCACATGGCCTCGGACTCGTACTCGTTGATGTGCCAGGAGTTCAGGAACACCTTGGAGCGGGCGGAGTTGATGTATTGTTCGTGCGCGGCGATGAAGTCCCTCTCGGCCTGGGGCATGGACCCCTTCCTGTCGCCCAGGCACATGTCTGGGGGCATGATGCACTCGAAGGGGTCGGTGAGCTTGTCCGAGCGGCGAAAATACAGACGCTTCAACAGGAGAAAGTCCAGGAACTTCTCGAAGGTCAGGTACTTCCACAGCGTGGTTTCGCTTCCGGCCACGTCGCTTGGCGACAGGTTTCGTATGGAGAGGGGCATGGGTCGCCTCGCGCCTTATGCGATCTTGTCCGGAAAGTTCGACAGCATCTTCATGCCTTCGGGCGTCAGCACGCTCTCCGGGTGAAACTGCACGCCAACCCAGGGCCGGTCCTTCCAGCGAAGCCCCATGACCTCGTTCTCGTCAGTCCAGGCGGTGATCTCCAGCTTCTCCGGGGCTTTATGTGCCAGAACCAGGAGCGAGTGATACCGGCAGACCTCCATGGGGTTGGACACGCCCGTGAACAAGCCGGACTCGCGGTGCGTCACCAGGCTGGTCTTGCCGTGCATGATCCTGTCCGCCACCACCACGGGCGCGCCCGCAAAGTGCCCCAGGATCTGATGCCCCAGGCATACGCCCAGAACCGGCGTCTTCCTGGGCAGACGCTCCAGGAACTGCAGGCACAGCCCGGCGTTCTCCGGCCTGCTGGGGCCGGGCGAGATGCAGCACATCTCAAGCTTGCCGGACTCGGCCAGCTCAAGCACTTCCGGGTCGTCGTTCTTCTTCACGACGGGCTCAAGGCCCAGCTGCTGGAAGTACTGCACCAGATTGAAGGTGAAGGAGTCGAAATTATCTATGAGCAAAAACATCGCCTTCCTCCTGTCCAGCCAGTACTTCAGCCAGAACGCGGGCCTTGTTGTGCACTTCCTGCCATTCCTTGTCCGGGTCGGAGTCGAACACGATCCCGGCTCCGGTCTGCCACTGCACCATGCCGTCGCGGAACCACATGGAGCGGATGAGTATGCCCGTGTCCAGGTCCACGCGGCCCTTGTCCAGGCCCAGCCAGCCGATGGCTCCGGCGTAGGGGCCGCGACCGATGGTCTCGGTGTCCGCGATGATCTCCATGGCGCGCACCTTGGGCGCGCCGCTGACCGTGCCCGCCGGGAACACCGAGCCGATCACGTCCAGGGCGTCCAGGTCGTCTTTGAGCGTCGCGGTGACGTAGGAGGTCAGGTGCAGGACGTGCGAGAACTTCTCCACCTGCATGAACTTTTCCACGCGCACGCTGCCGGGCTTGGCGATGCGCCCCAGGTCGTTTCGGCCAAGGTCCACGAGCATCACGTGCTCGGCGCGCTCCTTGGGGTCGGCCAGCAGGTCCTGGGCGTAGAAGTCGTCTTCTGCCTCGTCCTTGCCGCGCGGGCGGGTTCCTGCGATGGGCGCGGTGGTGAGGGTGCCGTTCACGCAGCGCACCAGGAACTCCGGCGAGGAGCCCACCATGGTGATGCGCGGCAGGCGCACGAAGAACATGTAGGGCGAGGGGTTCACCTGGCGCAGGCGGCGGTACACGGAGAAGGGGTCGCCGTTGAAGGGGGCCTGGAAGCGGTTGGAGAGCACCACCTGGATGCACTCGCCCTGATGGATCAGGTCCTTGGCCTTGCGCACGCCTTCCAGGAAGGCCTTCTCACCGGGATGATGCAGCACGCCGCCCATCTCGGGCTTCTCCGTGGGGCGCAATACCGCCGAGGCGTCCAGCTTTGGCCGCATGCCGCCGCCCAGGGAGAGCAGGCAGCAGCGGTGGCGCAGGTGGTCGAACAGCACCACGTGGCCGGGCAGGCACAGGGTGCACTCCACGTCCTTCTCGGGGATGACCTTGGCGATCTTGGGCTCGAACAGCGCGGCAGCGCCGTAGCCGAAGTAGCCGTACAGGCCACGCGTGATGCCGGGCAGGTCCGTGAATCCCTCGGGCGGCGTGACCGTGATGGCGGCCATCAGCTCGCGCACGCCTTCCAGGAAGGGGCGGCCGTTCAATTCTTCAAGCGGCTTGAGGCGGTCGTCGCGCGTGGTGAGCGCGAGCTTGCCGTCCTGGCAGTTGGCGGTCAGGCGGAAATCCCAGGCCAGGATCGAGTAGCGGCCAAGGCGTCCGTCCACCTCGGCGGACTCGAAGAGTATGCCCGGCCTGTCGCCCACCAGTCCCAGGTACAGGCTGATGGGCGTCTGCACGTCGGCGGGCAGCCACTTTGCTTCCTGCAAGAGTTCGATCATGGCGCGTCCCTTTTCGTCTCGTATGCGTTCGGTTGCGTGACGGCGTTTTGCCATGGCCGGGGAGGGCGAGCCTGCCGGGCCATGCGGTTATGGTCGTTGCCGGGATGCGCCGGAGGGGGAAAGCCTCCGGCGGCCAAAGGGCTTCGCCCTTGTGGAATCCCTTATAATTTATCCCTGACGTTTTGGGTCGAGTGGGCGAGGCGGCGGGCAAGCCTTGCGCGCCTCGTCCTTCCACCAGCCCTTGGCCCGCTCCACCAGGAGCTCCAGGTCGCCGCCCGCCGCCACGTTCAGGTAGCTGCGGTAGGACCGCACGGCCTCCAGGCTGTAGGGGTTGGCCTCGTAGATCAGCCGGAACAGGTCCGCGTCTTCGAGGATCAGCTTCTTTGCCGCGTCCAGACGCCGGGTGAAGGAGGGCGTCAGGAAGCGCGAAAACTCGTCGTGGTTGGCCTGGGCCGCCAAGTACGCCACCGTGGACACGAAATTGAGCCCCTGCACGTAGGCCATGGCCCGGTCGTGCTCGTGCGCCGTGGCCCGGAAGGGGGCGAATCCCAGGCGCGTGAGCAGCTCTTCCGTTTCGCGGCATGATTCATCACCGCGACCGGGGCAGACCGCCACCCGCAGGGGCTCGCCCTCCGGAGGCTTGGGGCCGAACAGCGGGTGCGTTCCGACTACAGGGCCGGGGTGCAGGGCCATCATCTCTTCCAGCGGGCGCACCTTCACCGAGCAGATGTCGGCCACGATGCACCCCCTGGGGATGCGCGGGCCGAGCTGGGCCAGCACTTCGCCCACCACCTGGGCCGGAACGCACAGGAGCACCAGGTCGGACCTGGGCAGGGCGCGCTCCAGGGCGTCGGGCATAAAGGGCGCGTCCAGCTCGTGGCAGGCAAGCCCCTCCCGGCGGCAGCGCGACACGAACAGCCGCCCCATCTTGCCGGAAGCGCCCACCACGGAGATGGTGCGTATGCCTTGGGCCTGGCTCAACGGGTAAGCCCCCACTGGTCCCAGAAGCCGGGGAAGCTCTTGGCCACGCAGCCGGGCTTGTCCAGGCGCACGTCCACTCCCGCAAGCTCCAGCAGAGACAAGCTCATGGCCATGCGGTGGTCGCCGTAGGTGCTAAACTCCACCGGGGCCGAGGTGGCGATGGGAGTCGAAGTCACGGACAGGCCGTCCTCGAAGGTCTCCACCTTCGCGCCGATCTTGCGCAACTCGTCGGCGCAGGCCTGGAGCCGGTCGGACTCCTTGATGCGCAGGTGCGCCACGTTGCGGATGGTGGTCGTCCCCTCGGCCTGGGCGGCCACGGCGCACACCGTGGGCACCAGATCCGGGCAGGAGCCCATGTCCAGCTCCACGCCGTGCAGCTTCTCACCAGAGCGCGAGACGGTCACGCCCGCGTCGTCCCAGGTGATGCGCGCGCCCATGCGTTCCAGGATATTGAGTATTGCCTTGTCGCCCTGGAGCGAGTCGCGGCGCAGTCCGCGCACCAGCACAGGCCGCTGTCCCACGGCCCCGGCGGCCAGGAAGTAGGACGCGTTGGACCAGTCGCCCTCCACGGTGTAGGTGCGGGGCCGGTACGTGGCGGGCTCCACGGCGAAGCGCAGCTTGCCGGGGGCCACGTCGGTCACTTCGGTGAAGGCCTTGCTCTTCCAGAAGCCGTCTTCCAGGGCCTCCACCAGCACCTCAACGCCGAAGTCGGCCATGGCCATGAGCGTCAGCGACACGTAGGGCCAGGACACCACCTTGTCGCCGCCGATGCCGATGACCATGGGGCGCTTGGCCAGGGGCGCGGCCAGCAGCATGCCGGACAGGTACTGGCTGGACTCCTCCAGGCTTATCATCGCGTCGCCGCCGGAGAGGCCCTCTGTACGGATGACGAAGGGCGGGTAGCCGGGCTTGTCGTCCCACTCAAAGACCGGGCCGAGCGGCTCCAGGGCTTCGGTCAGCTGGCCGATGGGGCGATCGTGCATGCGGCCCTCGCCGTGGATGCGAAACAGCCCCGTGCCAGCGGCCAGCACAGCGGTGAGCAGGCGGCAGGTGGTGCCGGACTCGCCCACGTCGCAGTCCGCCGGGGTCTGCGCGCCGCCCTTGGGCTGGCCGCCGATGCCGGTGATCTCCCAGCCGCGCTCGGTATGGCGGAACACCGCGCCGCAGGCCGACAGGCAGCGGCGGGTGCGGATCAGGTCGTCCGAGTCCAGGGCGTCGATGACCAGGGACTCGCCCTGGGCCAGGGCCGCGCAGATGAAGGCGCGGTGTGACACGGACTTGGAAGCCGGGGCTTTTATATCGATGACGGATGACACTGTCGTTACCTCGTGGACCCGATGGGTCCGGTATGGTCCTGGCGCTTTTCGCGCGCCATGCTTCTGTCCGGTTGGGCGCGCTCGCCTAGCCCCGCTCCACCACGGCGGACCCGGACACGTCCAGGTGCGGCCCTGCCGGATAGCTGCCGAGAATTCGCAGCGAGTGCAGCTCGGTCCGCAGGTCTGCGATCATGGCGGCGTACTCCTCGCTGCCCAGGTCGCACTGGAGGTCCGCGAAGAACACGTACTTCCATTTTTCGCCGCGCAGCGGGCGCGACTCCAGCTTGGTCAGGTTGATGCCCTCTCCCGCCAGCTTCGAGAGCACGGCGGACAGCGCGCCGGGCTTGTCCGGCAGGGTGAACAGGATGGAGGTCTTGTCGCGGTTGCCGGCCTTGGTCTCGGCGGGTCCGATCACCAGAAAGCGCGTCCAGTTGTCGGGCAGGTCCTCGATGCGGCTGGCCAGCACGTTAAGCCCCAGCATCTCCGAGAGCTTCACGTGGCCGATGGCCGCCGACTTGGGGTTGTACAGCACGCGCTTGGCCGCTGCGGCCGTGGAGTCCGTGGGCACGATGCGGGCCATGGGCAGGTGCGCCTTGAGCCAGGCCCCGCACTGGGCCAGGGGCTGCGGGTGGGAGTAGACCTCCTCGATGCGCGTCAGGTCCGTGCCCTTGGAGAGCAGCGAATGGCTGATCTTGCAGTACAGCTCGGCCTGGATGAATACCTCGTGGCGCAGGAACAGGTCCAGGCTCTGGCCCACGGTGCCCTGCAGCGAGTTCTCAAGCGGAATGACCCCAAGCTCCACGTCGCGCAGGCTCACGGCCTCGAACACCTCGTCGATGGTCCTGCGCGGCTCGAAGTCCGCGCTTTTGCCCAGGTAGCTCACCGCCGCGAAGTAGGAGAAGGTCCCGTCCGGCCCCAGGTAGGCCACCTTCTGGGTGCGCTGGAGCCTGCGCGAGCTGGACATGATCTCGCGGTATACGGCGCGCAGGTGCTCGTCGGGCAAGGGGCCGGGGTTCTCGCGCGAGAGCTTCTCCAGCACCTCTTTTTCACGGAAGGGTTTGAATACCGGCTCGTCGCTTCCGGCCTTCAGCCTGCCGACCTCAAGCGACAGGGCCGCCCGGCGGTTCAGGAGCGAGAGCAGGTCGCAGTCCACCTGGTCGATGGCGTCGCGCACGTTGTCCAGGGGCGCGTCGTGCGCCGCGTCGTCTATTTTGGGCATGTCATCGGGCATAAGCCTAGCCTTCCTTGATCTCTTCGCAGATGCGCATGCCAAAGTGGCGTCCGGCCTGATCCACCTTGCACAGCACCTCGTCGCCCACCTTCAGGCTGACCACGCTGACCGGTTCGCCGGTGGCGCGCGTCAGGCGGATGGTCTCGGCGTTCTGCAAAAACACCGCGCCCTCCACGCCGCAGACCGTAGCCGTGACCAGCAGCATGGGGCGGATCTCCACCTTGGTGCGCCCGATGGTGGCCAGCGACGTGGACCCGTCCGCCGACACGATGAGCACCTCGTCGCCGGAGGACAGCTCTTCCAGGTAGCTTGTGCGGTCTCCGGGCATCACGGCGTAGGCGTGCACGGCCCCGGCGTTCACGCGAAACGGGCGCGCGGCCACGTAGGGGTTGGACTCGGTCTCGGCGTGCACCAGGAAGGTGAAGGCGCTGGAGTTCCCCACCAGCATACCCTGGCCCTTTTTGAGCATGCTCATGGTGTCCACGCACACCCGGTGGCCGAGCCCGGCGGCCTTGATGGAGGTGATCACGGCCTTCTCCAGGGGGATGGTCCCCTGGGAGAGCTTCACATCCGCCACGATCTTTTTGAGGTCGGCGGCGGCCTGGGGCAGCGCCACGATCACGTCCACGCCGCGCTCCAGGATTCCGGCGGCAAGTCGCGCCTGATCCAGGTCCGCGACTTCAACGCCCAGGCCCACGGACTGGGCCAGGATGTTCTCCACGGGGATGATCTCCCAGCCGAGCCCCAGCACTGTCTTCTTGCCCGCGGCAAGCGCGGCCACGGCGATGTCCTCGTCTGCCTTGGAGGCAAGCTCAACCCGAACGATATCTTCTGGGGTGAACACGTCCACCCGGCCCAGGGCGCGCACGTCGGGGGCGTGCTTGGCGTCGGTGATCACGGCGTCCACGCCGGACTCCAGGGCCAGGGTGACCAGGGTCTTGTCGAAAGGCATTGCTGAAAACCAGACCTGTTTCACTTTCGCCACCTAGTCCTTGAGGAGTTCCATGGCCTGTTCGACCTCCCAGTTGAGGTGCACCACGCCGTGCAGCGCCTGGACCAGGCGCGAGGGCTGGCCGTACTGGAAGATGTTGCGCCCGATGGACAGGCCGGAGCCGCCAGCCTGCACGGAGTCGTGGGCCATGCACACCAGGTCGCGCACGTTGGAGAGCTTGGGGCCGCCCGCGATGACCACGGGGATGCAGCAGGCGTCGCAGACCTTGGCGAAGCTCTCGATGTCGCCGGTGTAGGGAACCTTCACCACGTCCGCGCCGAGTTCCAGGCCCACGCGGGCGCAGTGGGCCACCACGTCGGGGTCGTACTCGTTCTTCACCTTGGGGCCGCGCGCGTAGACCATGGCCAGCACGGGAACGCCCCAGTCGGAAGCGGAGGAGGAGATGTGGCCGAAGTCTTCGAGCATGTGGCGCTCGGTCTCGTCGCCCAGGTTGATGTGCAGGGACACGCCGTCCGCGCCGAGCTTCAGGGCGTCCTCGACGGTGCCCACGAGGGTCTTGGCGTTGGGGAAGGGCGAGATGGTGGTGGAGGCGGAGAGATGGATGATGAGGCCCACGTCGCGGCCGCGTTTGCGGTGGGAGCAGCGCACCAGGCCCTTGTGCATGAGAACCGCGTTGGCGCCGCCTTCGGCCACCTGGTTTATGGTCTCGCGCATGTCGATCAGCCCGTCGATGGGGCCGACGGTCACGCCGTGGTCCATGGGCACGATTATCGTGCGGTTGGTGTTGCGGTTGAAGATGCGTTCGAGGCGGACGGCTTTTCCGATAAGCATGAGTCAATTCCTCCGGGTTTGCACCGGGGTCCGCTGGAGCCTGCGGACCTGGGATGAAAAAGAAGGGCCGCCGGCTTTTCGCCAGCGGCCCTCGGTGTGGTGTGGTTGTCGTCTCCGATCTTACCGTGCACCTCTCCCGATACCGCTGGCGCGGCTAAACCAATAAAAGGACCAAAAGAAGCCAGCGGCAAAGTTCAGGGAGTGCATGGACGGAAGAAGTACCCGCCCTGCGGCGAGCCTGTCAAGAGGGACGGCGCGAAATTTGCGTGAAATGGCAAATTCGGGGGGTTGGCGCCATCATCACGGGCGCCACAAGGCGGATTTCGAGGACGCCAAACGGTTCCGAACCCAGCAGCGAGTCGGCGTCGTGTTCCAGAAACTGGCCAAGCACGACCCCCTCTACGGCCTGACCAAGGACGTGATGGAGCATTACCTGGAGCGGCTTCCCCGCTCGGCGCAACGCGCTGTGCAGAGGATGTTCGCCCGCTGCCCGCATGAGGCGCTGGACTTCTACAAGGAAGTCCGGGAGGCGGCGGCGGAGGTCACCCGCATCCGCCACAAGCGCCGTTCACGCCGGGCCAGTTAAGAGGACTGGGCGGGCAGGCCCTGGGGCTTCGATGGCGAAGACGAGAAAACGATGCGGGAAGGCCATCCTTCCCGCACGCGACAAGGAGAATAATCGTGGAGAAGTTTATCGCAAATCTTGCGAACAATTACGTAAGCGCAAAAGACGAGGGAATTGAAGCGGCGCTGATTGCAGCGAACGATACGGGCATCGGGCAGGCCACGCCGGTTGCCGGGGCTCCGGGGACTGAGCCGTCGCTGAACGAAGGAACTCAGGCGGCATATGACCGGATTACCGGGAAGCTGCCGAAGTTCCAGGTTCCTGAAACGAAAACGATGGAGGACCACTACAAGTTCCGTCTCGCCGAAGCGGAAAAGAAGGGGGATAAGTCAACGGCTGACGAGATCATGAAAGAAATGGCTCCGATTGTCGGTGGTGCCATGGTTGGGAGTGCGTACGGTCCCGGTTGGGGGAGTTTGGCCGGGGCTACCATCGCCGGGATTGCGAACTCTGATCCATTTCGTCCCTCAAATCACGGAGATTTGGACGACCTGCCAGATTCTCACAACGGCCTTGGGCGCGCCATACCATAAGCTTGAAGGAGTGATAGGGGGAGGATTCTCACTCCCCCATACTCATTTCAGCATACTGCAAAGCACAAGGTTCGGTTCTATGAAGTTAAAGTATGATGAGACAAAAGTGAAAATGTAGGCACAGATTTTTACAAAATCAAATAAATCCATGAATCCACCTGTATGCCTTGGAGATGACACATTCATCCAAGTGGTACACCCATTTCGCAAGTTTATGCGAACCGAGAATTATAGTCAAAGATACAGCCGTCTCAATTAAATCTCCTCTCTCCATGATACTCGGTCTAGCCATGCTGCCCCGCCTTGATGAGATAGATAATGATACACGACACAATGAGGCTGAATGCGGCAAGCCCAAGCTCGAAAATCAGTCTGTAAAAGATTGGTTTTCCATATCGCACTCGCTTCTTGTTCCACCACCAGACGAAAGGCTCTTTCGTAGACATACTCACACTGCACTCCAAAGAAGTAATCGAGATTTCCCTCTCTCGCCCTCAAAGACGAACAAGCCCGGACAACCGCCCGGATTCCTGCGGCCAGCCCTAATTGTCGCTCAACGTGCGTGGCAACGAAGCCGCGCAGGCAAGCAATGGTCATCCAGCCTGACGGTCTGTGAATATTTATATCGACTCCTGGAAGGGCATGTCAACGGGAATGGTGCGCGGGGCGTGTCCAGCCTAATCCCCCAGCGGCGCGCCGGGGTGGAGATCATCGGTTCTCGCGACGGCCTGAGAGCCCCCGCTCGTCTGACTCTGCCGCCCTGCGTCAGGCTTTCGGGACCAGCCGCGCCTCCTCGGCTGCGCTGCCGATGGGGAAGCTCAGCTCCATCCTGGCTCCCGGGGCGCAGGACATGCGCAGCTCGCCCCTGAGCTGCCGGGTGAGTTCCGAGACCAACTGCAAGCCGAGGTTCTGGGATTCGTCCATGTCCAGGCTCTCCGGGAAACAGGGGCCGTCGTCCTGCACCACCAGCACGGCCCGCCCGTCGCTGGCGGAGAGGGACACTCCGAGCATGCCGTTTCGCCCGTCGGCGAAGGCGTGCTTCAGGGCGTTGGTGACCAGTTCGTTCAGCAGCAGGCCGCAGGGCACGGCGCTGTCGATTCCCAGGGTGACCGGCTCGGCGTTGACGTGGGCTTCCACCATGCCGACCCGGGTGCTGAACGCGGCTGTGACGCTGTCCACCAGGCTGGCGATATAGGGGGCCATGTCGATGGCGGTCAGGCTCCCGGACTTGTAGAGTTGTTCGTGGATGAGGGCCATGGACCTGATGCGCGCGGAGAGCTGTCCGGCGCGTTCGGCCTCTTCGGGGCCGGAGGCGTCGTCGAACTGCAGGGCGATCAGGCTGGTGATGATCTGGAGGTTGTTCTTCACCCTGTGGTGGATCTCCTTGAGCAACGTTTCCTTCTCGGCCAGCGAGCGCCGGAGGGCCTCTTCGGAGTTCTTGCGGGCCTGGATGTCCTCCACCATCGAGATGAAATACTGCGGTTCCCCTGCGTCGTCCCGGACAAGCGACACGGTGAGGCACACCCATGCGTGTTCCCCGGTCTTGCGGACGTAGCGTTTATCGATGGAGTAGGTCTTGATTTCCCCGGACAACACCTGCGCGACCAAGGCCAGGTCGGCGTCGAGATCGTCCGGGTGGGTGATGTCCTGGAAGGTCAGCAGCCGGATTTCCTCCGGCGAGTACCCTGTGATGCTGCACAGCTTGTTGTTCACCATCAGCCAGCGCCCGTCGAGCCCAACGTGTGCGATGCCCACGGCGGCCTGTTCGAAGGTGGCCTGGAAGCGCTTCTGGTTCTCGCGCAGCACGGCTGCGTGGCGCTTGCTGTTCTTTATCAGGTTATCGGCCTTGGCCAGGAGTTCCTGAACCGAAAAGGGCTTGGTGATGTAGTCCTGGACGCCTTCGCGCAGCAGCGAGAGCCGGGCGTCGTCATCGGCCTTGGCCGTGAGCATGATCACGGGGACCTCGTCGAGTTCCGGGTGCAGCCTCATCTCGCGCACCATCCGGTCGCCGGTCACCAGGGGCATCATCATGTCGGTCAGGATGAGGTCGGGTTTCAGGCGCAGGGCCATTTCGAGCCCTTCCTGGCCGTTGAAGGCGCTGGCGGTGCGGTATCTGGCCTCCAGGGACTGCCGGATGAAGGCGTTCATGTCCGCGTTGTCCTCGACGATGAGCACGAGGCCCGCATCCGGCAGGACTGCTGGGGAACAGCCCTGCGCAGGCGCTGGGCCGGTCGTCTGTTCATGCCCGGCCTGTTGCGTCAGCGTATCATCGAGAAAGACCGTGGAGCGCTGGATGACGGCCCCAGGCGGGGCGGCCAGCGGCAGGGACACCGTAAACGAGGCTCCGCCCAGGAGAGAGGCTCCGTAGGCGATGCTCCCCTTATGCAATTCGGCGAATTCCTTGCAGATTGCCAGGCCAAGTCCCGTGCCGCCGAACCTCCGGGAGGCGTCGCCCTCGGCCTGCCTGAACCGCTCGAACACGGCCTGGCGCATGCCCTGCGGCACTCCTGGCCCGCTGTCCTCCACCCGCAGGACGAGGACGTCGGCTTTCATGGTCAGATTCAGGACGATTTCCCCTCCCTGGGGAGTGAACTTGAACGCGTTGGACAGCAGATTGAGTATGATCCGCTGGTATTTCTCGGCGTCCAGCTGGGCCGTTAGCTGCGGGGGCGTGCGGACGTAGAAGCGTATCCCCATGTCCTGGGCGAGCGATTCGAAGTGCGAGGCGGTCAGGGATGCGAGATGGGCGGCGTTCACATCGCTGTAGCGGACATCCATTCGTCCCGCCTCGACTTTGGCGACGTCCAGCAGGTCGCTCACGTGGCGGTAGAGTTGGCGGGCGTTGCGTTGCATCATGCCCAGGTCGTGGTGGATGTGTTCCGGCAGGTCCGGCAGTGACAACAGTCTGCCGATGGGGCCAAGTATCAGGGTCAGGGGCGTGCGCAGTTCGTGGCTGACGTTGGCGAAGAACTGGGTCTTGAGCTCATCCAACTCCCGCGTTTTCTGATACAGGCGGGTGATCTCTTCGTTGGCCTGCTTGAGGCTGGCGCTGGCCTCGGCGACTTCCCTGGCGCGTGAATAGATCTCGGCCTCCATCTGCGTTTCCCGCGCGAGCATTTCCTGGGTCAGGCGGGACTGTTCCACTCCGCGCTGCTTGACCTGGACGAAGTCGGTGATGTCCTCCACCCGGTGGATGATGTAGGCCAGCGAGCCGTCGGGATTCAGCACCGGCGAGTTGAGGGGGCTCCAGAAGCGGGTCTCGAAGCCGCCGCCTTCGTTTTCAGGCTTTCGGATGTCGTATTTCTGCACCGGCATGGCGTCCGGGGCGCGGGTTTGCAGGACGCGGTGCAACGAGGCGTTCAGGTTGCGCACGCCCTCGGTGGCAGGGTCGTCCGGGTTGTCCGGGAATACCTCGAAGATGCCCTTGCCGAGGATGCCCTCGCGCACGGTCTTGGTGGCGTTGAGGTATGCGTCGCTTACGGCCACGATGCGCAGCGTATTGTCGAGAGCGAGGAAAAGGCCAGGGGAGGATTCAAAAAGCGTTTTGAAATCCGGGCTGTTGTCCGAAATGTGGACGGCCATGGTATGGTTGGTGCTGTTTTCGGACGCTTGACCCATTGCATAATCCTTTGCAAAGTTCCCTAGGCTCGATCTGAATCATGTGTACATTCATATCCTCTTTTGTTTGGCGTTTGTAAATAGTCAGGACGGTATTTGTCAGGCCTCGGTGCAGATCTGGCGCGGCACGGCATATTTGGATGTTCTAATAATCAATCCGGGACGTTCCTGGGCTGGTCGAATCCCTTCCGGGCGAACACCGCGCACAGGATGAATGCCGCAAGGCTGGCTGCGGCTCCGGCTGCCAGAAAGCCCGCATCCCCCATAAGCTGCGTGGCCCAGACGCCGAGTATAGGCCCCAGGAAGTTGCCCATCTGCTGGAACATGCTGAGCAGGTTGGTGTTCACGGCCTGGAAGCGCTTGTGCGAGATGGAGAACATGAGCGAGTTGAGCATCGGGGACCCGACCCCCATGCCCGCGCCCAGCACCAGGGCGGCGGCGTAGGCCTGCACGGGGCCGCCTGCCGTTGCGGTGAGCACGCAGCCAGCCCCGGCCAGGGCGAAGGCCAGCATGATCAGGCGCGTTTTGCGCACCTTGTCGAACAGGTTCATGGCCAGAAGCCGTATGATCATGATGCAGCCCATCTGGATGCTGAAGAACGTGCCCACGTTGGCGATGGACCGGGCCTGGAAGAAGGCTTTGGTCAAAAAGAACACCGTGCTGAACATGATCAGGTACAGGGTGGTCATGCACAGCATCATGGCCACCGGGGGCAGGGCGGCGTTTTGCAGCATGCCCCGGAAGGTGACGACGCTATCCCGGCGATCATCCGTCTGGACAGCTCCGGGAGAGCCCGTCGTCCCCAGGGCATCCTGGTTTGCTGCGGCTTCGCGCGCCGCGACCTTCCCGGCGATGCGCCGCCCCACCGTGAGCATCAGCACCAGCGCGGGCAGAAGCGACAGCGACATGAGCATGTAGCCCTGCGCCATCTGCTCCAGATTGCGTGTGAAGGGGTCGAAGGCCGCAGGGACCACGCAGAAGGGCAGGAGTCCGGCCAGGGAATACAGGCCGAAGGCCCTCCCCGACAGCCCCGGCGGGATGATGCGCACGAACAGCGTGGTTGCCGAGGTGAGCATGAGCGAGAACCCCAGGCCGTTGCCCAGGCGAAGCGCCAGTATCTCCATGGGCGAAGCGGCGCGCAGGTAGCAGTAGCCGCAGATCATGAGCACAACCGCCCCGGCGCAGGCGCAGGGCGGGGCGCGGCGCACGGTCATGAGGGGGCTCAGCACCAGGAAAAAGGCGATGGTGGACAGCGAGGACGCGCCGATGAGGAATCCGCGCCACTCCTGCCCGATGCCAAGCATCCCCAGGTACACGTCCAGGCTGTAGAACACCGTGGTGTTGCAGTAGATAAAGAACACCAGCAGGCACAGGGTCACGAACTCGAAGGAGAAGAGGCGGGGGCCGCCTGACGGATGGCTCATTGGTCTGCGGGCTCCTGGCCGGTGACGCCGTGCAGGGCGAATTGCGAGACGATGCGGGCGATCTGCGCCGCGTTATCCGGGGTGTAGGTTTCAAGGCCGGTCCACTGCAGGAAGGCCGTGCGGCTCCTGGACAGGGCGCTGACCATGGCGAAGAGGCCAAAGGCCAGGGTGCGGGCCTCCAGGCTGTGCTCCTCGCGGCCCGTGGCCTGGGCGATAACGCGGGCGTAGGCCTCCACCACGGGGAGGATTGCCTGGGCGTAGATGCGCTCGAAGGCCTCGCTCGGGGCGACCATTTCCCGCTGGATGAGCAGGCTCATCCAGAGTGATCGTTTGACGGTGAGGACCTTGGTCACCAGCCGGGTGAGCATGTCCCCGGCGGCCTGGGCGGCCTGTTCGCGCGGCGCTTCGGGGGCAAGGCCGCTGGCCGGGGCCAGGGTGTCCGCGTAGATGGCGGCCAGGCTCTCGGCCACGTGGTCGATGACGGCGGCGTAGAGGCCAGCCTTGCCACCGAAGTGGAAGCTGACGGCTGCGGAGTTGGCCTCGCAGGCCGTGGCCAGCTCGCGGATGGAGACCCCCTCGAAGCCTTTTTGGGCGAAAAGGCGCAGGCCTTCCTCGATGAGGCGTTCGCGGGTGCGCTGGCCGCGCAGGGTGCGCTGGTCGGTTCGGGCGGTCATGGCGTCTCCTTGACGATGCGAGACGCTCAGGTATGCCCGGCCAGGAACTTAGTCAATCGTTTGTTTTAAATGTTTGGGGGCGCGGGAATCAGGCGCGCAGGCAAAGAAAGCCCCCGGACGCCATTGGCTGGCGTCCGGGGGCTGGAGTTGTTGTGCGCGCTGCGGGATGGCCGCAACGGGCGGAGCCGTTTGGGGGGGCGGCCTATTTGGCGGGCGCGGCCACCGGGAAGTCGAAATAGGTGTCCGGGAAGGGCTCCTTCTTCAGTGTGAAGTGCCACCACTCGGCCTCGTAGGGCGCAAACCCGTGTTTTTCCATGAGGGTGCGCAGCAGAAGCCTGTTGTGCCGGGCCACCAGGGGTACGTCGTTCGACAGCGGGGCTGATTTGGGGTCCATGCAGTCAAACCCTGTGCCCATGTCCAAAGCGCCGTCGTTGAAGCGCACGTCGTAGGGCGCGGTGCAGGGCTTGAGCTCCTGGCCCGGCGTGTAGGACTCGCCGGGGCGCGGCGGCCAGGGGATTATGGTCAGGTCCACGGTGGAGCCGCGCGAGTGGCCCGATTTCAGGGCCACGTAGCCCTTGTCGAAAAAGTCTTTCTTGTCCTCGGCGGGATAGAACTCGTTTTTGGCGATCTGGTCGCTTATGGCCTTGCTCCAGGCCGCGAAGTCGGCCACGGCGCGCTTGGGGCGGTAGCCGTCGTAGACCTTGAGCCCGAAGCCCGAGGCGTTCAGTTCCTCCTGCACGGCTTTGAGGGCATTGGCCGCTTCCAGGGTGAGGATGCACTCGGGGGCGTCGTAGCCTTTGACCGGGCGGCCCAGGAAGTTGTGCCACCCGGCGTAGCGGATGTCCTGGACGATGTCCGGGGCCACGTCACGCAGATACACGAAGCGCGCAGGCAGGCCCTCGGCGGCGGTGGCGGGCACGGACGAGAAGGACAGGACGAACAGGATGGCCAGAAAGATGGTGCGCACGGCGCCCTCCACTGCGGAACGAAAAAGGATGATGACGCTTTTCAGGAGATCAGGCCGAACTTGCGCAGTTCGTCCACCAAAACATCGGGTGTGACCGGCTTGGTGAGGAAGCTCATGGCTCCTCCCTGGAAAAAGGCCCGGTTCACGTTTCGCGAGTCGCTGAGGGCCGAGACCATGACCACGGCGGCCTCGGCTTCCCCCCGGACCCCGGCCTCGCGCTCCAGGTTGCGCAGCTTCTGCAGGGTCTGGTGGCCGTCCATGCCGGGCATGCAGATGTCCACCAGCACGGCGTCGAAGGGTTTCTCCTCCTCGATGGCCTGGGCGAACGCGCACAGGCCCTCCGCCCCGCTGGCGGCCGAGATGGTGCTGGCGTGGGGGGCGAGGACTTCCTCGAAATAGAGGCGTGTGAACGGATCGTCGTCTATGATGAGCGCGCGCATGGTTACTCCAACCCGCGCGCACATACATGTTCACCCGGATGGTGTCAAAACGGGACCTGAAGTATCCCGATCAGGACCCAGACGGGCGTCACGTTTCATTTCAAGGCAGGACTTTGCCCGACGAAGGCCCCGCTAGCCGAAGGGATTGCCGGAATCTTTCGGCGGGGCCGCGTTCAGGAAGCCCCCCGTGCGCGACAGGCGCGCGGCGCTCACCGGGGCGCTGGCCAGCCCGCAGAAGCCGGGGGCGCTCTCGCCGTCCTCCTCGCCCATCCAGCGCCACATCATGCACTGAGCGCCCTGGCAGAAGCGCAGCTTGCCGTCGGGCGTGGTCAGCAGGGGACAGAAAAGAAACCGCGCGTCTTTTTCCAGCGTAGGCATCAGGCGTCTCCGGTTTTGACGGTCTTTATCACCATGAGGGTCACGTCGTCTTCGGCGGGGACGTCCCCGCGAAAGTCGTTCCAGGCGGCAAGCAGCGTGTCCAGGATGTTCTGCGCGGTGCTTGGGGCGTGTTCGCGCAGGACGGCGCGCACGCGCTCCTTGCCGAACATGGAGCCGTCCGGCCCGCGCGCCTCCCACAGGCCGTCGGAGCCGATGAGCAGCACGTCGCCGCATTGCGGCATGGGCTGCGAGTTCTCCTGGAAGGTCCGGTCGTCAAGGACGCCCAGCGGGATTCCCGGCCCGCCCAGCTCCTGGAAGTCGTCCGTGGCGGCGCGGTAGAGGATGGCCGGGTCGTGCCCGGCGCGCACCCAGCGCATGATGTTTGATCGCGGGTTGGCCTCCAGGTAGAAGAGCGTCATGAACCGGCCCGTGTCGCCCGTATCCAGGGACAGGAAGCGGTTCACGTCGGTTATCACCTGGGCGGGCGTGCCGGGCTGGCGCACCCGCATGCGCAGATAGGCCCGCGCCGTGGCCATCAGGAGCGCCGCGTCCAGGCCGTGTCCGGTGACGTCCCCCACCAGCAGGGCGGTGCGGTCGGGGTTGTCGTGGGCGGCGGGGATCACGTCGAAGGAGTCGCCCCCGGTCTCCTGGCAGGGGATGCTCACGGCTGCCAGATCGAGCCCTGCCAGGGCGGGCATCTCGTCCGGTATGAGCCGCTGGTGCACCTCGCGGGCCAGGACCATGGCCTGCTTCAGGCGCGTGCTTTCCTCAATCTCCGGGACCATCTCGTTGAAGACCTTGCCCAGTTCCATGAACTCGCGCCCGCCCGATGGCGTGACGCGCACGGAGAAGTCGCCCTCGCCCAGGCGGTCGGCCATGTCGGCCAGGTCCGAGAGGGGGCGGGTGAACGAGCGCGACACGAAAAGCGCGGCCACGCCGACCACCGCCAGCGCCGCCAGGAACATGACCAGCGTCTGGCCCATCTGGGTCTGGACGCGTTCCTTGATGTACTCGGAGGCCCGGACGGCGTCGGCGGCCACGTCTGTCTTGGGCGCGGAGAGCACCAGGGCCATGCCCTTCACGCCCACGGGAGCGTAGGCCCAGATGAAATCCTTGGTGCCAAGCTCCGCCTGGCGGACCTCGCTCATGCCTTTGCCCAGGTCATCGAGGATGTTGCGCAGCTCCTGCGGGTCGTCCGGGGTGAGCCACACCGGTTCGGCCAGGCCCATCATGCCCATGCGCCGCCCCTTGCCGTGCCCGCCCTCGGGCGCTTCGCCGCCGTCCTGGGGGTCGGTGCGCCCGATGACCCGCAACCCCTTCACTGCTGAGTCCGGGTGGTCGTAGGCCACCAGATAGGTGCGCAGGCGATCCGAGAGGCTGGAGGTGTGCACCGAGCTCATGCCGCCGATGGCCAGGGGGGCCATCACCGCCGTGACGCCCACGGCCTGCCCCGAGGCGTCGCGCACGGGAACCGACAGCGTGACCCCGATGCGCCGCGTGACCGGATCGATCACCGGCGCGGTCCACACGGCCCCGTTCTCGCGCATGGCCAGTTGGTACCAGGCGGCCTCGCGCCCGTCGAAACGCCTGGGGAGCTTCACTTCGGCGGAAGCTTCCAGGCGTCCGTCCGCGAACACGGTGAGCTGGCCGACCGTTTCCCGCACCGGGATGCTCATGGATTTGCGGTAGGCCTCGGCCAGCCGGACGGAGAGATCAGGCGTGGACTGCGCGGCCAGGGCCTTCTCCACCTCGGAGGCCTGCAAGCGCAGGGTCTGCTCCAGCAGCAGCCCCTGGCGGCGCCAGAGTTCGGCGTGGTCCTCCACCATGGTGAGCATCTGGGATTTGGCCTTGGCCACCAGCGTGTGCTGGCTGCGGGCGATCAGGTCCTGGGTGAGGTGCTTGACCGCGAAGTGGCCGTTTACGCGCAAAAAAAGAATAGGCAGGACGGAGAGGGCCAGGAGCAGCAGGAACAGCTTGGCCCGGACGCTCACGGCGCTTCTCCCTGCCTCGTAGCCTTGGGGGCGGACGGTTGATTCGGGATGCTCAGGTGGCTCATGGCTCCATCTCCAGGTATTCGCTCAGGATGACCTTCATGCCGAACCCCGGGAAGTTCACCCTGCATTTGCCGTCGTCCAGGCGGGCCACCACCTTGCCGCGCCCGAAGATGCGGTGCTGGCAGAAGCCCAGGGGGCCGTCGCCCATTGCCGAGGGCGAGGAGGCCAGGGCCGAGCGGGCTTCAGGTTCCGGGATGGGCGCGTGTAACGACGTTGTCCGCCTTGGTGATTCGAAGCGCGTCGGGGAGCCGCAGCCGCAGTTTCCGCTGGACGATCCGAAAGACGAGCTCGAAGACGCCGACGCGGCGGTCAGGCTGCCCGAGAAGGTCTCGCGCAGCTCCGAATACAGGGCGCGCGGCAGTTCGCGCACGAAGATGCTGGGCATGGCGGGCTGGGAGCCGCCCCCGGCGCGGTTGTAGATGGTGCCGGGCACGAAGAGCGTCAGTTCGTCCTTGGCGCGGGTGCAGGCCACGTACAGAAGCCGCCGTTCCTCCTCCAGATCTTCGGGCCGGGCCAGGGCGTGGCGCGAGGGGAAGCGGTCGTCCACCAGATCCAGAAGCAGCACGGCGGGCCACTCCAACCCCTTGGCCGAGTGCACGGTGGAGAGCACCACCGCGTCCTCCCGGACGCCTTTCTGCTCCTCCGCCGGGTTCTCCAGGGCCAGGTCGGCCAGGAACTGCTCCATGTGGGCGTAGGTGGCGGCGATCTGCCCCAGCTGCTCAAGTCCCGCCAGGCGGCGCGGAAAGTCCTCGGGGTGCAGATGCGTGAGCGTGGGCGTGTAGAAGGTCACGGCCCGGTCCAGCAGGGCGGCAGGCCCGCCCGGATCGGCGCGCAGGTCTTCGAGGAACGCGAACAGGGCCTCCAGGCCGGGGTTCTTTTTGCGCTGGGCGGCCAACACGCCTTGATCGTTGTCGCGCACGGCGGCGGCGATCTTCATGGCGGTCTTCTCGCCGATCTTGTCCACCAGGGTGAGCACGCGCTTCCAGGCCACGGCGTCGCGCGGGTTGTGCAGGACGCGCAGGTAGGCCACGGCGTCCTTGACGTGGGCGGCCTCGGAGAAGCGCAGGCCCCCGTACTTCTGGAAGGCGATGCCTTCCTTGTTCAGCGCCAGCTCCAGCGCGTAGGACTGGTACCCGGCCCGAAACAGCACCGCGATCTCGCAGGCCATGTAGCGCTTTCGCAGCTCGCGGATGCGGTCGGCGGCCAGCTTGGCCTGGGTCTGGTCGGAGTAGGCCTTGACGATCTCGGGCAGTGGGCCTTCGGTGCGGTCGGTGAAGAGGTTCTTCTCGAAGCGGTCCTTGGCCTGGCTCAGGATGGAGTTGGTCAGGTCCAGGATGGGCTGGGTGGAGCGGTAGTTCTGCTCCAGGCGCACCACGCGCGTGCCCTCGTAGATGCGGGGGAAGGACAAAATGTTCTCCACGTTGGCCCCACGGAAGGCGTAGATGGACTGGGCGTCGTCGCCGACAGCCATCACGTTGCCCGCCTCGCCCGCCAGGAGCTTCACCAGGCGCGCCTGCACCATGTTGGTGTCCTGGTATTCGTCCACCATGATGTAGCGGTGGCGGGCGCGAAGCGCCTCCAGCAGCTCCGGGTTCTCCACCAGCACGCGCTCCAGGGTGAAGAGCATGTCGTCGTAGTCCAGCAGGCCGTGGTTGCGCTTGTATTCCTCGTAGCCCTCGGCCAGCTGCTCCAGGGCCGAGGCGTGGGGCAGGAGCTGGTAGGACTCGCGCGAGAGCACCTCGTGGATGGACAATTCTTTATTGCGGGACTTGCCGATGAGCTCCAGCACGAAGCCCTTCTTGGGGAAGCTCTTGTCGCCCTTGCCCAGGCCCTTCTCGCCCATCACCAGCCCCATGACGTCTTCCGCGTCGCCCCGGTCCATGATGGTCAGCGATCCGGGATAACCCACGGCCTGGGGATAACGCCTGAGCGTGGCGAAGGAGAAGGCGTGGAACGTGCCGCCCTGCACGCCGCCCAGGGCCATGCCCAGGAGCTTTTCGGCGCGGTGGAGCATTTCCGTGGCGGCCTTGCGGGTGAAGGTGAGCAGCAGGATGGAGGAGGGCTCAACGCCCAGGCTCACCAGCCGGGCGAGGCGATGCACCAGGGTGCGCGTCTTGCCGGAACCGGCTCCGGCGATGACCAGCACCGGCCCGTCGGTGGCCATCACGGCCTCGAGCTGGGCCGGGTTCAGCTGGCTCTTGAAGTCTATGGGCATGGCGTTCTTACGCCTCCAGCCCGAAATACGTGAACATCTCGCGTCCGGCCTCGCTGACCGTGGCGGGCGAGCTGCCCTGCGAGTCGTAATAGAAGGCGTCGCCAGCCGTGTGCACCCCAAAGCGTCCGTGCAGGCCGCAGAGCTGGAGCCGGTCGAACTTGCCGGTCAGGGCGTAGCCGGGGCGCGCCTCGCAGATCAGGTCAGGAGCCTTGAAGGTGAAGGGGCCGGAGTAGATCTCGCGCGGATCGTGCACGGCGGCCATGATGGGCTTGCCCTCATGGCTGAGTTCCATCAGCGAGGCCTTCAGCTCGTCTTTCAACTTGTCGGCGATGTACTGGTGGAAGACGCCGCGCGCGAAGCGTTCCTTGACGTTTATGAAGATGCGGCCCGGGTCCAGGGCGAAGGCTGCGGACTCGTGCGGGGCGATGGCCTGGCTGTCGTACTCGTTGGTCCCCCGGTCCTTCAGCGTCAGGATACCCTGGGACATGAGCCACACGTTCAGGTCCACTTCGGTTATGCACTCGGTGAAGCCGTGGTCGGCCAGCACGATGAGGCGTTTGGGGCCTTTCAGTGCGTCAAACCGCTCCAGCACCAGGCCGATCACGCGGTCCCACTCCGCCAAAAACTCCATGAAGGCCCCGTGCAGGGCGTGCTGCGGATTGGCCACGGCGGGATAGAAGAAATGGAACAGCCGGTCCGTCTCGGTGAGCACCAGCATGAACAGGTCCCAGGAGAGGTCCGGCCAGAAGAGTTCCAGGGCTCTTGCGCGCGAGCGAAGCGTGGCCCGCACCTGGGAGAGCAGATAGTCCGGGTCTTTTGCGCCGCGCGTGGTGTCGGCCTCCAGCACGTAGCCCTCGCCGGCCAGGATTCCCGCCAGGAAGGGCGGATGTACGGCCTTTTGCAGGTCGTGCGCCACGAACCCGGCCACCATCATGCCGGGGATGGGCTTGGCCGGGTAGGCTCCGGGCAGGTTCAGCACCTTGGAGGTCAGGCCCTTCTCGCCCATGCGCTCGAAAATCGAGGAGGCCTTGATGGCCGAGGAGTCCACCAGCGACTGGGCGTAGCTGGCCGGATCGATCTGCGAGAACCCGAACACGCCGTGCCCGCCGGGGTTCTTGCCGGTGACGAACGAAGCCCAGTTCACCGGGGACAGCTCGGGCAGTTCGGCGCGGATGGCGCGGGCGTTGGAGGAGAGGGCCAGCGTCGCCAGATTGGGCAGTGAGCCGTCACGGCAGAGCGATTGCGCGAGAGAGAAGGGCAGTCCGTCCAGGCCGAGAACCACGAGGCGTGTGCGCCCATTGAGTTGATCGTGCATGGGGCATCCCATATCAGCACGAGGGCAAAGGGCCAAGAGGCGAGAGGGGCGAACGGACGCAGCCCGGCAAAACGGCCCCTCGATTGACGAGCCAGCCGGGCAAGGCTAGAAGTACCGTCTTCCCACACGCCCGAGTGGTGGAATTGGTAGACACCAGGGACTTAAAATCCCTTGATCCGAAAGGGTCGTGCCGGTTCGAGTCCGGCCTCGGGCACCATGATTTCAATATGTTAGACATGAAACAGGCCGATTTC